>CAILHY010000012.1 GCA_903834145.1 uncultured Actinomycetes bacterium
AAGCCCGTTCAAGTAAGCCCGTTCAAGTAAGACAATCGGGACCGAGAATTGATTTCAAATCTGCACTCAAACTCGGTGAAGCAGTCACACGCGAACCCAATTTCATTACCGTCGTCCTGCCTAAGTCATCCAAATGCAAATGAACCTCACGGTTTCCTGGATGCGTTCGAAGTATCTCCTTCAGACGTTCGATGATCGGCGGCGTGCATTGATGGATCGGCATAGTCAGTGAAAGTGGCCCCGTAGGCGCCGTTGAAACATCAGGGATTGTCATCTCCAGTGCAGTGAAGCGAAGCAAGTCATCGCGCCTGTCGGCGCGGCCTCTAATGACAACAACTCGATCCTCCGTAAGTGTGAGGGCATATTGCGTATACGTCTTAGAAAAGAAAAGGGCCTCTAAAGAGCCTTCAAGATCTTCGATCGTCACAATCGCCCATGAATCACCCTGGCGAGTGACCTTGCGCTGAATTCCAGTAACCAATCCGCCGATGGTCACCATTTGATCTTGAGCGGCCGAATCATCAAGCAGTTGGCTGATAGTCATGTCAGTGGCAGATCGCAAGACGTGCTCAATACCCAAGAGGGGATGATCCGACACATAAAGGCCGAGCATTTCTCTCTCATAACTCAAGAGCAAGGACTTCTCCCATTCACCAACAGGAACATCCAGGTCCACGCCCGCTGCCTGCGTAATTGCCTCTCCACCGAATAAATCGAACTGACCGATCGCCTCTGCTCGTTTTGATTCCATAACTGAATCGATGGCTTCCAGATGCACCGCCATTAAACCTTTGCGTGCTACTTCAAAGGAATCGAAAGCTCCTGCTTTAATCAATGACTCAATAGTTTTCTTGTTACAAACCTGAACATCAACTTTTGCTAAGAAATCTCCAAAGGAGGTGAATCGCCCGCGTTCGGCGCGGGACTTCTTGATGGATGCAACTACACCTTCGCCGACATTGCGAATTGCTGCTAATCCAAAACGAATATCGACTCCACGTGGAGTGTATTCAGCATCAGACTCGTTGACATCTGGTGGTAATACTTTGATGCCCATTCGCCGACATTCACTCAAATACAGAGCGGACTTATCTTTATCATCACGAACACTCGTTAAGAGAGCGGCCATATACTCAGTTGGATAATTGGCTTTGAGATAAGCAGTCCAATACGAAACAACTCCGTATCCAGCGCTGTGGGCACGGTTGAATGCGTAATCCGAAAACGGAATCAGCGTTTTCCACAACTCTGCGATTGCGGCATCACCAAATCCATTGGACTTCATTCCCGCTTCGAAATGAACATACTCCTTATCGAGAATCAAACGATCTTTCTTACCCATTGCTTTACGCAAGAGATCTGCGCGGCCCAAAGAAAAACCTGCCACTTTTTGAGCGATCGCCATTACTTGTTCTTGATACACAATTAAGCCGTAAGTATCGCCAAGAATCTCTTGTAAAGGTTCAGAAAGTTCTGGATGAATGGGCTCTACCGGCTTACGAGAATTCTTGCGATCGGCATAGTTATTGTGCGCATTTTCGCCCATGGGACCAGGTCGATACAACGCGATCACCGCAGAAATGTCGGCAAAGGAGTCAGGAACCATGGAGCGCAAGAGTGCACGCATCGGGCCACCATCTAGCTGGAAGACACCTAGCGTGTCTCCTCGTCCTAAGAGTTCAAAAGTCTTTGGGTCATCCAGAGTGAGATCTTCAAGAACAACATCGACACCTTTATTGGCTTTGATATTGAGTAAGCAATCATCAAGAACAGAAAGGTTTCGCAAACCCAGGAAATCCATCTTCAATAATCCAGTAGCCTCGCAAGCACCCATATCAAATTGCGTGATGATTGCTCCGTCTGCTTCACGGCGATGAATAGGAATGACATCTAGCAAAGGCTCGGCTGAGAGAATTACTCCGGCAGCATGCACTCCCCATTGCCTCTTCAGGCCTTCAAGTCCGCGCGCTGTATCAACAACTCTTTTGGAATCGGGATCGGACTCATAGAGCGCTCTAAATTCACTTGCTTCTACATAGCGATCATTCTTAGAATCAAATACACCAGCAAGGGAAATATCTTTACCCATAATTGCCGGCGGTAGAGCCTTTGTGAGTTTGTCTCCGATTGCATACGGGTATCCCAGAACTCGCGTTGAATCCTTGATGGACTGTTTTGATTTGATTGTTCCGTAGGTAATGATTTGAGCTACGCGATCTTCACCGTATTTAGTGGTCGCGTATCGAATCATTTCGCTACGCCTGCGCTCGTCAAAGTCCAGGTCGATATCAGGCATGGAGATACGTTCAGGGTTGAGAAAGCGCTCGAACAAGAGTCCGTGTTCGATCGGATCAAGGGCGGTAATACCCAGTGCATACGAGACGAGCGAACCGGCCGCTGAGCCACGCCCTGGACCTACGCGAATACCTTCTCGTTTTGCATGTCCAACAAGGTCTGCCACCACAAGGAAGTAGCCAGGGAAACCCATCTTGATCATGACGTCGAGTTCGTAATTCATACGTTCGCGGTGGATGCTAGGAATATCACCATGCATCTTTTCTGACAATCCTCGTTCGGTCTCTTTACGAAGCCATGAGTCCTCTGTTTCGCCTTCTGGGACAGTAAATTTTGGAAGGAGGTTTTCACCCTCGCGCAACGTCACGTTGCATCGCTCGGCAATGAGTAATGTGTTGTCGCAACTTTCGGGGATCTCTTTAAAGAGTTCTCGCATCTCCTGTGGCGTCTTGAGATAGAAAGAATCATTTTCGAATTTGAATCGCTTAGGGTCCGCAAGGATGGATCCCGATTGCACGCACAAGAGAACTTCGTGGGCTGCAGCATCTTCGCGAAATGTGTAATGCAGATCGTTTGTTGCTACAAGTGGCAAGTTGAGTTCTTTGCCAAGTCGTAACAGGTCTGCTTTTACGCGAGATTCAATTTCAATTCCGTGGTCCATGATTTCAAGGAAGAAATTTTCTGGTCCGAAGATGTCACGTAGTTCGCTTGCAGCGCGAATCGCTTCCTTGTAAGCACCCATACGTAAACGCGTTTGAATTTCGCCGCCAGGACATCCTGTTGTAGCAATAAGACCTTTGCTGTATTTGGAAAGTAATTCACGATCCATCCGAGGCTTGTAGTAATAGCCTTCCAGGGATGCCAGCGACGATAGACGAAAGAGATTGCCCAGACCTTCGTTGTTTTCAGCCAAAATTGTCATGTGCGTATATGCACCGCCACCAGAGACATCATCTTCTCCGCCTTCGGCCCATTTCACGCGTCGTTTATCAAAACGCGATTCGGGCGCCACGTAGGCTTCAATGCCGATGATCGGTTTAACTCCGGCCTTCTTAGCTTGTTTATAGAAATCAAAGGCGCCGAATACATTTCCGTGATCGGTCATGGCAATTGCAGGCATTTCTTGTTTAGCGACTTCGGCGACTAAATCCCCGACTCGTGCGGCTCCATCGAGCATTGAATACTCGGTGTGTACGTGAAGATGTACGAAAGAGGCCACGGCTGGTGAGACTAGCCCTAAGGAAGGACAGATGTGTCGAGCAACGCCAAGGCGCGAACGAGATCTGCCGGATACGGGGCGTGGAGGTCCATTGGTTGGCCAGTAATAGGGTGCTCGAAATGCAATTCGAGCGCGTGCAACCATGGGCGCGACATTTCAAGACGTGCGGCCAAAGTTGGGTCTGCTCCATAGGTCATGTCCCCCACCAATGGATGACGAAGCGCGGAAAAGTGAACGCGAATCTGATGAGTGCGTCCAGTTTCAAGTTCTACCTTTACCAATGAAACGCCACGGTAATACTCGATTACTTCGTAATGCGTGATGCTGGGCTTGCCATCGGCTACAACGGCAAATCGGTAATCCTCTTTAGGATGACGATCAATCGGCGCATCAATCGTTCCTGTCGAGGGATCCATATGTCCTTGAACAAGAGCGTGGTAAACCTTCTCTACTTCTCTATTTCTAAATGCATCCTTGAGAACGGTGTAGGCGCGATCTGTCTTGGCCACAATCATCAATCCACTCGTTCCAACATCAAGGCGATGAACAATCCCTGCTCGCTCAGCGGCGCCACTCGTAGAAACGCTATAACCAGCTGCCATAAGAGCGCCGACGACCGTTGGTCCAGTCCAACCAGGACTTGGATGAGCCGCAACCCCTACCGGTTTATCGATAACAACAATCGCATCATCGTCGTACACGATGGTAAGTCCAGCCAGCGGGGTCAAAGGAATTGGGGGCGCAACAGTTGTATCGGGCATTAAAATTTCGATCGCTTGTCCATCAGTAACGCGCTCTGATTTAGTCATTACTGACCCATTGCAGGTAATTTCGCCGTCATCGAGCAATCGCGCAATCGTTGTCCGGGAAAGGCCCAAGACTCGAGTAAGTGCGCTATCTACTCTCTCGCCAGCAACACCTTCGGGAACGACGAGGGTTCGCATTTCACGACTCATGTGAATCCTCACTCTCTTTGCCATCTGGGTCATCGAGTACTTGTCGCGAAATTGGGACAATGTTGCGAATCGAAAGGATCATCGCCAAGAGCGCTGCAATCACAATAGCCGAATCTGCAACGTTAAATATGGGCCAATGAGGCGTTTGAATCCAGTCGATTACCTCACCTCGAGCGAAACTATGCGTCGTCCCAGTACGGAAAACACGATCCGTGAGGTTTCCTAGCGATCCACCGAGAACCAATCCCAAAACGATTCCCCATGAACCAGAAGTAATTTTGCGCGCCCAATAAGCGATGGCGCCGACAACGATCAGAGCGAAGGTCGTGAGAAATATCGTCCCACCTGGTGCGAAACTAAAAGCCGCACCGGAATTCCGAGTAAAAGTGAATTGTAAAAACGTGCCAATAATATGGCGCGGGGCTTTGCCTTCAAGAGTTGCGAGCGCCCAGGTCTTTGTCGCGACATCGACCATCCACACCAACCATGCGGCGAATAGGACATGGATCCAGATGGGTTGCTTGGCGCGCAAAATTAGCGCCGTTCTTCCTTCGCTTTACAGACCATGCACAAGGTTGCGCGAGGAAAGACTTGTAAACGAGCTTTGCCGATGGGGTTGCCACATTCTTCGCAACGTCCATAGGTTTTTTCTTCGATACGCTCAAGTGCTCGCTCAGTTTGCAGCACCATGTCGCGCGCATTGATGACAAGTGACATCTCATGCTCGCGCTCAAAAGTCTTAGTTCCGGCATCTGCTTGATCATCTCCGGCGCCTTCGCCAGATTCGTGAATCAAGTCATCCATTTCGCTCTCAACCGCTGCTAATTCAACGTTAAGACGAAGAAGTTCTTTTGCTAATTCTGTTTTCATCGCCTTGAGTTCGGCCGCGCTCCATGGAGATTCATTTTCTGAAACGACAACCGGCGTCGGTGCACCCTTGAGTGGCTTGAGTGGAGCGATTTTCTTTGAACTCTTTGCAGGCCGCGCAGGTGGGGGCATCACTAGTCGACGCTCTTCCACGATCACAGGTGGCGCTACAACGAGCGCGGGGGCAGAAACAGGGGCCGGTGCAAGTTCAGCTTTGGAAGGGAACGGGCGGCCGGGGGCTTTCTTTACAGGTGCCTTTGAAGATGGCTTTGCTGGTGCTTTCTTGGCAGGAGTTTTAGCAGGTGCTTTAGCTGCTGCTTTCTTGGCAGGAGTTTTAGCAGGTGCTTTAGCTACTGCTTTCTTGGCAGGAGTTTTAGCAGGTGCTTTAGCTACTGCTTTCTTGGCAGGTGCCTTTTTCGCAGGTGCTTTCTTCTCTGCTGCTTTTTTCGCTATTTTCTTGACCACGGCGCGCACCCTATGCGCTTATGGCGCGAAATGCCAGTCTCGCGCGCGATGGAATAGAGTTCGCCCAATGAGTACGTATCGCGCTATTTCACCCCATGTGGATCTACCTGCCATGGAGCATGGAATCCTTGAATTCTGGCGCGAGAACTCGATCTTCCATAAATCCTTATCCTCCCGCGAGGGCGCCCCCGCTTGGACCTTTTACGAGGGCCCACCTACTGCCAATGGCGCCCCCGGCACACACCACATTGAAGCCCGCGTTTTTAAGGACGTCTTTCCTCGTTATCACACTATGAAAGGCAAGCACGTCCTTCGCAAAGCGGGGTGGGATTGCCACGGTTTGCCTGTGGAAATTGCGGTGGAGAAGGAATTGGGTTTTGCGGGCAAAGGTGACATCGAGAAATTTGGTATTGCGCCTTTCAATGACAAATGTCGCGAATCTGTCCAGCGTCACGTCGGCGCTTTTACACAGATGACCGATCGCATGGGTTTTTGGGTTGATTTTGATGAGGCCTACTGGACCATGTCCCCTGACTACGTTGAGAGCGTCTGGTGGAGCCTGAAGGAGATTTGGAACAAGGGGCTTCTCGTTCAAGATCATCGCGTGGCACCTTATTGCCCACGTTGCGGAACTGGTCTTTCTGATCACGAATTGGCTCAAGGTTATGAAACCATCACCGACCCTTCTGTTTATGTCCGCTTTCCGATCACCTCTGGCCCGCTGGCACAACTGGGTGCAAGTTTGTTGGTCTGGACCACAACGCCATGGACTCTTGTTTCAAATACGGCAATAGCCGTTCACCCCGATGTCACGTATCTGGTGGTGGAGGAAAAAACCGACGATGGCGCAGAAGTACTGGTCATCGCGCAACCATTAGTGGGTTTCCTCAAAGGGGAAACGAACATCCTTCAGAAGATTCTTGGCAAAGATTTAGAGCGAACCACTTATCGACGTCCCTTTAATTACGTGGATATCCCTGACTCTCACTTTGTTGTTCTAGCTACATATGTCACTACCGAAGATGGCACCGGGCTTGTGCATCAATCCCCTGCCTTTGGCGCTGACGACCTTCTGGTCTGCCGTGGATACGGCCTACCTGTTGTAAATCCGATTGCCGCAAATGGAACATTTTTGCCCGAGGTCGAACTTGTTGGTGGAATGTTTTTTAAAGATGCAGACAAATTGCTGGTGAAAGAATTACGCACTCACGGCGCGCTCTATAAACATCAACCTTACGAGCACCAATATCCGCATTGCTGGCGTTGCCACACCGCTCTTTTGTATTACGCACAACCTTCTTGGTACATAAGGACGACATCCATAAAAGATGAACTCATTCGAGAGAACGAGAAAACCGATTGGCACCCAACCACAATCAAAACGGGGCGCTATGGAGATTGGCTCAATAACAATATCGATTGGGCGCTTTCTAGAAATCGCTATTGGGGAACTCCGCTCCCCATCTGGCGCTGCGAAAATGCCCATGATGTGTGTATCGGTTCCTTGGCCGAACTTGGTCAACTTGCAGGTATGGAATTAAGCAATCTCGATCCACACCGCCCGTTTGTTGATGATATTTCCTGGGCTTGCAACATATGCGCCGCTCCTATGATCCGGGTCAATGAAGTTATTGATTGTTGGTATGACTCAGGTGCGATGCCTTTTGCACAATGGGGCTACCCGCATAAAGAGGGATCGGTAGAGAAATTCAAAAGCGCCTATCCAGCAGATTTTATTGCTGAGGCAATTGACCAAACACGTGGTTGGTTCTACACATTGATGACTATTGGAACCCTGGTCTTCGAGGAAAGTTCCTACAAAACTGTTCTCTGCTTAGGTCATATCTTGGATAAAGATGGTCGCAAGATGAGCAAGCATGTTGGAAATGTTCTAGAACCACTTCCGCTGATGGACGAACACGGTGCTGACGCGGTGCGTTGGTACATGTTGGCCGCGGGCTCTCCTTGGGCTGCAAGACGCGTGGGACATGAAGCGATAAATGACGTTGTGCGCAAAACGTTACTTACCTACTGGAACACCGTCTCTTTTTTAGCACTGTACGCCAAAGCATCTGACTTTGATTTAAGTAACGTTCCAGCAATTTCTGATCGACCTCTGATGGATCGCTGGATTTACTCAGACTTACAAGAATTGATTCTCGAAGTTGATAGCGCACTGGCAGATTTTGATACTCAACGTGCTGGCAAATCACTCAGTGAATTTATCGATGATCTTTCCAACTGGTATGTACGTCGCTCACGCAGACGCTTTTGGGATGGCGATGCATCAGCGCTCGCAACGCTTCATGATGCCCTGCGAACGGTGACCTTACTTATGGCGCCTTTGATTCCCTTTATTACTGAACATGTATGGCAGGAACTTATTCGCCCTGTCGAAACGACTTTGGTCGAATCAGTGCACCTTGCAGATTTCCCTGTTGCTCATTCAGAGATGATTGATAAAACCCTGTCGGCACAAGTGCGCCAAACTCGCAGAATTGTTGAACTTGGACGTGCAGCGCGAGCAGAGTCTTCAATGAAGACCCGCCAACCACTTCAACGTGCCCTCATTGCAGCACCCGGGTGGGATCAACTCCCACCGGCGATGAAAGAGCAGATTGCAGACGAACTCAATGTCATCGAACTCGAAGATATTTCCATGGCTCATGGAGATTTGGTTGATGTCAGTGTCAAAGCAAACTTTAGAACTCTCGGATCCAAACACGGTGCTCACGTCCAAGAAATTTCTCAAGCAATTCTGGCGCTATCGGCAACCTCACTTGTATCCAAAATTCGCAAAGAAGGATTTGTAAATATCTCTAGCGCAAGCGGTGAATGGAAAATTACTTTGGATGACTTGGTGATAACAGAGGCGCCTAAAACTGGATGGACTGTTGCCAGCCATGACGGGGAAAGCGTTGCCTTGGATCTAGAAATGACCCCTGAACTTATCGCGGCAGGAAATGTTCGTGAAGTTATCCGCTTCCTACAGGAAGCTCGTAAGACTCAAGGATTTGAGATCAGTGACCGCATTCTCGTCACGTTCAATGCCCACGATGACGTAGTGAGTGCAATTGTGAATTCATCGCAAGCAATCTCAGCCGAAGTACTGGCCTTAGAACTCACTCACGATGCTTCCCTCGTTCATGGGCATAATGAACACGGACTGGTGGCCCATTTAGTGAAAGCTTGATGCGCTACTAGAGTCGCGAAACGAGCGGAATAGCCAGTTGTACAGCAAAGAAAAGAACGAGAAAAGAAAGATCCAAACTAACCGAACCTAATCGAAGTGGCGGAACAAACCGGCGCACAAGCGCAGTGGGCTTGTCGGTAATCCCGTAGATCGCCTCGGCCAAATACAACATGATTCCTTTGGGGCGCCATGATTGTGAAAACATACGCACGTAATCAAGAATCAATCGCCCTAAAAGGGCAAAAAGGAACAATCGCAAGATTGTTACGAGAAGGCTACCGATTTGCAGCATCAGCTTTGGTTAAAGAAACTTGCTTCAGCTGCTGCAGTCTTATCTTCGCTGCTCACTTTTACATTTGCTGGTGAAAGCAAAAATACTTTCGAGGTTACGCGCTCGATCTTTCCGTTATGTCCAAAGACAAGCCCACTTGCAAAATCCACCAGGCGTTTGCGTTCGTTCTCTTCCATATCGCTCAAATTCATAATGACAGGATTGCCAAGTCGGTAGTGCTCGCCAATCGTGCGCGCTTCGTTATAGAAGCGAGGATGCAAAGTCACAATGCGATCTAACACTGGAAGATCCATTTGCACCGCTGGCGCAGGTGCTACCGCAAGAGGGGTATTGCGCGCCTCGCGAGTCTTAATACGAACCTCAGGGGCAGAAACTCGTGTGCTCGGTTGTTCAATGACGTCCATTTCGAGGTCGTCCATGAGTCCCAAGTAATTCGCCATCTTGCGCAATGCATTAGCCATAGGTCAACGCTACAGGGGGTTACTACGCGAACCCAGGATTGAACTACCGATACGCACATGTGTCGCACCATGCGCAATTGCACTCTCGAAATCATCACTCATTCCAGCAGAGAGTGCAGAGGAATCGGGGAATTGTTGGCTAAAGACGCTATGAATGGAGGCAAGTCGTCCAAAGGCTTGGTCGGGCACTTCGCCCAACGGAGCCACCGCCATCAAACCGTGCAGTATTAAAAACGGAAAAGTAAGCACCCAGTCGGCCATTTCTGCAAGGCCATCAGGGGCAACTCCGCCCCGGCCTGGAGATTCATCTAAAGCAACCTGAATAAATATTCCTAATTTTTTTCCCTCGGGCAGGGAGCGCGCCAATTTCTCACAATGCCTCTTCTCATCGAGTGAATGCACCGTGTGCGCCCAAGAAGCAATGGAAGGGATCTTGTTACTTTGGATCTGTCCTTGGAAATGCCAATGTGCTGGCACGTTGGCAGATTTCTCGCGCCCTTCTTGATCTCGATTCTCACCGAAATGAGAAAGACCAAGATTGGCAAGAATTTCTACATCGGCTACGGGATAGGTCTTTGTCACGGCGACCAGAACAACTTCTGACCTTTCTCGGTTTGCGCTCTTGCACGCTTTCTCAATGCGAGACTCAACCAGCGAGAGGTTCTGGGCAATCACTTGCGCTCTTTCTAACTCAGCCATATCAGCCCCGCTTGTCTTCCCGTGATGGGAGCGCGACGATAGGAGAAATAATGAGCATTCTCCACCGTGCATTGTGAACTTCGCGAAACCTCTACGCTCTTTGCACGGAGTACATTCTCCAACGCACGCGGCAGGTCTAACGCTTTCGTGCCAATCACTGTAGTGGATGCAGCGCTGGGATGCCCACTTACTACTTCATCAAAGATATCAGCGCCGACTTCGTAACACTTCCCGCAAATTGATGGTCCAATCTCGGCGCACACGTCGATCGCTCCGAGCTCCTTCATGAGGTTCAAGGTTGATAGTGCCACTCCATTGACAAGGCCACGTCGGCCAACATGTACAGCGGCAATTGTTGTCAGCGCTTTATCCCACAGTAACAATGGAATGCAGTCAGCAACCATTACTGCCAAGGCAAGATTCTTGGTCTGGGTGATCATGGCGTCGGCTGTTGGCTCTTGCGGTGAGAGAGAATCAACAACCACAACGGTGGAACCGTGCACTTGATTCATGAATGCAATCGGCGGGGCCGCAACCTTCAGGCGATTTACTGCCACGAACGCTGGATCATCTCCCACATGGAAGGCAAGGTTTAGCGAATCGAAGGGAGGTTCGCTGACACCAGAATCTCGGGTTGTAAAAAGTTTAGCCAACAACACATTTACCTCATGAAATCAGGTATATCAATCTCGTCATCTGCATGCACGAGTTCTTCAAAAGTAACGCGCTTTCGCATAGAAGTTTCATCAGGCAGTTCAAGTGCAACAGCGAGGGGGTCATTGCTTGCGATCGGATCTGCATGCCCACTGAGCGTTGCAGCGTCGATTACTGGCATGGAAACTTTCTTGGGTGATCCACCATCAAACCCGGCAGCAATCACAGTAATGCGAACTTCATCGCCTAGAGCGTCATCAATTGTTGTGCCGAAAATAATCTTTGCCTCTGGATGAGCAGCAGCTTGAACTAGTTCGCACGCTTCGTTGATTTCAAAGAGACCAAGATCTGATCCACCAGCAACTGAGAGGAGAACTCCCATAGCACCATCGATTGAAGCCTCTAGGAGCGGGCTAGAAATTGCTAACTCTGCGGCACGTACCGCACGATTTTCACCGCGAGCAGAACCGATACCCATCAGTGCCGAACCCGCATCAGTCATGACACTTTTTACATCTGCAAAATCCAAATTGATTAAACCAGGCTGCGTAATTATTTCAGTAATTCCTTGAACACCTGAGAGAAGAACTTGATCGGCGCTCTTAAACGCTTCTACTGCAGTAATGGAGCGATCTGAGATAGCAAGAAGTCGATCATTGGGAATCACGATCAGCGTATCAACTTCTGCGCGCAACTCCTCGATACCTTCATCGGCCTGACGAGTACGCACTTTCCCTTCAAAGGAGAATGGACGAGTAACAACTCCGATAGTGAGTGCACCAAGTTCGCGCGCAATTTTGGCGACAATAGGTGCCCCTCCAGTACCAGTTCCTCCACCCTCTCCGGCAGTAACGAAAACCATATCCGCGCCACGTAGCGCTTCTTCAATTTCATCAACATGATCGAGAACCGCTTCACGTCCGCGTTCGGGTGAAGCACCGGCACCGAGACCACGAGTTGATTTGCGACCAATATCTAATTTCACATCAGCATCACTCATGAGCAGATGTTGCGCATCGGTGTTGATGGCAATGAATTCAACACCTTTAAGTCCAACATCGATCATGCGATTGACAGCATTTACTCCGCCGCCACCAATACCAACAACCTTGATGACCGCTAAGTAATTTTGTGGTGAAGCCACGTTGCGTCCTCCTCATGTACCGTAAACCTCAAGTTGAGAATTACAGTGCTCTCTCTGTGTGAGGCGACCGTAGAGCGCCGATGAATTCTAAGCAAACACCGACACGATGAGTTGCGTTAAAAATTGCATCGATGAAAATTTGAGAAAGTTGCACCACACCTATTTAACAATGGGCGCATGTGGCGCCGATACATCCATAAATGAAATCTTAGAATTCTCCGGAAGAGCAAGAAGTGCTTGATATACCTGCACTTTAAGTGCGGTCTCAGTGTCATCTCCCCACGCAAGTTCAAGAGGTAGCGAGCGATGAAGGATTGAAAGAGTTGCCGAGCTCGAGCCACGAGTGCGAAGTGATTGGAGTTCAGAGACCATAGAAGTCGGCAACGAAGTGAGTAATTTGGCCGCAAATTTCAAACCTTCTACATCTGATGTTTCCACGACCGGAATCTTTGCAGTGGAAATATTTGGCAGAGAAAACTCGACTCCATTTTTATCAATATAAGAGGATGTATAACGAGCGATGGGAATTCTTGGCCAGACCGTGATGGTGACTTTTCCATTAAACCAATTGCGATTCACACGTGAACTCTCTACCCATGAGACCTTTGATAATGCGCCAGCCACCACACGTGTTTCAAGTCTTGCAAGTTTTTCGCCAGGATGGATGTCGCTCATGTTTTCAATCTGAAGTGATCCCTGCGTATCTAGTGCTCCCACAACCACGATGTTCTTGACAGTGAGAAGTGAAGACCAGCCTAAAAGATAGGAAGCCCCCGCAAGGAGTATAAGAGCGCCAAATATCGTGAGCGCTTTTCTCATAGGTGCACCATCTCTAGGACTCGAGATACTTCTTAGTGAGGGATTCAACGATGATTGGTGCCAGCGAACTCACATCCCCTGCGCCAAGAGTTACCACCACATCGCCAGGTTTCGCGAAATCAACGACGGCCTCACATGCAGCAATGAAATTCGGTTCGAATGTTCCGCGTCCTGGTGTCATTAATTGCGATATTGATTGACCACTGACTCCTGGAATTGGCGCTTCGCTGGCTCCGTAGATTTCTAGTACCCACGTGTGGTCTGCCATATTTAGAGATTGCGCAAATTGAGAGGTAAAGGCTTTCGTTCGCGAATAACGATGCGGTTGGAAAATTACCAGAACCCTGCCATCGGTTGCATATCTCTGTGCCGCTGACAAAGTTGCCACGATCTCCGTGGGGTGATGTCCATAGTCATCGATCACTCTGATTCCTTGGACTTGACCCTTTAACTCAAATCTGCGTCCTGTTCCGCGAAAAGTGGAGAGCCCGGATATGAGTTGAGCAGCAGGTAAACCCAGAGCCAAACCAGCGGTAAGGGCGGCCGATGCGTTGAGCAAATTATGTAGACCCGGAACATTGAGCTCGATCTGCCCTATTGATCTACCTTTCCAGAGCGCTCTGGCATGTGAACCATTGGGCGTGAGTTCGATGCGATCGATGCGTAGGTCGGCTCCTTCAGAGACTCCATAAGAGAAAGTACTCGTACTGGTTGAAGATCTTCCCAACTCGTTGGCTTGGATGTCATCGGCGCAATACACCAGGAAACCATCGTGTGAAATGGTCCCGATGAAATCAGTAAAGGCATCCACCACCGACTCTGGGGTTGCAAAATAATCTACGTGATCATGCTCAACGTTGGTGATAATCGCACCGAATGGCTCATAAGCGATAAAGGAGCCATCGGACTCATCGGCTTCGGCGACGAAGAATTTACCTGTTCCCATATGCGCATTAGAACCCGATGAAGTGAGAGTTCCACCTATTGCAAACGAGGGATCTTCTCCGCAACTTTGAATCGCCACGGTAAGCATCGATGAAGTCGTGGTCTTGCCGTGAGTTCCGGCAACTGCGATGCTGCACGATTCTGACATCAAAATCGCTAAGGCTTGGGCACGCGAAAGCATCGGGATTTCAAGTTCCTGGGCACGTATGATTTCTGGATTCTTAAAATTGATGGCAGTAGAGAAGACGAGAAAATCTGAACCATCCACATTTTCGCTTCGATGTTGGGAATGGACCTCCGCGCCGATCGCTCTGAGACCTGAAAGAACGGAAGACTCTTTCATATCGGAACCTGAAACATGGATGGATTGGCGCACCATGATTCTGGCTAGCCCACTCATTCCTGCACCGCCGATGCCAACAAAATGAACACGTTTCCCACGCAAATCATCCAGAGAAATCTTCATAGGGAGTCACCTCTCTGTGCAATCGCATGTTCTACTAATGCAACGATTTTGCTTGCGGCGTGGATGTCAACGTTACTTCCGAATATGGGTGTTGCAGCGGAAGCGGCAAGGAGGGAGTCAATGTTCGCCAAAATCCATTTCGCGGTGAAAACTTTCTGTTCAATAACCATGGCACGACCCGCATCCACTAATTCTGAAGCATTCTTCCTCTGTTCGCCGTTTCCTACTGGCAATGGAATGAAAAGCGCGAACCGCCCAAGGGCACCCATCTCCGCGACGGTAACTGCTCCACTCCTTGCAATCACCACATCTGCCGCCAAGTATCCGGTCGCGATTTCCTGGATATATGGAACCGCTTTGTAAGAAGTCGTGCTTGGTGGGAGCTCGTTCTTGCTACCCACTGAATGAAGAATCTGAATTCCTTTGGATGATAATTCTGAGCGAACTTCATCGATCACTGCGTTTAGCGAAACGGAACCTTGAGATCCGCCCATGATGAGAATTCCTGGCAGATCTGGATTCCAGCCGAGAGCTTTCTTGGCCATTATTCGCGCATCTTTCCAGTCGCTCTCTGCTTTCAGAAAACTTTGTTGCACATCATCACGCATCGGGACTCCAGTGAGGAGCGCTTCTCTAAATTTGCCATCTTCAACTGGGTGAGTGATTGCCAGATAGTCCGTAAAGAGACTTCCGAATCTATTTGCCCATCCAATCGTTGCATTTGCATCGTGAATCACAATGGGAACTTTTTCAAGTCGAGCTGCCAGGTATGCCGAGGCGCTGACATACCCACCGAATCCGATCACAACTTCGGCTCCGGAGATTGATTCTCGAGCGGCGCGTATCGAGGATAGAAAGCGCAAAGGAAACTTCAGCAGGTCCAGATTCACCGATCTCGGCATCACTACTTTAGGAATTAGGGATAAAGGAAATCCCGCTTGAGGAACGAGTGTAGTTTCCAAACCCGATGATGTTCCTAGGAATACGCACTCATCTGCTGGATGTTGGCGTAGCCATTCACGCCCTACGGCTAACGCCGGCTCTATGTGTCCAGCGGTACCACCACCTGCAAGAATGATCCGTCTCTTCATCATCGCTTTGATTTTCCGATAATAGGAGCGATGGCTGGATCACGTAGTGCAGCACCGAGCACGAATCCCAACGCCAGATATGTTGCAATGACAGAGGATCCGCCGTAGGAAAGTAGTGGGAGGGTAACGCCGACAACTGGCAGAACACTTGTTGCGGATCCGATATTTAAAACGGTTTGCGTGGCAATCCAACATCCAATTCCTGCACATGAATAGCGAACCATGGCATCTTGAGCTCGAAGTGCAATTCTAAAGATCGAGAATATTAGGGCTCCAAGGAGGGCGAGAACGCAGAGTGTGCCCAATAATCCCAGCTCCTCGCCAATCACTGAGAAAATGAAGTCTGTGTGCGCCTCGGCAAGGTTCCCCCATTTTTGACGGCTCGCGCCCAAACCAACGCCAAAAAGCCCACCGCTTGCTAGACCCATCAAACTATGAGCCGGTTGCCATCCGCTGAGTTTGTAATACTCGTGAGAAAAGGGATTCAACACCACTAACATTCGCTTCATTCGATTCGGCGTTGTCACGATTAATATTCCTACGATACCGAGCGCTACTGCGGCACTCATTCCTAAGAGCCTTAACCGAATGCCGGAAATAAAAAGTAAGCACAGAAGAATTGAAGCAAAGACCGCGGCGTTACCCAGATCCTTGCCCGCCATGATCAAGAACATCACCACAAGGAAACCAGGTAATAGAAGAAGCAGGACATTGGTTTCTCCCGAAGCGCTACGCGATCTATTGGCCATCATGTAGCCCGCCCAGAGAATCATCAGAAACTTTGCAAATTCACTAGGTTGAAATACAACCGGGCCATAACCCAACCAATTCCGATTTCCATTGACGGTATGCCCAATGCCCGGCAACTGTAGGGCTACGAGTAAGAGAACGGAAATCAAGAATGAAATTTTTGCGAGAGATCGCCACCGAACTATCGGAATCCGGCTTGCTATAAATCCTATGGGAAGAGCCACAAGTAAAAAAAGGAATTGTCGTAAAACTATGGCATATGAAGTGCCATTTGTTTCAAGGGAGTGAATAGACGAGGCAGAAAGGATCATCACTAAACCCAACCCAGTGAGAGCTGCGGTACTCCCTACAAGCAAGTAGTAAGAACTCACTGGTTTAGAAAGAAAGCTCTCTTTACTCATTGGGGCAAAACCAATTTATACACTGCATCTCGAAATTGGTTACCGCGGTCATCATAGGAAACAAATTGATCCATAGAGGCACAGGCGGGAGCAAGCAAAACAGCGTCGCCTTTGCGAGCTACTTTTTTCGCAGCTGTAACTACCAGTTCCATTAATGTGAATCCCGATTCTGGACGTGGATCTATTCGGATCACGGATACATCCGGAGCCTGCTCTTTGAGCTGCTCGGCGATAAGTTCCCTATCTGAACCAATAAGAATTGCAGTGCGGATTCGTCGATGAGTTTTAGAAACAAGGTCAACCATCGATGCACCTTTTGCCAAGCCCCCAGCAATCCATATAACCGAAAGCTGTGACATCAACGAAGCTGCGGCCGCATGCGGGTTTGTTGCTTTGGAATCATCGATCCATATGACTCCGTCGGATTCACCTACTTTTTCAATCCGGTGACGACCTGGGCGAAAACCTTGAATTGCTCGGCGAATATCTTCATGACTTACGCCAACACTGAGTGCAATCCCCGATGCGGCAAAGGCATTGGAAACATTATGGGGCGCACTAGGTGCTACATCGAGCAACTCAGCAATCATCGCCGCTTCCTGTGGATCCTCAACAAAGGCCCTATCGACCAACAGTTCTTCCACTAAGCCCATCTCCCCGGGAGCGGGTGTATCTAGAGAGAAGAAAATCTTCCTTCCTTCATGGCTTTGACTCGCTTGAACCACTACTCCATCATCTGCGTTCAGGATTGCAATCTCCGAACGAGCAAGGATGCGCATTTTGGCCTGAACATAGTTATCAAAACTTCCATGCCAATCCACATGGTCATCAGCGACATTCAAAATTGCGCTGGCATAAAACTCTGGAAGATTACTCCACGCCAATTGGAACGATGAAAGTTCGACCACTAAGAAATCAAATTTCTGCTCGCCCATGACAACATCTATGACTGTCTGCCCAACATTGCCGCATGCAATCGCTGAGTGCCCCGATTCACGGATCATGGCAGCTGTTAATTCAACGGTCGAAGTTTTCCCATTCGTTCCAGTGACTCCCACCCACTTTTGTTCTGGGTTTCGCTCAAGATGGACCATCCAGGCAAAATCGATTTCGCTCATAATATTTATTTCGCGAGCTTTCAAACCTTCGATCACAGGATGATCCATGCGCCATCCTGGTGAGACGACAACGAGATTCCATTCCATATCAATTATTTCCTGGGCCGTCACGAAATTGCTCTCGTTATCTTTGCCTCGCTCATCGAAAGTGTGCGTCTGTGCACCAAGCCCGATGAGAGCCTGGGTAACAGCCAGACCAGTCACGCCACCGCCAAGAACAAGAGCGCGTGAATGAGCGATTTCGCTGACGATCACAGCTACTTCGATACCCATTGCGCGTAGAACAATCCAAGGCCCAATGCCACAGAAAGTCCGGCAATAATCCAAAAACGGAGCACGATTGTTACTTCACCCCAACCACTGAGTTCAAAGTGGTGTTGAAGCGGAGCCATCTTAAAGACACGTTTACCACCGGATGCCTTGAAATACACACGCTGGATAATTACCGACATCGTGATGATGACAAAGAGGCCGCCTAGGGGAATGAGGAGCAGTTCAATTCGCAACGTTGCCGCAATTCCTGCAATTGCTCCGCCCAATGCTAAAGAACCGGTGTCTCCCATGAATATTTTTGCAGGCGATGCATTCCACCAAAGAAAACCTGTACATGAAGCAGCAAGGGACGCAGCCAACACGGCAATATCCAAGGGATCGCGCACTTGGTAGCAATTGATTCCGGGTGTCACTGCGCAACCTTCTCCGAATTCCCAAACACCGATCAAGATGAAGGAAAGGAAGGTCATGACGGAAGCGCCCGTTGCTAAACCATCTAGTCCATCGGTCAGATTAACTCCATTACTCGTGGCGCTCACCATCAGGATAACTCCGATGACGACTAAAATCGGGGTGAGTTGGAGAGAAGTGTCGCGAAGAGTAGAAAGATGAAGTGAAATTGGTGTCAGACCATTCTTATCTGCAAAGTGAATTCCAAGGCCACCAAATAAAGCGGCGAAAAGAGTTTGTCCCGCTACTTTTTGCCAACCTGTTAATCCCAATGAACGTTGCTTGGCAACTTTCAACCAGTCATCGAGAAAGCCAACAAACCCCAGTGAAACTACAAGACCGATGACGAGTAGCGCTGAAATACTCACAGAAGTTCTTGTGATGATGTGACTGATAAAGAAACCCAACAACGAAGAGAAAATAATATTGAGACCACCCATGGTGGGCGTTCCACGTTTAGTGTGATGCGAAGAGGGGCCATCATCACGGATAATCTGCCCATATTCATGTCTGGCAAGCCATCGAATAAGTATCGGAGTACCAAATAAACTCATAACGAGCGAGATTGCGCCCGCAATCAGTATTTCTCTCACTCTTGCTCACCCATTTTCTTGGTCCACGAAGTCACAAGGCTATCTGCCAACAATTCTAGTTTTTCTGCTCTCGATGCTTTCACTAGCACAACATCACCGGGCGAGAAATGCTCAAGTAGCAATTGGGCCTCCGAGATCGATGAACACTGATGCACTCTTGTATCGTCGGCATCATTGAGCAGTGCTGCGTATTCTGGCGCGTCTACACAGACAAGGTGATCGATACCCATCGACTTGGCAAGGGTGCCAATCTTTGCGTGTTCTTGTGCGGATGACTCGCCGAGTTCAAGCATCTTTCCTAGAAATGCCCAGGATTGACCTCCACGTTCTTGAGCAAAAAGAGCGAGAACCCGCAGAGCAGCAGCCATGGAATCCACATTTGCGTTATACGCATCATTAATAACAAGCAGGCCAGGCATTTCATGGATTTGCATACGCCACTTACTCGCGACCTCTGCGGTAGAAAGCCCACCGGCGATTGTGTCGAGGGAGATACCCAGAGTTGTAGCCACTGCTGCCACCGCCAAAGCGTTAGCAACTTGATGCCCACCGACTACTCGTAACCCCACAGCCGCTCTACCCATAGGAGTTACTACATCAAAATGAGCACGACCTTCTCTTATTTCTACATCGGTAGCTCGGACGTCTTCCGCAAACCCTTCGCCAAAGGTCACCCGCTTAATGGGCAAACCATCGGCCATATGTGGAGAAAAATGATCATATGTTCCTAAAATTGCTACGCCGTCCTTGCTTAATGATGCGATGAGCTCGCCCTTGGTCTTGGCAATAATCTCTTGCGAGCCAAACTCGCCAAGATGTGCAGTCCCCACTTTTAAAACCACGCCAATATTTGGGTGTGCAATATCGCATAAGTGAGCAATATCCCCGGAACGGCGAGCACCCATTTCAAGAATGCAAAATTGAGTTTCCGGTGAGCATTCAAGAAGGGTGAGTGGAAGCCCGATTTCATTGTTATATGAAGCCCGTGTTGCAACAGTCTCCCCCACGAGTGCGGTCACCCAGGAAAGCAAATCCTTTGTAGTGGTCTTGCCTTGTGATCCCGTAATACCAATAACCACGAGAGCAGGAAGCTGCTCGCGAACATACTTGGCCAATTTTCCTAGAGAAGCCACTACGTCTGCGACGACAACACAAGGGCCATCAACTTTTCTTTGAGCAATGACGATGGCTGCACCCCGAGCAAATGCTTGATCGGCAAAATCTGCACCGTCCACGTGCTCACCTTTTATTGCAAAGAAGATTCCATCTGGAGTCACTTCTCTAGAATCTATTGTGCACTCGCCATGTATAAGTAGCTCAGAAGAGTTGAAAGCAACTCCATCAACCACAGCAACTAAAGTAGATAAAGAAATAGGAATCATGTGCGTGCCTCAATTGCACCGGCGAGCACGATTCGATCATCGAATGGCGTGATCACTCCCTTAATATCTTGACCGCTTTCATGACCTTTACCCAAAACCACCACGACATCTCCCGGTTGCGCAATGGAAGCAGCATGGTTTATCGCTTCTGTTCGATCAGAAATTATGCAATTTGGCGATTTAATATCTAACCCAGCAGTCATTTGGTTCAAGATGTGAAGCGGATCTTCCGAGCGTGGATTATCACTGGTGAATATCGCTACGTCGGCTCCTTGGAAAATCGCTGCGCCCATAAGGGGACGTTTTGATGAATCCCTATCGCCTCCACAACCTAACACCGCGATAACTTTCCCCTTCGTCAGGGCTTTGCAGGTAGCGAGAACTCGCGTTACAGAATCTGGCGAGTGGGCATAATCAACGAACGCGGAAAAAGGTTGGCCCACATCAATTCTCTCCAAGCGACCCTGCGCCCCCGAAAGCCGTGGCAATAGAGCGCCTAGGTCAACGAGATCAATCCCGCTATCGAACGCAATCGCAATCGCCATAAGTGCATTGTCAAGATTGAACTCGCCATGGAGGGCAAGCGTGCCTTCAAGAAGAACGCCTCCAGGGCCGCGAAGGCAAACATCTTGGCCATTGAGATGTGGGTGCACCGAAACATAGGTCCAATCCGCTTTCGGATCACTGCGTGAAAGTCGGATAACAGGCAAAGACGTTGATGCAGCGAGTTTAGCTCCGTAGGCATCGTCGATATTGATAAATGCTCGATCAGCGAATTCAAAAGTGAAAAGTGAAGATTTTGTAAGAAAGTATTCCTCCATAGATCCATGAAAATCGAGATGATCTTGAGTCAAATTTGAAAACCCAATGGAATTAAAATGGGCGCCTCTCATGCGTTTTAGCGCAATCGCATGGCTGGAAACTTCCATAGCCAGATTTCGCACATGTCGCTCGCGCATGGTCGCAACCAAACTTTGTAGTTCGGCGCTCTCTGGGGTTGTCCGCTTGCTTGCAATTACATCGCGACCAATTCGAGTCTCAACGGTTCCTACGAGGCCGCCTTCCCTGCCGGCTAAAGTCCAGATTTGATGCAGGAGAGTTGTCGTGGTGGTTTTTCCGTTTGTGCCCGTGATTCCAGCGCTGTACATATCTCGCATCGGTTCGCCATAAAACCATGAACTAATATCTCCCGCCGCTTTACGAGGATCATCCACAACTAGTGTGGGCAAATCTGTTACCAGAGGAGCTCCCTCGGTATCAGTGAGCACTGCACGGGCACCTAATAACTTTGCCTCTTGTACAAAGCGTGCTCCATGATTTTTCGCTCCAGGAAATGCAAGAAAAAGATCGCCTTCGTGAATTTCTGAACTGACATTCGTCATTCCGAGAATTTCTACTTCCGCTCCACCTGTTTCAGCAGTTTCAGCAGTTTCAGCAGGTACACCCAGAAGTGCGCCTATGGAATCCAGAGAGCGAGCATGTGAGTAGAGGGGTCTAATCATCACTTCGTGACTTTCTTGAGACTTTTCAAATTCTTGATTGTGGGAACACCAATCTGTGATTCCTTGAGCGGATATGGCGAAGCGATGGTTTGCGTAGGAGCAACGTGTTTGGATTGCAATACAAAAGACATTACGGTCTTAAAGACAGGCGCACCTAATGTGCCGCCCCAATGAATTCCTTGAGGTGCTTGAATAGTTACGCTAATTACATATTGAGGATTATCTGCAGGTGCAAATCCAATGAATGATGCTGTGTACCCCCTGTAGCAATGACACGTGGCATCAACTCGCATTGCCGTACCAGTCTTTCCCGCTACTCGATATCCAAGTATTGCTGCTTCTGGCGCAGTTCCCTGTGCTGAAACAACGCTCTCCATCATGAGCCGCATTTGCGCCGCAGTCGCCGCACTCACCACATTGACACTGGCACGCTTGGGCGATGGTGTGAAATTTCCACTCGAGTCGCTTGTTCCGGCGATCACCGTTGGCGATACACGGACACCATTATTCGCAATTGTTGCAAAGACGCTTGTGGCCTGCATGGCCGTCACTGAATATCCCTGACCAAAGGCAACGGTGGGGGCAGTCGTTCCAGACCACGTTGATACGGGAGCCAGTCTTCCATCTGACTCACCGGGAAGACCTGAACCGGTACTACTGCCGATTCCAAACTTGCGAAGATAGTCATACAAAACAGTATTTCCCAATTTCGCGCCAACCTGGATAGCCCCGGTATTGCTGGAAATCGCCAAAATTCCTGTCGTGGTTAGACGTTCAGTCGGATGCTTTTCATGATCTTTAAAGAGAGCATTGGAAACTTTCATGGCATAAGGCACTGTAAAAACTGTCGTTGGAGTAACTTTATTTTCCTCGATGGCCGCCGCAAGAGTAATCACTTTGCCGGTAGATCCTGGCTCGTACACTTCCTGAACCGAAGGGTTGCTCATTTCCGCTAGCGAAACGTGCGATGTGTTATTTGGATCAAATGTTGGCGCCGTCGCATGAGCCAAGATTGCTCCGGTTTTCGGATCCATCACAATAACGGTTCCACTGAGTGCATGAGCTTTCTTCACTGCATCGAGAATTGCTTGCGATGCTACCCACTGCACATCTCGATCAATAGTTAATCGAACGGTGGTACCTGTCTTTGCGGTAATTAGTTCTTGTTGAGATCCAGGAATTTGAGCTCCATATCCATCTGCATAGACATACTTACCGTCAGTACCGGTGATCGTTGAATTCAAGCTGGATTCGATTCCAGCCGCTCCCACGCCAGCCTGATTCACGAATCCCACGAGAGAGGCAATCGTTGAACCTGATGGATACTCGCGGATATACCCGCGCTCTGAGAAGAAACCGAAAATTCTCTTACCTACATCCACGCGAGCAAGGGATTGGTTGTAATAAGAAAGAGCGGAGGTGAGCCGATTCCAGGTAGCGGGTGTCACATTTCTCGCAACCATAAACCAACGTCGTGTGCCAGTGATTTGCTTCTGTATTTCTGCAACGGACATCGACAAGATCGGTGCTGCAATTTGTGCAGCCTTGAGAGGGTCCTTTACTAAAGTCTGATCGACAACCACATTGAGCGCTGACACGCTATGGGCAAACTCGATTCCGTTGATATCGGTTATTGCACCACGAGGAGCAGGCATGATGCTTGTTCGTGACATCTCATTTGATGCGCGTTGGGCGTAGGTCTGGGCTTGCACTGCTTGAATATCAATCAACCGCAATCCGAAAAGCATGAGGAGAACGGAAACAATGGCAATGAGCCACCGAATCCGATCTCGTGCTATTTCGAAATTGCCCATGATTACTTAGAAGGCGTTGTATTCGTTGAAGGGTCTACCGCAACAAAACGTGGATTAACAGAGGGAACCATGCCGAGCTTTGTTGCATCAGCGGCCAATTGATCTGGAGAGGATGCCTTTGCAATTTGACGCACCATTGCATCACGTTGATCACTCAAAGTTGTCGCTTGCCCTTGAAGGCGGTGCAACTCGAAGGCTCCCTGGGCAAGCAACGTATTGATACCAAGAAGGAGTAGTAGTCCGACTCCGCCCACGACAGAGACGAAAGTAATGAATGCCTTATTGTCGGCTCTTTCCCCAGTTCCCATATCTGGAACCAGGCGCAAAACGGCGCGTGAAGATTTCTCAACAAGTGATTTCTTGGGGGTCGATACGTCTGGTGCTAGCGATGTAATAGCCACTATGCGGCGATCCTTTCTATTGCACGAAGTCGCACCGATTGCGACCTCGGATTTTCAAGTAATTCGTTCTCCGTAGGTGTTTCGCTGCTCTTTACGATCAATGAGAACTTGGCAGCAAATTGAGGTAGCTCCACAGGTAATTCACGTGGAGAGGTAGATGTAGAGGCCTTAACGAAAAATTCTTTGACAATGCGATCTTCCAATGACTGAAATGACATAACCACAAGACGCCCACCAACCATGAGCGCATCCATCGAATCAGGGATCGCGCGAGTCAATGCACCGAGCTCATCATTGACGGCGATGCGTAGCGCCTGAAAAGTCCTCTTTGCTGGATTGCCACCAGTACGACGAGTGGCAGCAGGAATATTTTCTTTAACTAATTCCGCCAATTGAATGGTTGAGTTCATTGGGGCTATAGCACGTTGGCGAAGTATTGCGTCAACAATCCTTGGAGCAAATTTCTCTTCGCCGAATTTTCTCAAGATAGCAATTAAGTTTTCTCGAGTCTCGTGATTGATTAAATCGCCTGCACTTTGCCCTTGACTTCGATCCATACGCATATCAAGTGGAGCATCCTGCGAATAGGAAAACCCACGAGCGTTCTCATCAATCTGCATGGAGGAAACGCCGAGGTCAAAGAGAATTCCATTAACTTTCTTATAACCCTGGGAAGAAATTACATTGTCAATTTCGTCATATACCGCGTGCACCGGACGGAATCGATTACCGAATTCGGCAAGGCGAACAGATGCAACAGCGATGGCTTCAGGGTCGCGATCAATTCCAATAATGGTTAAATCAGAATGTCTTCTTAGAAGCGCTTCGCTGTGCCCACCTAGGCCGAGAGTTGCATCTATAACAACTGGCGCAGAAGACTTTTCAATGGCTGGAGTGAGTAATGCGATACAACGATCAAGCATTACTGAAACATGTACTGGCATCTTCTCCCCCACTTCTCTTGCCTTTCTTAAGCACTTAAGTTTTCGTTGAATGAAGTTCTTGCTGCGCTCTCTCCTCTGGTCACCGCCGCCCGACGGAACTTTTAGGAACGGCGCCGGGGAAGGGGCGCCGTTGCTTAAGGTCGGCGGTGGCCACAAGAGAGACCACTTTCTTTTTTTTCGTTAGAACAGTCCGGGGAATACCTCCTCGGAAACATCGGCGAATCCCTTTTCGCGATCTGCCAAATATTCATTCCATGAAGTCGCGTCCCAAATTTCAACGCGAGTATTTGCACCAATGACAACGCATTCTTTTTCTAGTCCGGCGTAGGTGCGCAAACCTTGAGGAATTGTTATGCGCCCTTGACGATCAGGAATCTCATCGTGTGCACCGGCAAACATCACGCGCATGTAGTCGCGTGCTGATTTAGCAGTAACTGGCGCTTGTCTTAGCTGTTCAGTGATGGTTGCAAATTCAGCAGATGGAAATACATAGAGACAACGCTCTTGCCCTTTAGTAATAACTAATCCCGGAGATAATTCTTCGCGAAATTTCGCCGGCAAAATCAGGCGACCCTTCTCATCCAGGCGGGGCTCGTGGGTACCAAGAAACATCCCTTTTACTCCCCTTCCCCTGGGTTAACGCTGCTTAATCCCCCACTTTACCCCATTTCCCTCCATTTTCAACCACCCTCCTCCCATTAAATCCCCGGCGCCCCACAGTTCTCCCTGGGTATTTTTTGGCATAAAAAAAGGACCCTCGAAAGGGTCCTTGGGCAAAGCCGGTTACTAATCTATTTATCGAAGTTTCGGCGCTCCCAGCGATCTTCCATGCGTGAACTCAAGGAACTTCGCCCTGATTTCTTGCCCTTACCGGACTTTGGAGCACGTAAGGCGCTGACGCCAGTTAGGGCAGAAATTGCCACCGTTACCCCCGCCAAAGAGATCAAGAAGCCCAAAATTCCTACGGGAGTGGTCTTGGCAATCAGGCCAGCAAAGAGAGTGGCTAGCCCAAGAAAAATGAGTGAGACGCCCATGATGACTCGATTGCGTCCTGGGTAGAGCCGTGTTCCGGTGAGGGTAGAAACTAAACGAGGATCATCAGCAATAAAGGCTTCTTCCATCTGGGCCAGGAGTTTGCGTTCATGCTCGGAAAGTGGCATTTTTCGCTCCTTTTCTGATCCTTCTCATCGAAAGTTACTGAACGTGCACAACAATAGGACATCGCACGCTCAAATGCACCCTGACGTGCCTGTGAATTCCTACTCGGAGTCCTGTGAATCAGCCTCTTTTGCCACCAATCGTGCCGGACGCACGCTGTGGCGCCCAAAACGAGCCTGAGCTTTATCGATCGCTCCATCGGCCTCGCGCCATCCACGCTCGCGTGCACCCAAAATCAACTGTTCCGGGGCGTCGGCCTGCAAATTATCCAGGCTGACTCCGACCAAGCGAACTCGAGCTCCATTTATTCCGACTGCGTTAAAGAGCGCTTTTACAACATCGTAGGTTTCGTGGGTGCTGTCGATAGCAAGTGGCAAAGTTTTTGATCGAGTAATTGTTGAAAAATCTGCGTAGCGCACTTTGATAGAAATCGTTTTAGAAAAAAGTGATCGCCCGCGTAACCGTGCCGTTGCCTTTTCTGTAAGGCGCAATAACTCTTGCAACAATATTTCGGGGTCATCAATATCTCGCGCAAAAGTTTCTGCTGCACTAATACTTTTATCTGGTTCATCGGTGACGACATCTCGATAATCGCGTCCCCATGCTAATTCGTATAAGGATGCACCTGTTGCTTCTCCGAGTGCGCGAATCAATGTAGTTCGTGGCGTATGGGCAACTTCAGAAACAGTACGAAGCCCTAATCGCTCTAGCGTTTCGGCCGTTTTTGGTCCCACTCCCCAGATTGCTGAAACGGGTAGCGGGTGTAGAAAATTAAGTACACGATCAATGGGGATCTCCAACATTCCATTTGGCTTGCAACGGCCCGATGCAAGTTTTGCAATAAATTTCGATGATGCTATCCCTACTGAACACGTGATGCCCTCTTGTTCCTCAACCTTTGCACGAATCATCGTTGCAATTTCTCGCCCCGTTCCAATCAACCGTTGCGATCCTGTGACATCTAAGAATGCTTCATCAAGAGATATCGGTTCGACATGTGGCGTATAGGAGTGAAATATTTCCATGATGTGTTCGGAGACTTCGCTATAGCGTGCATGATCGGGTGCAATAAATACTGCATGCGGTGCTAGGCGTTGAGCCCTGCCCACGGGCATTGCAGCATGTATCCCGTAGGTGCGCGCTAAATAGTTTGCTGACAAGACAACGCCTCTTGCCCCCGCTCCGACCACAACGGCCTTGCCTTTAAGAGATGGATCATCGCGCTCGGTGACAGAGGCATAGAACGCATCCATATCTACATGGAGAATTGTTGCTGTAGTCACGTTACGAGCGTACTTTGATTGAGAGCCCATTTTTCGTAAGCAGAGCGCAATTCCCATGCCCCAGTTGCTCGAAGAGAGACTCCACGGGCTCCGGTACGACGGACATGGCCGCGCACAAGAAATAGGCGTGAGTGAAAAAGGACATCGGCATAATCTTGTTGGGCATCGCTAAAGAAAGTTGCATCATTGCAGCCATATCCATCATCCAGGCTCAGGAATATGACGCGCTTACCCGAACGCACTGGTGGCGTTTGCATCGCCACCTTTACTCCTGCAACAAGAACTAATGCCCCTGATCTTTGAGCCAGGAGATCTGAGGATCTGACGGCGCCAATTTTGTTGAGGAAATCTGCGTAGAACTCCAGAAGATGATGAGAGACATCCATACCTAAATGATCTACCTCATGACCAACCTTCTCCCCCGAGGTCAGATCCGGTAACCCGCTAGAAATAAGCGCAGGCGGTGTGAACCCAAAATTAAGTTGAGCTCCACCTAGGGCACGAGTGGGCGAACGATGAAGATCGCTCAAGTGCAACAACAAATCACGACGATTGATCTGCGTAGCATCAATGTTATGTACGTCATCAAATGCGCCTACCAAAATAAGTCGCTCTATCGTTGGGTAGGAAGCGCCAGCACGCGCATAGAAATCAGATAAGTCAAGATATGGCTGGCCTTCAATAATGTTTTCAATCTCGGTGGCGCTAATCCCCGATAAATCACTGAGCGACATTCGAATCCCATACCCACGTGCATCGGGGAGCTTTAAAGATCTTCCAGTGCCTGCTCCATCAAACGCAATCATCGGAACACGCGCAGTAGATGCGTCAACGCGTTCAACGGTATATGTCCCAGATGAGTGATTGACATCCACCGGCAAAACAGTGATACCCATCTGACGTGCATCATCAAGTATCAAACGCTTGGGATACATACCTGGGTCATGAGTAAGTACGCCAGCAACAAATGCAGCAGGGTGATGTGCTTTAAGCCATGCAGATTGATAGGTCGGCAAAGCAAAGGCAGCAGCATGGGCTTTGCAAAATCCAAAGGAGGCAAACGCCCGTAATACATCCCAAATTTCCATGACCACTTCTTGCGTATATCCCCGATCAAGAGCAGCAGGAATAAACCAATCACAGATCTCTTGTTGCCCCTCTTTGTCTCCAAGTGAGCGACGTTTCTCATCAGCATGCGCCAGGGATATGCCGGTCATGATGGAGATAATCCGAATCACTTGTTCGTGGAAAACGACAACGCCTTCAGTCTCGCGCAAAGTTTCATAGAGATCTGGATGAATAATTTGTGCCTGGCTCCATCCGCCTCTGGCAGATAAAAATGGCGTAATCATGTCGCTTTTAACTGGCCCTGGTCTAAAAAGAGAGATGTCGACGATGAGGTCAGTAAATGTTTCTGGTGCAAGTTTGCCAACGAGTTCGCGCTGGCCTGGGCTCTCTACTTGGAAAATACCCAGGGTTCGCGTGGATGCAATGAGATCAAAGGTTGCTGGGTCATCCAGTGCAATAGCATCGATATCTAATGATGTTGCTTCAACGCGTTCGATCTCCTTAATCGCATAAGCAATACTCGACTGCATTCGAACACCGAGTATGTCCAACTTCAATAGCCCCACAGCTTCGACATCATCTTTATCAAACTCCACCATGGGATACCCACCAGCATTGACTTGTAAGGGTGCGCGATCGAGGAAACCTCCATCAGAGAGAACAACGGCGCATGGGTGCATGGCTAAATGTCTAGGAAGACCATCAAGGCGTTCGGCAAGGGCAATAGTCATCGCTGCCAAAGGGTTCTTTAGATTGAGAGATCTTAGTTCAGGAAGATTTTCCAGAGCTTGTGAAATATTGCGAGCACGCACATGTGGCAATGATTTTGCAATGAGATCTATCTCCATGGAAGGCAACCCCAACGCAGCACCCGTATCCCGTATTGCATGTCTGGCCCGATAGGTATCAACCATCGCAACTGTTGCACAACGAGATGTATTGCCTGGAGCCCTCCACTGCGAATCTCCGTAACGAGCAAACACAAGGTCGTAGATTTCTAACCGTCTGGCTGCCTCTACATCAATATCAATATCCGGAAGCGCCCGACGAAGAGGCGAACAAAAGCGCTCCATCAACAAGCCGTGTTGCAAAGGATCTACACCAGAGATGCCAAGAAGATGACAGATCAAGGAACCTGCACCGCTACCCCGCGCGGCAACGCGGATTCCACGATCGCGAGCCATATCCGTAATGTCGGCAACGGTAAGAAAATAGGACTCATATCCCAGCGTTGCAACAGTGGCTAACTCGTCCTCTAAACGTTGACGGGCTTTACTTATTCTCGCGCTATCGTTGTAGCGCCAATGAAGCCCCGCCTCTGATCGACCACGAAGCATCGCTTCCATTTCTTGTGATGAATTGGCGCCCACTACATGTGGTTCGGGTAAGTGGATTCCACCCAGACCTATGTCGCGCGTTGGCGAAAGAATTGCTCGCGTAGCCCACTCTTGTGTTGTCGCTAAAAGTTCGCGAGCTGTGCGCTCTCCCCCTGCACGTGCAATCTCATTGGCAAGGGCGATCATTTCATCACTGGATTTAAAGAAACCTTCAGCATTTTTACGTTCGACATGCCGTGCATCTAGAGGCACGAGTTGACGAGCCGAATCCAAAATATCTGCGATAGGTCCATCCTCGCGATCACGCATTCGCACAGCATTTGTGATGAGCGCTGGGATACGGTGATCCCGCGCAAAGATGAGCGAGCGCGCTGCATGAGCGGTAGAGCGTGGACCATCGCCCGGCACTAAATGTGAAACGCACTCAATAGCTTGATCGGCAAAAAGTTCGCGGGTTTGCAAGAAAAGATTGAGCGCAAGATCGGGACGCTTTGCTGCAATAGCTGCGCCAATAGGTGATTCTGGGCCATGTAAGACATGCAAGTTTTGAGAATATTCACTAAAGCGTTGCAAGAAATCTAACGTCAGAACCGGTGGGCCACTGCGAGTTAGACCTGTCTTAGGATTCTTATAGGTGTGCACACTTGTCAATAAGCGACAGAGCGAGCGCCATCCTCCATCGCTATGCGCCAAAAGAGTAATGCGCGGTAATTTCTTTTCTGTCTTGTTATTTAAGTTGTTACTTGTGGAAACACCAAGATCAACAGCAAGATCAATCCCGATGATCGGAGCAACGCCGTATTCGACACAGCTTTGTGCAAAACGAATTGCACCCGCTAAGCCATCACGATCAGTTAACGCCAGAGCTGGCATCGCGTATTCGCTGGCCCGAGCCACGAGATCGCGTGGTTGCGTGGTGCCATATTTGAGTGAGTACGCGCTACATGCGCGAAGGTGTGTGAAGGTCATTTTTAGAAGTGTTAGATAGCAGTGATGCGCCAGATGCCGGTGACTTCATCACGTTCCATATCAAAGGTTTTAAGAGTCCCGATAGGAGCAGCCTCTACTCGCCAGAGCCCCCGTGCCTGATCATCAGGTCTGTAGATTCCATCGTTGATGCGATTCCACCATCCTCCGGATTCACACCACCTGGATAAAACGGCATGGATACGAAAGCGTTTGCCTGCGAAGGTGAACTCCACAGGAGTTGCGCCATCGGCGAGGACATCGGCCTTGAGGTGCTCTGGGATCTGGTTTTCGAACATATGTTCGAAAAATAGCCCCTACCCCTGACAAAGAGCAAGTGGCAGCCCTGCCTGAAGGGGAAACCTGCGTCCAGAGGGCAGGAATAGTCGGGAAATACCCCTTATGTGATTGAACCTTCAACCATCTGACCATAATCTAGAGATGTTCCGCTCACTAGCTGAACTCAATAGTTGAAGGAGTTTCATGAACGCAGTACTAGCAATCGGTCGCATTCTCTTCGCGCTGATCTTCATCACATCAGGAATTGGCCACCTCACCAAAGTTGAGCAAATGACTGGATATGCCACGTACAAGAAGGTTCCTGCACCGAAACTCGCTGTCATCGTCTCTGGTCTGATGATCCTTGTCGGAGGCATCTATGTAGCCCTTGGTATTTATGCTGATTTGGGCGCACTTCTTATCGCGATCTTCCTGATTCCAACAGCGCTTCTCATGCATAACTTCTGGAAAGAAAGTGATGCGACAGCAAAGATGACTGCACGAACGGGATTCTTTAAGGACATTGCTCTTGCAGGCGCCGCGTTGATGCTCTTCGTATTTATTGGTCGTGGCGCAGATATCGGGTGGCATATCACTTCAGCATTTTTTAGCTTGAAGTAACCCTCCCCGCACTAAACTACGAAGGTGAGCCACATCAGCCTGCCTTCGATGGTTCAAGCACTGCGTCCTAAACAATGGATAAAAAACCTCCTTGTCGTTGCTGCTCCCCTGGCTGCAGCCAAGTTATTTCATTCGGGAGTGCCCCAGAATCTCCTCTTGGCTTTCTTTGCCTTCGCCTTTGTCGCCAGCGCGGGTTACATCATCAATGACCTGCGCGATGTCGAGCGAGATAAGACCAATCCCACCAAGTCCCACCGCCCTTTAGCTTCAGGAAAGATTTCTAAGAATCAAGCTCACTTGCTCATCGTTTTATGCATCATTGCCGGTATTGGTTTGGCTCTTTCTCTCAATCTCGCTTTTCAAATTACACTGCTGTGCTATTTCATCTTCACGACGTCTTACTCTTTTGGTCTTAAGCACCAACCCGTTATTGAGCTCATGATCGTGGCGCTCGGATTTGTGATGCGCGCTATTGGCGGCGCTGCGGCAACAAACACTCCCATCTCCAAATGGTTCTTAGTGGTCACCGCCTTTGGTTCACTTGTAGTTGTGACTTCAAAGCGTTTAGCTGAGGCCGAATCCTTGGCGAATGTGAATGTCCGCCCTGTTATCGGCGAATACCCACTCCCCTTCTTGCGTTTTGTTTTAGCAACATCTGCTGGTGTAACGCTCACCGGCTACAGCCTCTGGGCTCTCTCCCTTAACCAATCAACTCCTTATGCTGCAATCTCGCTCCTTCCTTTATGCCTGGGGCTATTTCGTTATGTATGGATGGTGGAAAAAGGTTCGGGTGAAGTTCCCGAGGACCTACTTCTGCGAGACCCCGTACTTATTACTAGCGCTGTGTCGATTGCACTCTTACTTGCTTTCTCTATTTACCCGTGATGCCAGTAACGCACGCCACAGGATGGGGTCGCACCAACTTTGCTCTTTCTAGAAGCGAGCAGCCAGAATCGATTGGCCAGTTAGGTGACCTCGTAACTTCAACAAAAGATGACCGCGGAATTCTTGCTCACGGTCTTCGACGCAGTTATGGGGATTCCTCACTCAACTCTGGCGGATTATCGATTGGCTTAGAAAATATTGCATCGATCTCTATCGCACCAGAGACAGGTGTTGCCACTGTAGGAGCCGGAGCATCGATTCGCTCACTTGAATATAAGGCACGCGAATTCAATCTCTTTCCTCCCGTTGTTCCAGGTACTGGCTTTGTCACAATTGGTGGCGCAATTGCCGCTGATATTCACGGCAAGTCCCATCACGTGACAGGAACTTTCTCCTCTAGCGTTGAACGTATCCAGCTTTTGCTAGCCAGCGGTGAACTCGTCAATCTTTTACCTACTGGTGAAAGTGCCTCGCAATTTTGGGCAACCGTAGGCGGTTTAGGACTTACGGGAATCATCACTGAAGCGGACATACGTCTTCGCACAATTGCAACGCCATTCGTACAGGTGGAGGAAACACGCGAACCTAATCTTTCACGTCTTCTTAACGCTTTGAAATCCGCCGATAGCGATTTCGAACATACCGTTGCGTGGATTGATTTATCAGGAGACTTTCGAGGCAGAGGGGTCGTTGGAAAAGGAAATTATGAAAATCACCCGCACCCTTCTAGGAATAAACAATCAGATGGTCTGAGCTTTCCCAACATTGGGAAGGTTTCGCTCATTAACCCGCTCACTGTCAGGGCATTCAACGAGGTTTGGTATCGGAAACCGCTTGCCTCTGGAAAGAAATCTCTCAGCGCGTTCATGCACCCTCTCGATGGTGTTCAACACTGGAATCGCATGTATGGCAATTCCGGATTCTTCCAATACCAATTTGTTGTTCCTGATGGCAATGAAGACTTTATCGAGGGCGTATTAGCAACAATGAGAGATGCCAAAGTTGCATCCTTCCTCGGTGTATTAAAGAGATTCGGCGCGCAATCTCCTGCCTATTTGAGTTTTCCAAAACCAGGATGGACATTAGCGATTGATATCCCACAGGGAGTGAAAAATCTTGAAGCTATCTTTAACTCCCTTGATGAAGAACTTTGCCGGCGCGAAGGTCGCATCTATCTGATTAAAGATGCTCGGATTCGCCCTGAACATGTGCCGGTGATGTACCCACGATTGAACGAGTGGCAAAAAGTCCGAGCCTTAATGGACCCTTCCAATTTGTGGCAATCAGATCAATCAAGGAGACTGAACTTATGCTAAACGGATTTAAGAGCCCGCAGACGATCGCCCTCATCGGTTCCACCAGTGAAATCGGGCAAGCAATTCTTAAGCACTTACCGCTTGAAAATCTCTCTACCTGCTACTTGGCATCGAGAAGCCCCTCCCCGATAGTAGGCATCTCAAGTAAAGCCGCGTTCGTGCCCATCGCTTTTGAAGCGACGGATACGCATTCACACGAGAAATTTGTTCAACAGCTCTTTTCCCAAGGCGATCTAGATTTGGCGATCATTGCAATTGGCGCGCTCGGAAATGATTCAACGTTAAGCGATGAAGCAAATGCACTCAATGCAATGCAGGTAAATTATGTTGCTGCTTCCTACATCATGGCGTTGATTGCAAAGAAAATGGTTGAGCAGGGCCACGGCAGAATTTTGGTCATCTCATCCTTTGCCCAGACAAGACCCAGAAATGACAACTTTGCTTACGGCTCAACAAAGGCGGGACTAGATTTCATGGCACGTGGACTCAATGAGAAATTGCGCGGCACCGGTGTGAGCGTTTGCGTGCTTCGTCCTGGCTTCGTCCGTACTCGCATGACTCATGGAATGGTTGAAGCGCCTTTTACGGTTAGTGCTGAAGTGGTGGGCAAGGTCGCCGCGTCACTGATTAAAAGTAAGAAATCAGTCGGGTATGCTCCATCCATATTAAAACCGCTAGCGCTCATCTTTTCACTCTTGCCGCCGGCAGTTTTTAGAAAGATTTCCCAGCGTTAACCACACAACAGAAATGATGAAATCGTTGCCATGAGCATTGAAGAAGTAACACCTGCCGCAGTTAAGAAAACTCTCCGCCAACGGCCAATCCTTGCCTCAATTCTCGCAGTGCTTGTCATCGCAGGAGTATCACTTATCTGGTCTGTTGGAAGCGCCCTCACTGCCCCCGGCACAGACACAGTTGCCGCCCGCCTTGCTGAATGGGGTCGGGATCACTACTTGGGGTTTGTTGTCACCACCGCTGAAAACATTCAATACAAGTTGCATCCACCCAAGGTTGGCGGTGCACCGAATTCAAATTTACTCAACGGAACTAGCGTTCCCGTCATCGTTGGCGATCATGCGCCACTGACTCCATTGCTCGTTCCTGCACTTGCTGGAGAAGGAACTTTCCGCACCGTTGTCACTGTAAAAAATCAACCTGCCATTCAAGTTGCCTACATGCGCCCCGATGAGAAACACAGTTCATATTTAGCAGGGATTTCTTGGATGAGCGGATCTCTTTTGAAATTCGTGCAACATCCCGGACATTCAGAACCAGGAAAACTAAGCCTGTGGTCTCAGAAAGAGACGATCGTGCCGGCAGATAGAAATGGTCTGCTCGCTACATTTAACAGTGGTTTCAAAATGAAAGACTCTCAAGGCGGATACTACGAAAACGGAAATACAGTCGGAGTTCTTCGCCCAGGTGGAGCCTCCTTGGTTATCTATCGTGATGGTCACGCCGACATTGGTACCTGGGGCACCACGGTACAGATGACTCCTGATGTACTTTCAGTGCGCCAAAATCTTTCTTTGCTCGTAGACAATGGGCAACTCGCGGCAAGCGTCGATAGCAAGAAACTTTCTACATGGGGCATGACCGTCAAGAATGCCTACTTTGTTTGGCGCTCCGGTATTGGAGTCACCGCCACTGGAGACTTTGTTTACGTTGCAGGAGATGCACTCTCTGTTCATACCTTGGCCTCACTCTTGCAAGCTGCTGGCGCCGTACGTGCAATGGAATTAGACATCAATACTCAATGGATTTCTTACATGTGGTATGAAGCAGGCAAAACTCCAACGACGCCAATCGCGAAGAAACTCTTAGGCTTTGCTCGACCAGCCAAGAGATACTTTTCGATCAGTAGTCGTGACTTCTTCGCGGTGTATGCCCGTTAAAGTTTCTTTACTTTCATGACGTGTGATTGATAGCCAGAGAATATAAACATCACAGCTGGCAATCCCATTGCAATAGGCAGTGAAGTTATCTGGGCTAAGCCCCCTGTAATGGCGGGTCCAACAAAGAATCCTGTAAAGCCAATGAGTCCAACGCGCGCTATGGCAACGGATGAAGCAACACCCGGTTCAGCACTCGCTGCCAAAATATAGGCAGGAAATATTGGCCCCATACCTAAACCTGCAATCGCGAATCCAAGATCGATAATCACCAATGAGAGTGGACGCGAATGTGACGAGAGTGGCACAGCAATTGCAACGGATAAGCCGAGTGCGCAACCGCCGATATACCCACCAATCTTTACTGTTTGAGCAGGACCTAAGCGCTCCAATATTCGATCACCCAAGAATCGACTGATGATCATCGCCAATGAAAAACTGGCAAATGCAGATGCATTGAGTCCCTTGTCGATCCGCATATGATCATGCAGCAAGATCGCTCCCCAGTCACCGGTTGCGCCTTCTGCAACTATTGCTCCAAAAAGCCCGAGGCCTAGTGCCCATAAGGGAAGTACGGATTTTGAGATCAAAGGAATCTTTGCGTTTGTTTCCTCATCTCCCCCGTCGTGTTCATCGAGTTCTCCATTGAGCATGAAGTAAATGGCAGGTACATAGAGAATGAGACACAGCACGCCAACGAAAATAAGATTAAATTTTGGGGTTGTGTGATGGGTGAGTATTCCCCCAAAGACCGTGGTAACAAGGGCGCCAGAACTCCACAATGCATGAAATGTGGACATCCATCGTCGTTTGAGCAATTTCTCAACCACTACAGCTTGAGTATTCGAGGAAATATCTAAACTGGAATATCCGGCGCCCATAACAAAGAGTGCGCCGAGAAGTTGTAGCGATGAGGTGGATAATCCAATTGCAATAAGCCCAAAGGGCATGACCACTGCGGCAAATGAACTTACTCGCCGCGATCCAAATGTATGAATTAATCTGCCCGCCAATTGCGCGCCAGTGAGTGAACCGACCGTACTGGCCATCAATAACAGACCAAATTCACCATCAGCAAAATGAATAGATTGCTTGATCTCGGGTATGCGTGGAACCCACGCCATTGAAACCATTCCCATGATGAAGAATGTGGCCCATAGCCCATTTCGCGCTCTGATTGCGCGGCGATGTGGGGAAATAGGATTCATAAGAGGTCGAACGCTACCTCACTTGCTCGACCGCTACCCCTAAACTCTCACTTTATGGAAGCAGCGCTACAAAACCCCTCCGTCATTCGTGTTCGAGAATTCTTGGATAGCGCTGGAATCACAGGCCAGATAGTTGCACTCTCCGATAGCGCTCGTACCGCAGCAGAAGCAGCCCAAGGACTAGGTATTGAAGTTGGACAAGTTGCCTCATCAATAGTCTTCAAACTTCCCAGTGGTTTAGCGCTATTAGTTATTACAAGTGGACGACATCGAGTCGATACTAATCTTGTCGCACACAATCTTGGAGTGGAAAAACTTCACCGCGCTGATGCAGATTTCGTTAAAGAGGCATCCGGATTCTCAATCGGTGGCGTAAGCCCACTGGGGTGGATTTCGAAGCCAGAAATTATCCTTATTGATGAAGCGCTAAATGAGTATGAAGTTGTGTGGGCCGCAGCTGGACATCCCCATGCTGTCTACCCATCCACCTACACTGAGCTCATTACCTGT
>CAILHY010000013.1 GCA_903834145.1 uncultured Actinomycetes bacterium
GATCCGACATCTGATCCGATATCAGATCCGACATCAGATTTAAGAAGGGGAGAGTGTGGCTCAAAAGTCAGAACCATTGTTCACGACTTCCGCTCGGTCGGTTGTTGGTTTGGTGCGTTCAGGAAATGAAGACTCCGCACTTATACATTCACGTCTTATTGCAGTTGCCGACGGAATGGGTGGACATGCAGGTGGTGAAGTTGCTTCAGCCAGTGCGATCACAACGCTTTCTCAATTGTGTGCAATTCTAGATAGTGGCGGTATCGATCCAGATTCGGCAGAGGATTTATTAGTTAATTCGCTTGATGATATTGATGCTGAAATTGGTCGAGTGGCGTCACACGATTCTGATCTCACAGGTATGGGCACAACTTTGAGCGCTCTTATGTTGTACAACAATGGCGAGAACGTTGCCTTACTTCATATTGGCGACTCAAGATGTTATCGACTTCGCGGCAATGAATTAACTCAATTAACGAGAGACCACACTGTTTTGCAAGAGCTATTAGAACAAGGGGCTCTTACTGCGCAAGAGGTGCGCGAGCATCCGCAACGTTCTCTTCTAACGCAGGCAATTATGGGTGAAGGGTCACTTGCGCCAGCTCTGATGGTTTATGAGATTGAAACCGGTGATCGTTTTCTTTTATGTAGTGACGGACTCTCCTCTGTTGTGGGAGAGAATGAAATTAAAGTCGGCTTAACAATTAGCGACCGTGAGGAGGCTGTAGCTTTCTTGATTGACGCGACATACGCCTCGGGTGCACCCGATAATGTCACCGTCGTAATTTCAGACATCCAGAAAAGTACCAACGTGCATGATGTTGCCATTTTTCTAGGTGCCGCGGTATGAAAAACTTATTAGGAGATCGTTACAAGCTCGGTGAAATGATTGGTACCGGCGGTATGGCAGATGTGTACATCGCCCAAGATCAACGCCTTTCTAGGCAGGTAGCCGTAAAGGTTCTACGAAGTGATCTTGCTCGCGACCCATCCTTTGTAGCGCGCTTTAGAAAAGAAGCACTCGCTGCTGCCGGGCTCAATCACCCTGGAATCGTTGCTGTGTACGACTCGGGTGAAGTACCTGCTCCCTACATAGTTATGGAATTAGTTTCCGGACACACGTTGCGATCACTCATTCACAGTGGCGAACGTTTGCCTTTAGATCGAACCCTGGAAATTGCTGAGGGCGTTTTAGCAGCACTTGAATATTCACATGAGCGAGGAATTGTTCATAGGGATATAAAACCTGCAAACGTCATGATCACTGATCAAGGCGATGTTAAGGTGATGGATTTCGGTATCGCTCGTGCACTCGATGATATCGGTGCAACACTTACAAGCACGTGGAACATCGTAGGTACTGCTCAATACCTCTCGCCTGAACAAGCTATGGGCGAAAGCGCTGACTACCGAAGTGATATCTACTCTTTAGGTTGTCTGCTCTTTGAAGTCCTCACTGGGCGCCCGCCATATACGGGAGATACACCCGTTTCTATTGCTTTTCAGCATGTCTCCGGTGATTTTATAAAACCAAGTTCTCTTAACCCTGAATTACCTGAAGGGATAAACATTCTCCTTGCAGTCGCCTTGGCGAAGAAACCTGCAGACCGATATCAAAGTGCCGCTGAAATGCTCTCAGATGTCCGCAAACTTCGCGCCGGCCAAGTAGTGAAAACGAAAATTGCCCGCAAACCTATTGGTCGAAGTCGAATTGCTCTCATTGCCTCCTTAATCATTGTGCTTGGCGGTGGATTTGCCTTCGCGGTTTCTAAGACCGGTACCACTCAAACAAATACACTCGCGGCACTTCCTAACGTTGTTGGGCTCACAGAATCAGATGCTCGCTCTTTGCTTGTCGGTTACACCGTAACCATTCAGCACTCACATGATGGGCGAATTCCAAAAGATCGGGTCGCAAGTCAGGTGCCATTGCCAACTTCCATGGTGAAGAAGAATTCAGGCGTGATTTTGACCCTCTCTGATGGGCCTGGTGATGCGACTGTTCCACCTGGGTTGGTGGGAATGTCACTTATTGATGCGCGAACAGCACTTGCTGCGGCAGGTCTTGTTATTGCACAAACAGTTGCTGTTCCTTCAGATAAGCCACAGGGAACAGTTCTACAAGTAGATCCTGTAAGTGGTTCCGTGATTTCTGCGGGCAGTGGAGTAACTCTGCAAATCGCCAGCGGTGATATTGCTGTTCCATCACTTGTAGGTGTTGATGAAATTCAAGCACGTACTGAACTTGTGCAAGCCGGCTTTCTTATTAATGAAATCCAAGCTTATGATCCCAATCAAGCATCCGGTGTTATTTTGGCGCAAGCACCTGAAGCGGGAAGCACTCACACAATTGGTTCATCAGTGACAATCACTGTTAATAAAGCACCTTAAAACTATTTTCCTACAACGGGTGAGAGTCCTACTGCTTTCTCCAATGCGCTTGGATCCCCACATTCATTTAGCCAGTTAGCAAGCATGTGATGACCGTGTTCTGTAAGTACGGATTCCGGATGAAATTGCACGCCTTCAATGGGAAGAGTTTTGTGACGCATCGACATCACAACGCCCGAGTCTGTTTCGCTGGTGATTTCAATTTCTTCTGGAAGTGTTGCACGTTCTACTGCTAGCGAGTGATAACGAGTTGCTTGAAAAGGTGAAGGTAAATCCTTGAGGACCCCTTTTTCGTGATGGTGAACTTGCGATGTTTTTCCATGGAGTAATTCAGGTGCCTGTGAAACAGTGGCGCCATAGGCAACTCCAATTGCTTGATGGCCGAGGCAGACTCCAAAAAGTGGGATTTTTTTCTCTGCGCAATATTTGACCATGGCAACACTGACCCCTGCCTTTTCGGGTGTGCCTGGGCCGGGAGAAATCAAGACGCCGTCGTAATTATCTGCATCCGTCACTTCCACTTCATCGTTTCGAACAACAGTGCATTGCGCCCCGAGCTGGCCGAGGTACTGGACAAGGTTGAAAACAAAAGAGTCGTAGTTATCAATAACAAGAATTTTGCGAGCGGGCATGGGTGAAGTCTCCCCTATTGGCTCGCTTTCTCGCATTTTTGCGGTCTTGGCTAAGACCCCTGAGCCCGTGTTACCCTCTGCTCTATGCCAAAGTCGAAATTACGTAAAAAAGATAAGAACGTCATTCCAGCCGAGATCTTGCATCCTGTTTCGCTACCTGCGGAGAGCCCTCGTTGGCTTGCCCCTGTCATGGTGAGTGGTTTTCTAATCGGTTTGGCCTGGATCGTCGTTTTTTATGTGACCTCGACCAATTATCCAATCCCAGGCATTGGTGCATGGAACATGGTTGTTGGATTTGCCTTCATTGGCGTGGGTTTTTCACTCGCTACGAAATGGCGTTAATTACACCGTTGTAATTCCTCCACATGGTGGATAACTCCTGTGGATAAATCAGATCTTTTTCTTGCGTAGAACTACCTTCGAAACCAGCGCCCCTCCAATAAGTCCGCCGAGGTGGGCATGCCAATCGATCCCCGATAAGACAAAACTCATGGCGAAGTTGATTCCAATAATTACGACGATGCTTTTAACATCCACGCCAATTCTGCGGCCCGCGACGAGTAGCGCTCCAAAAAGACCGAAGATTGCACCAGATGCACCGACGGATGGTTGGTTGATCGGGTCTAGGGCCAATGATGCCAGGGAGCCGGTAATCAAGGAAGCAAAAAAGATAATGAGTAACTTGTTTCGACCGAATGCTTGCTCAATGGGATTGCCCAAAATCAAGAGTGCATACATATTGAACCCTAAGTGCAATAAACCACCGTGCACCAACGCAACGGTAAGTACGCGATACCACTCACCAGTACCGACGCCGTGAATTGATCCATCACTAAATGCCGCCTTATTAATAAGGAACAACTGTTCTTGAAGTGAGGGGATCAGTAACTGCAGTAAATAGAAACCGCAGATTACGGTGATTAGTGCTGTGGTGGCTGTGCGTTTCACGCGATCGTGACTGAGTTAATCGTTATAGGGGTTGAGGGGCGATCTTGGGCGTCAGTCTTCGCTTTGCCGATTGCATCCACGACGCCTTGGCTGGCTTTATCTTTTACTTCGCCGAAGATCGTGTGTTTACGGTTTAGCCACGTAGTCGGTGCAACTGTAATGAAAAATTGTGAACCATTTGTTCCTGGTCCAGAATTTGCCATCGCTAAAATGTATGGGCGATCAAAAACTAATTCGCCATGAAATTCATCTGCGAAACGATATCCCGGTCCGCCGGTTCCGCGACCTAGTGGGTCTCCACCTTGAATCATGAAGCCTTCAATGACGCGGTGGAAGACAGTGCCATCGAAAAGGTTGGCAGTGCTCTTCTTGCCATCACGAGGATCTGTCCACTCGCGTGCACCTGTTGCTAATTCAACAAAGTTAGCTACGGTTTTTGGTGCATGGTTTGGGAACAATTCAATAATGATGTCGCCCATTGAAGTGTGCAGAGTTGCAGTAGACATGGTGGCCCTTTCGGCAGTTTTTTGACATTGATATTTAACGAGTAAAGCAATAGCCATACTTTACAACAACTATTGGGAGGTCCATCCTCCGTCTACGGGAATTGCAGCCCCTGTGATGTTATGAGCGGCCTTAGAACAAAGGAAAAGCGCAACTTGTCCGATGTCATCAGGCGTAGACATGCGTTTTGAAGGTTGTTTTTCTGAAAGCAGGTCCGCAATTCCTGCCGCGCGATCGCCGTTAAATTTATCAACTCGCGCTTGAATTTGTGACTCAATAAGTGCAGTTTCTACCCAACCAGGACAGATTGCATTGACAGTGACACCACCGGATTCCCTTGTACCTGCATCAGCGTATTCAAGTGCTGTTACGCGAGTGATGCCGATAACGCCGTGTTTGGCTGCGACATAAGGTGCTTTAGCTACTGAGGCAACTAAGCCGTGAACAGAGGCTGTGTTGATAACGCGGCCATATCCTCGCTCTGCCATTTGGGGTAGCAATAAGCGCATGGTGTCAAAAACTGACGAAAGATTAATTCCAATGATGTCATCCCATTTACTGCGAGGCATCTGCGCTGTTGGCGCAGTGAATTGAATACCTGCGTTATTGCACAAAATATCAACTGGCCCAAAATTTAAAATCTGTTGAATAAGATCCTCTGTCGCAGAGCTATCGCGTAGGTCTGTAACAAATGTTTCCACTTTTCCGGCGCCAGCCTTCTTTACTGCGGCAACAGCGATATCAATAGTGGGTTGATCGGCAAGACCGTGCAAAACTATATCGGCGCCTTCTTGGGCTAGCGCCAGAGCAATTCCTAATCCGATTCCTTGATAAGAACCTGTGATGAACGCTCTCTTACCTTGGAGTTGATTCATGACTACTTCCTATCCCCATAAATTATCTGGGCACATTTTTCCGCACCTGTGGCTTCCAATAAAATATCGTAATGGTTTACATCCTCAACAATTTCGAGTTTGAGCATTGGGTACTGAGGAAGAACGTAGTCGAGAACCATGGGTGGGTATAGACCCAGAGGTTCGTTCTGGAGCCCCCTTTCGGCTTTCACGAAAAGAACTTCTTCCTTCAAACCTTTTAGTGAATCAACGATCAAACTTTCACCGAACATATCTTGGTTATCGCCGATGACTGCGTCGACATTTGTTGATGAATGAAACTCGGGGGATTGCCCCCGTAAATCGTAATCAGCATATTCATCGAGTGCTGATGTCCATCCTTTGTTAAATGCGGGTTGGACTTTCCAATAATTGCGATATTCCTCTTTTGTTGAAAATTTCATTGCTAAACGGCTCAGTGCTGGACCAAGTACAAGCGGTAGTACTTCCTCAATAGTCATTCCCGGTGGGAGCGGAAGTGGAATTCCTCCATCGATAAGGGTTGTTCGAGAAACCCGATCGGGGTAGAGGCCAACAAGTGCTACCGCAACAAATGCACCCATGGAATGTCCTATGACATCTACCTTTTCTAAGCCTAAATAATCAATTACAGCCACAAGATCTCTTGCGTGGGCGCGCATCCCAAATGGTGCTGAAAGTTGGTTGGAGTCACCACGGCCACGCAAGTCAACCGCGTAAGGCACAAATCCGCGAGCGATGAGAGATTGCGCAAATAACTGAAAAGCTCGATTTGTTGATGTAACCCCATGAATTAATAGCACTGGGGTACCGTTATTTTTTGGGCCAAATCGAAAGAGGGCTAAATCTCCCCCGTCCACTTTCACATTGAATTTTTCAGAGGGAATGAATCGTGTATCCATATGGAGAGAATAGTCGGTGTACATACAATCTGTAAGAAATGTTGTAGAAACGTGACAATCAACTTCTCTCATCCCGAAATTCCTGTGGCTATACTTTTAAATCAACCGTAAGCCAATTGGTAGGCGATTGGCTTCACTTTAACTTTTGGAGATAACTCAATGGTAAACCGCTCAAAACTCAAAGGCGTCGGGGTTGTACTACTCTCCCTCGCTATTGCTGCACCTGCTGCGCTTTCAGCGCCAGCTGGAGCTGCAAGTCCAGCAGATATTAAAATTGGTGTAATCACCGCTACTTCAGGTGGATTGAAGTCATATGGCGATGCATACAACGCAGCGCTCGACTGGGGCTTGAAGTATTACACGGGTGGAAAAATGAGCATTAATGGTGCCAAATTGGTAGTCACCAAAAAAGATGATGGTGGCGATCCTGCCGCTGCAACTGCTGCGTTCAAGGACATGGTTGGAAACGGCACCAAGATCATTGTGGGAACAGCATCTTCTGCTGTCGCTTTAACTCTTGCGCCCTTGGCACAACAGAACAAGGTTCTCTATATTTCCGGTCCAGCTAAATTTGACGGAGTAGTAAGCGCAACGAATAAGTATGTGTTCCGCTCCGGCAATAACTCCACCCAAGATCTTGCACCACTTGCTGGTATTCGACCAATTAAAGGCAAGACCGTGGTCCTTTTTGTTGAAGACAATGCATTCGGCGCTGGAAACATCGCGGCTGCTAAAGCTCTACTAGGACCTCAAGGTGCTCTATTTACAGAAATCAAAGTAGCTACAACAGCAACTGATTTCACGCCTTATGCGAAGAAGGCTGCTGATGCTGGTGCCTCCTACACATTCATTGCTTGGTCAAACGCACTCACCGCTGGTGGAATGTTTACTGCATTGAAGCAACAGGGAGCTTTTGCTCACAGCAAGCCAATTACCGGCTTAGCTGGGGTCGCCTCTTACGACATTTATGGAACAATTTTTGATGGCACAAGTGCAATCTTGACCAACAGTTACTTCCCTGGTGTCTACAACGGAGCAGCATCTACTGCACTTGCAGCTGACTACGCACAAAACAATCAAACTCAGGATCTTTTCACCCCTACAGGTGCCGATGCTGCTCGTATGATCGTTCAGGCGCTCACCGGTAACACTGGAGTTAATGTGGATACCGCAATCACTAAACTTCAAGGATTTTCTTGGTTGGGTGTTAAGGGTCGTATGACGATCAACGCCACAACTCACCAGGTAATCCAACCAATGTTCTTGGTTTCACTGAACAAGAGCGGGTCTCATTATGTTCCTGCCTTGATTAAGACTATCCATAACGTTGGTCAATAAGTATTTGGGTTAAATACTTGAAATAGAGAAGCCTGGCACTTACGAGTGTCAGGCTTCTCTTTTCATGGCTTATGTTGGTACTTTCCTATTCGACTAGTTAGTAGATATTTGATGAGGTGATGAGTGGAATCTGCGCTAAGCGTTGTAGACCTAAGTTTGACTATAGGCGGCGCTAAGATTCTTGAGGGAATTACACTTTCTGTGCAACCCAATGAAACTCTAGGGATTATTGGTCCTAACGGCGCAGGCAAGACTTCTCTCTTTAATTTACTTTCGGGACTACGCGCACCGACGCGGGGTGAAATTTTTCTTGGTGGTCGAAACATCACTCGTAAGGCGCCCTACGAGCGAGCAAAACTTGGACTAGCCCGCACATTTCAAACGTCCAGCATCTTTCCAAATTTGACGTGTTTAGAAAATGTTCGAATTGCAGCCCAAGCCGCCAACAATAAATCTTTCAATATTCTTCGTGGCGCATATACATTTACAGAGGTCGTAGCGAAGGCTCAAGAAGGTCTCGATCAAGTTGGGTTGAGTCCGCGTTCACTTCAAAAAGCTGGCTCTCTCTCACATGGAGATAAAAGACGTTTAGAAATAGCAATAGTTCTAGTTTCGAACTCACAAGTGGTTTTGCTTGACGAACCCATGGCTGGCATGAGCGTAGAGAATGTTCCTGAATTGGTGGAGATAATTAGGTCTTTGAAAACAGTCCATAATAAAACGGTTTTGATTGTCGAACATCACATGGAAGTGATACTTGGGCTTGCTGATCGCTTGGCGGTTTTGAACTACGGAGAACTGTTGGTGTGTGATACTCCAGAAAATGTTATCGCTAACCCTATTGTTCAAAGTGCCTACATCGGAGAAGCGTTATGAACACGCTTTCTGTTAAAGACCTTCATGTAAAAATAAATGAATCACATATTCTTCAAGGGGTAACTTTTGAAGTGCCCGCGCACTCGGTGACTGCATTACTGGGGCGCAATGGCGTTGGTAAATCAACAACTTTGAAAGCGATTCTGGGTTTATACCCTTCGGAAGGGTCTATTGAGTTAAATGGCCAATCTCTGTCGGGCAAATTAACCTACAAGATCGCACAAGCGGGTATTGCCTATGTTCCTGAAGATCGAGAAATATTCGCCTCTCTAACCGTTCGCGAGAATCTACTTCTGGCTACTCGCAATGAATCGGATCTGCAAAGGCAGCAAATGGTGAATGAGTTATTCCCGGAGTTGGTTTCGAGATCGGCTCAAAGAGCGGGAACTCTTTCTGGGGGACAACAGCAAATGGTTGCGATTGCAAGAGCATTGGTGAATAAGAATGAAATTCTATTGATTGACGAACCCACAAAAGGACTAGCTCCTAAACTTGTTACTGAAGTTGCTGATGCACTTGGGCGGGTTGCGGGAGAGACCACGATGTTACTTGTCGAGCAAAATCTGCCGCTCGTAAAAAGAATAGCGCAGCACATCATTGTTATGGATCAAGGTCGCATCGTTTTTCAAGGAAGTCCTGAATTCTTACATGATGGCGAATGGGTGCACACCATGCTTGGTGTTAGTGGAGGTCATAAATAATGGATACCTTCATGCTTATCGGCATCACTGGAATTGGTTTAGGCGCCTTGTATTTTCTTGTTGCTTCTGGCCTTTCGCTTATTTATGGGTTAATGGGAGTCCTTAATTTCGCTCATGGTTCATTTTTGACTGTCGGGGCTTTTGTTGGATTGTGGTTCTCGACTCAAGTGGTTCACGTGAGCAATACGTGGACATTTATTGCCGCGATGATTGTTGGGGGCTTGGCATCAGGTTTATTCGCGCTCATTGTTGAAAGAGTTGTTATTACCCGTCTTTATGAGCGTCATATAGACCAAGCACTCGTAACTGTTGGAATATCTCTGGTTGTTGGCGCCGTTCTTGCTGGTTGGTTCGGAAATGATTTACGACTACTTCCCACTCCTCCTTGGTTTATTAATACTGTATCTATTGGTTCCGCTCATATCCCTGTTGACCGCTTTCTCTATATTGCAGTCGCACTCATTCTTTTAATTGCCAACACTGCTTTGTTACGTTATTCAAGAATTGGTTTGGTTATTCGAGCTGGAGTAGAAAATCGTCAAATGGTTGCGGCTTTGGGTATCAATGTTCGATTAGCTTTCAGCGCCGTCTTCTTCCTTGGAGGTTTCGCAGCGGGAATTGGTGGCGTTTTAGTTTCGGCTTACTCAAACGGTGTATCTCCTTTAATCGCCGGAACGTATCTCATTTACGGTTTCATTGTTGTCGTGATCGGTGGAATGGGCTCCGTACCTGGAAGCTTCTTAGCCGCGATGGTTATTGGCGTTATTAAGCAATATGCCAATTATTACAGCCCAGGTTTAGGTGATTTTGTTGTCGTCTTCTTGTTGGCGGGAGTTTTACTTCTTCGGCCTCAAGGATTGCTTGGAAAGGTGAAACCATAATGTTGCGTTGGAAGTATTCGCGCCCATTGCTAGGCGTCCTAATTATTCTTCTTTTCGCCGCTCCCTTCTTGGGTAATAACCCATTGAGCCATCCAGGTTTGCAACAGACAATGGCGGTTGCATTTCTTTATGGTGCGTTAGCTTTGACTTACGATCTCCTTTTTGGGTTTACAGGATTGCTTTCATTTGGTCATGCATTGTTCTTTGCTTCAGGGATGTATTTGGCTGTGCTATTTATTAATCATGATGTTTTAGTGTGGTGGTTGGCTGTTATCGCGGCGGTTGCACTCTCCACTGTTTTGGCGATAATAATTGGAAGTGCTTCTTTACGTACCGGGGGCATTACTTTTGCAATGGTTACTTTGGCTTTTGCTGAAGCTGGGCATGTTGTTATTAGTAGGGATTTTGGTGGTTTTACAAACGGCGAAAACGGCGTTGCTTTAAATGCCGACAAGGTCCCAAGTATTTTTATTGGTGTTTTTAATACAAAGTATTTATTTTGGATTTCTTTAGCCACATTGGTTGTTGTGTACTTTATAACCTGGTGGATCACTGAAAGTTCAGCTGGGCGAGTTTTTGCTGCTCTTCGTGATAATGAAACCAGGGTTGCAGTCCTTGGTTTAAAGCCCACCAGATTCAAACTTTTATCTTTTGTTATTGCTGCAGCTATGGCAAGTTTTATTGGTGTTGTCATGTTGATGGTCAGTGGTAGCGCAGCACCTCGGTTTGCTTCGGCGGACGTCACGATTGCTCTTTTATTGATGGTGATTTTAGGTGGTGCTGTAACCCGTTGGGGCGCAGTGATTGGAGGAATTGTTTACTCTGTGGCGTCAACGAGATTGCAGGACTTAAGCCAAACAACTGCCCTACATTCGGTTCCAAAGATTATTAGTGGTCCGTTGTCGGAACCTGCGTTCACGCTCGGTTTGCTCTTTATCTTTGTCGTGATGTTTGCACCAGGTGGATTTTCCGGTGCTTACTACGCGTTGCGGTTGCGAGTGATTTCCAAGAAATAAAAAACACCCAGATTTCTCTGGGTGCTCTTGTGGAGACTAGGGGAATCGAACCCCTAACCCCCGCCTTGCAAAGGCGGTGCTCTACCAATTGAGCTAAGTCCCCGTGGTTAACGGGAGTGGGCCTTGGAGGACTTGAACCTCCGACCTCTTCCTTATCAGGGAAGCGCTCTAACCAGGCTGAGCTAAAGGCCCCGAAAACCTGCGTAAGGCTACAGGTAAGTTGAGTTAGACCCAAAACGAGAATTTATGCTCAGCTTTCTACAGCTGAATCCACCTCCGCGCTTTTAGTGACTGAAACAACGACGACCCCATCACTGAGGTTGACTAGCCGTACCCCCATTGAATCACGCCCGGTTTGGCGTACTTCAGCGGCTGGAGTGCGCATAACAGTACCAGCAGATGTAATCGCTAAAACCTCATCATCATCACTCAAAACCAAGGCGCTAACAAGTACCCCTCGAGAATCCTCGTCGATCTTGGCGGCTTTAATCCCGATACCACCGCGACCTTGTAGGCGGTATTCCTCGAGTGGTGTTTTCTTGCCATAACCACCATCGGTGGCAGTGAAGACTAAAAGATTGGAATCTTGAGAATTGATCCGGGCCATAGTGAGGAGTTCGTCGCCGGCGCGGAATTTCATCCCGATAACACCGCTCGTGGATCTACCCATTGGACGCAACGATTCGTCGTCAGCGGTGAAACGCATAGCCATACCTTTTCTAGAAACAAGCAAAAGTTCGTCTTTGCCATCTACAAGCGTTGCGCTCACTACTTCGTCTTCATTCTTTAAAGTTATTGCTATAAGTCCACCCGCTCTTGGTGAATCGTATTCACTCAAAGGGGTTTTCTTCACTAAACCATTTTTGGTTGCTAGAACTAAATAAGGAGCAGCTTCATAGTTCTTAATGGATAAGACTTGAGCGATATGTTCCTCTGGTTTAAACGCTAAAAGATTGGCGACATGTTGGCCTCGCGCATCTCGACCCGCGTCTGGAAGTTCATGAACTTTCGCGCGATAAACACGGCCTTGGTTTGTAAAGAACAATAACCAGTCATGTGTTGAAGCCACAAAGAAATGATCTACGACATCATCTTGTTTAAGCATTGCGCCTTTAACGCCTTTTCCTCCGCGTTTTTGTGAACGATAGAGATCAGCCTTTGTCCGTTTTGAATAACCACTGTGTGTAATAGTGACAACAGCTTCTTGGTCTGGGATGAGATCCTCTGCAGAGAAATCACCTTCGCTAGCAATAATCTGCGTACGGCGCTCGTCACCGTATTTAGCGACTAGGTCTGAAAGTTCTGTTTTAATTATTTCGCGCTGTTTTTCAGGGCTGGCAAGAATCGCTGTCAGTTCAACAATGTCAGCCATAAGGCCGTCGTACTCATCATTGATTTTTTGGCGCTCAAGAGCTGCGATGCGACGTAGCTGCATGTCCAAAATAGCATTGGCTTGAATTTCATCTACATCAAGTAATTTCATCAATCCCGTACGCGCTTCTTCAGGTGTTGTACTTGCTCGAATCAAAGCAATTACGGCATCGAGTGCATCGAGTGCCTTGAGGTAGCCGCGCAAAATATGAGCTCGGCGCTCTTTCTCTGTCAAACGATATTGTGTGCGCCGAACAATGACCTCTACTTGGTGATCGATGTAATAACGAACAAACTCATCTAATCGCAGAGTGCGAGGAACCCCATCAACAAGGGCAAGCATGTTCGCTCCGAAGGTGTCTTGGAGTTGTGTTTGTTTGTAGAGGTTATTGAGTACAACTTTTGGAATGGCATCATTTCGTAGGACCACAACTAAACGCTGCCCTAAGCGTTCATTTCCTTCATCGCGAACATCAGCAATGCCTTTGATTTTGCCATCTTTTACAAGCTCGGCAATTTTCAACGCCAAATTATCTGGGTTTACTTGATAAGGCAGTTCAGTCACAACTAAACATGTGCGTTTATTGATTTCCTCTACAGAGACCACGGCGCGCATGGTTATCGACCCACGCCCGGTTCGGTAAGCATCTTCTATACCGGTGCGGCCAACAATAAGTCCACGAGTAGGGAAATCTGGACCTTTAACAATTTTTAACAGTTGAGATAAAAGTTCATCTGATTTTGCTTCTGGGTTAGCAAGCGCCCAATCAACACCTTCAGCAATTTCTCGCAAGTTATGCGGTGGAATATTGGTAGCCATACCGACAGCGATGCCAGCGCTTCCATTGACAAGGAGATTTGGGAAGCGACTTGGAAGAACATCAGGTTCTTCAGATCGCCCATCGTAATTGGGGCTGTAGTTAACAGTGTTCTCGTCGATGTCACGCATCATCTCCATAGCCATAGGAGAGAGTCGTGCTTCGGTGTAACGCATTGCAGCGGCTGGATCATTTCCAGGTGAACCGAAGTTACCGTTTCCGTCTACGAGCGGGTAACGCAAGGACCAAGTTTGAGCTAATCGAACAACTGTGTCATAAATCGCCGTGTCTCCATGTGGGTGATATTTACCCATAACGTCACCGACGATACGCGATGATTTGTAGTAACCTTTATCTGGACGATATCCACCATCGTACATCGCAAACAAAACTCTGCGGTGAACAGGTTTTAATCCATCGCGGACATCTGGAAGAGCGCGACCAACAATGACACTCATTGCATAATCAAGATAAGAGCGCGCCATCTCCACTTGGAGGTCGACAACTTCGATGCGATCGAAGTCTTTGCGTATCTCGTCCATTACCGTCCTTTGGGTTTCTGAATCACATTAAATATCTAGGAAGCGAACATCTTTGGCATTACGTTGAATAAATTGTCTGCGCAGTTCAACATCTTCGCCCATAAGAACTGAGAAGAGATCATCTGCCGCAGCCGCATCATCAAGACTTACATGAATGAGAACCCGGTGTTGAGGGTCCATTGTTGTATCCCACAATTCCTTCGCGGGCATTTCTCCAAGACCTTTAAATCGTTGGATTCCGTCTTCTTTGGGTAAGCGCTTGCCTGCTTCTACTCCAATTTTAATAAAACCGTCTCGTTCGCGGTCTGAGAACGCATATTGAACTGGCTCTTTTCCACCCCATTTAAGTTTGTAAAGAGGTGGTTGTGCCAAATAAACAAATCCTTGTTCAATGAGAGGGCGCATAAATCTAAACAAGAGTGTGAGTAAAAGTGTTCGGATATGTTGACCGTCGACATCAGCATCGGCCATCAAAATAATCTTGTGGTAGCGCAGTTTTGCAATATCAAATTCATCGTGCACACCAGTGCCTAGCGCTGTTATTAGCGCTTGGACTTCATTGTTTTGAAGAACTCGATCAATGCGCGCCTTCTCAACATTTAGAATTTTCCCTCGGATCGGGAGTACTGCTTGGTATCGGGAATCACGGCCACCCTTTGTTGAACCACCTGCGGAGTCACCTTCGACAATGTAGAGCTCGCATTTTTCTGGTTCTGTCCATTGGCAGTCCGCAAGCTTTCCGGGCATTCCTCTGCCTTCAAGTAAACCTTTTCGGTTACGGGAAAGATCTCGCGCTTTTCGAGCTGCCACACGTGCTGCTGCTGCATCAATAGATTTACGTACGATGTCTTTGCCTTCAGCAGGGTTTTTTTGCAACCACGTTGTAAATTCTTCATTGACAACTTTTTGAACAAAAGATTTTGCTTCTGTGTTTCCCAATTTTGTTTTGGTTTGACCTTCAAATTGAGGTTCTGCCAATTTAATGGAAAGAATTGCCGTTAAACCTTCGCGAACATCTTCGCCGGTAAGCCTGTCTTCTTTCTTGCGGATAAAACCCCACTCTTCACCAAATTTATTTACGATGGAAGTTAAGGCTGTACGGAAACCTTCTTCATGGGTTCCACCTTCTTGAGTGTTAATTGTGTTCGCAAAAGTGTAAACAGATTCAGAAAATCCTGCATTCCATTGCATAGAGATTTCCAACGACATGCGTTGTTTTTCGTCTGTAGCTGAAAAAGCAATTATGGATTTGTGAGTCTCTCCGCGTGTGAGGTTTAGATGGCGAACGAAATCAGTGATGCCCCCTTCGTAGTGATAGCGAACATCAAGTTGTTCACCCTTCTCATCTACGTGTCCTGCGCGCTCATCTTTCAAAGTGATTGTTAAGCCTTGATTAAGGAATGCCATTTCACGAAAGCGTGTGGAAAGTATTTCAAAAGAGAAATCGGTGGTTTCGAAAATTTCTTTCGATGGCCAGAATTGAACTGTCGTGCCGTTTGAAGTTGATGGTTCACCTTTAGCCACCTCGGCAGTGGGAACTCCTAGTTTGTAATCTTGGGACCAAAAAAATCCGTCTCGTTGAACTATTACTGATAAATCAGAACTTAGAGCGTTTACTACAGAAATACCTACGCCGTGAAGCCCACCGGATACCGAGTACCCACCATCACCAAATTTTCCGCCGGCGTGAAGAACAGTCATAACAATTTCGAGTGCAGGTTTTTTTTCGATTGGGTGCATATCCACAGGGATTCCACGACCATTGTCTACACATTTAAGGCTGCCATCAGGCATCAGAGTGACATTGATATCCGTGCAGTAGCCAGCCAAGGCCTCATCCACGGCGTTATCCACAACTTCATAGACCAGGTGGTGAAGACCGCGCTCACCGGTGGAGCCGATATACATACCTGGACGTTTACGCACCGCCGCTAAGCCTTCTAGGACGGTGATCGAACTGGCGTTGTAGGTGTTCGTTTTGTTTGGCACAACGCTCCTTTTACGCTCAAAGTGAAGAATTCTGGCCGTGAAAGCCAGATGAACCCAATATTGGGAAAATGGCTCTACTGGCCCGCTAGGGATATTTTCCCTTTTAGCACCCCTGAATCCTACCGTGAAATTAATATCTGTGTAGCGCAGGTAAGCCTTAGGGGTGGGCATAGGGGCACGAACTCACCAGAGGTGAGGGTTCCTATTAAGAAAACACCAGAAAGGGTCCTTTATTAGGTGTAGGTGTCTCGGGGTCCTTGGGCGCCTTTTATTGACCGGCGGCCATGTTTCCAGCTTGGGCCGTCTGGGCCCAAGATGTTGAGGGAGTCAACCAAAGCTCCCGGGGCGCTGTGTTGGATGCTTTGTAAGACATCAGGTGCCACGAGTTGAAGTTGTGTGGACCAAGCCGTTGACGAAGTCCGGATTGTTAGGACTCCATCAAGAAGGGAGATTGGTGTTGTGTGTTGGGAGATTTGTTCCCCAACTATAGAAGCCCATGACGAGAAGAGGGTTCCTTCGGCGATTCCCGTCTTCCATTGACGGTCATGAATTAATTTTGATAACACATCACTTAAAGGTTGGGGGTCGGTAGCAGTTTGAGTGCTTTCTTTAATCTGTTTTTTTGGTTTTCTTTTATGTGTTTGGAAAGAGTGAAACAAATCTAGCGCTAAATCTTTTTTTGCCATCACTCAGTCCTTTCTGTCACTCGACCTGGTTCAACAAATCTTCTCTCTCCTTGGAGATCTTGAGGGAGATCGCTAGATACAGCCGCAGTAATAATTGTTTGCTCGGCTATTTCTGTTGCGTGGATCAATTGTTGGCGGCGGGAGTTATCGAGTTCTGCGAAAATATCATCAAGGATAAGTATTGGTTCTGCGCCTTCATTTTTCAAGAGGTTGAATGAGCCTAGCCTTAGAGATATTGCCATAGACCAGGATTCGCCGTGACTTGCATACCCTTTTGCAGGAAATGGACCAAGTTGAAGTTGTAAATCATCTCGGTGGGGCCCAAATAATGTCAAGCCTCTTTCAATCTCTTGGTATTGCATCTCCATCACTTTTGCGGCGTAAACCTCCTCATTAAGTGTTGAATTTTTAGAAAGTCCTTCGGAGGAGGATTTATAATAGATCTCTGTGGGTTTAACTTCATTAAGGTTTGCGTAGCTTTGTTGAACCCATGGGTTTAATACTTCAACTAAAGAGATTCTCTCGGCGGCTAATTTCGCTCCTAGTGATATCAGTTGTTCATTCCATGGTGCTAACGCATTCTGTGAGGTTCTCGTTTTTAGTAGAGCGTTTCTTTGTTTTACTACGCGCTCATAATCGGAAATTACTCCTGCTAAACGAGGGCTCCTTGTAATAAGTAACTTGTCTAGAAAGTCTCTTCTAGTTGATGGATCACCACGTACAAGATCTAGGTCTTCAGGGGAAAAATAGATAACCTGGCAAGCGCCTAGTATTTCTTTTTGGCTTCGTGTTGTGTTTTGGTTAAGTTTGGCACGGTTTGCTTTATTCGCATTTATCTCTAAATCAACCTGTAGCAAGCGCCCACCTTTTTCTATTTCTGCTCGGACAATTGCTTGATCGCTGCCTAAAGTAATCAAAGGTTGGTTGTTTGAAACTCGGTGTGATGAAAGAAATGCTAGGTAAATAATAGCCTCGGCGATATTAGTCTTTCCTGAACCGTTATCTCCTAAAAAGGTTGTTACACCAGGTTTAAATGTAAGGTCTAACTGAGGGTAGGACCTAAAATTTGTTAAAGAGAGTTGGTTGATATGCATTCATTTACGAGGCGTAGCGCATCGGCATAAGTAGGTACTTATAGTTTTCTATAGCTGCGCCATCCTGTGTGGTTTTACCCATCAAGATCGCTGGTTTATTAGATCCAGTGAATGAAATTTGAACGAACTGCGTCCCGATCGCTTGAAGTCCATCAATAAGGAATGTTGGGTTGAAAGCGATTGTTATTGGTTCCCCTGTTAGTAAAATTTCTATTGCTTCGGTTGCTTGAGCTTCTTCGCCGGCTCCAGCTTCCAGTTCTAATGCTGAACCAGAAAAAGATAAACGTAGAGGTACTGTCTTGTCTGTTACTAAAGCGACACGACGTACTGAATCTAGGAATTGCGCTACTTCTACAACCACAGTTGTTGTTACTTCTTGAGGCAACAAGTGTTTAAAGGGAGGGAAGGTTCCATCGAGCATTCTGGATGTCATTGATTTATTTTCTTCAGAAAACCCTGCAAGCCTGTCGTGTGAAGCAGTTGGTGCTAACGAGATAGAAACGTTTTTTGCACCTGTTAGTGATTTTGCCGCCTCCGCTAATGTGCGTGCTCGAAGTAGCGCTGTCGTCTCAACATTAGGTTGTGCCGCTTGCCATTGTAATTCTCTGACCGCTAAACGGTATCGGTCTGTTGCAGCTAAAGTGATGGTGTCGTGATTGATGTCGATATGTATACCTGTAAGGGTTGGTAGTGAATCATCGCGTCCAGCCGCTACAGCTACTTGTGCTACTGCGGTGGAAAAAATATCTGTTGCAATCACTCCTGTGGGTTCAGGTAATTCCGGTAAAGATGGGTAATCATTAAGTGACAAAGTGGGGAGTGTGAATTTCGCACTTCCTGCTGTGACTAGCACCCGTGTTCCATCGAGTTCCACTGTCACAGGTTTTGACGGGAGTGATCGCGATATTTCAGCTAGTAATTTTCCAGGTACTAAAACTTTCCCTGTGATTGATACATCAGCTGGGAAGTTAGCTTTGCTTGAAGTCTCTAGATCTGATCCCGAGAGGAGAACTTCGTTGTTTTGCACATCGATCACTATTCCGAGTAAAGCCGTCATTATTGGGCGGGTTGAAAGGCTTCGTGAAACCCAATGGACTGCATCCGCTAACGCGTGTTGTTCGACGGTAAATTTCACGCCGCACCTCTCGTAACCATAGATACTTGTGAGCCTGGCAAATGCAGGGCTCCTGTTTGAAAGTCTTTCACAAAGTTCTCCACCCTCAACCTTTTAATAGATATAAGTAGTAGTAGTAACCAGGCCGTTAAATGTGGGTAAAAACAGAAAGCCCTGGCCAGGGCCGAGTGTCTCGTTTTCATCGTGTGGATAACTTTGTAATAGTTGTGGATAAAGAAAGAAGAAGAACATTTGTTTTCAAAGATACATAAATGGTTTCTGTGGAGCCACCACTTTGTGCACCAATTCCCCCATAGTTATCCACACCTTTCCCCCACCTGGGGGTAAAAGAGCCTATAACGGACATTTCCACCTTAATTATTCTTCGCTTGTTGTTTTATTCGGTTTGTTAACTCAGTGACCTGGTTATAAATGGATCGCCGTTCAGCCATTAATTGCCGAATTTTCCGGTCGGCGTGCATAACCGTGGTGTGGTCGCGCCCGCCAAACATTTGCCCGATTTTAGGAAGAGATAACTCAGTGAGTTCGCGACACAAATACATCGCAATCTGGCGGGCATTGACTAAAACCCGAGATCTCGAGGTGCCACAAAGGTCATCCATCGTCAAACTGAAATAAGCAGCCGTTTGAGCCATGATTGTTGCGCCAGTGATGTTTGGAGTTGCTTCATTTGGAATTAGATCCTTTAAAACAATCTCAGCAAGATTTAAATCGACACCTTGCCGGTTCAAACTAGCAAAAGCAGTAACTCGAATAAGTGCACCTTCAAGCTCACGAATATTTGTGGAGATTTTACTCGCTATATATTCCAAAACTTCATCGGAGGCATTGAGTTTATCTTGAGCGGCCTTTTTGCGAAGGATAGCAATACGAGTTTCTAGTTCCGGAGGTTGAATGTCTGTGATTAAACCCCATTCAAAACGACTACGCAGACGGTCCTCCAAGGTTGTTAATTGTTTAGGAGGCCTATCACTAGAAATTACTATCTGTTTGTTTGCGTTATATAAAGTGTTAAATGTATGAAAAAATTCTTCTTGGGTGCGCTCTTTGTTCTCTAAGAATTGAATATCATCAACCAAAAGAACATCTAAATCGCGATATCTACGCTGAAAAGCAGAGGCTTTATCATCGCGGATAGAGTTAATAAAGTCATTTGTGAACTCTTCGCTTGAGACATATCGAACACGTACACCGCTATAAAGTTCTTTTGCGTAAGCTCCGATAGCGTGCAGTAAATGTGTTTTACCCAATCCTGATTCGCCGTAAATAAATAATGGGTTATACGCTTTAGCAGGCGCTTCAGCCACAGCCACCGCTGCTGCATGAGCAAATCTATTAGAGGCGCCAATAACAAAAGTTTCAAAAATGTAGCGAGGGTTAAGTTGTGAAACTTCTGAAGTTTTTACTGCGGGTTGATCATCTCGACCGGTGCCATGTTTTGGTTGAATAATTTCAATTTCTACTTCGGGGGCGGGAGGGTTTGGTAGATCTAAACCTTCATCGACAGTGACGGCGATATTAGTTTTCTCACCTAGTTCGCGAGAAAGAACTTCACCCACGACGGCGCGCAACCGTGTTTCAAGAACATCTTTTGCAAAAACATTGGGGGCTGCAACCAAAAAGTTAGTAGACCCGCCTGACTGGATAAGACCCAAAGGTTTTGTTAAGGCCAAAAAAGCCCTGTGTTGAGGGGCATCTACCGCCACATCGGCAATAACCCGCGCCCAAAGGGCGGCTAAATCAGTCTCGACTACAGCCATATTTGACCCCTTAAACTATCCACAGGTTTTTCCACAGGCTGTGGTCTAAACCCTTACTTGAGCCTCTAACTACCGCCGGTCTATCGCCGGCCCTGTGGAGAGGTTTGAAAAATAGAGGGAAATGGCGAGAAAAGCAAGTAGTTATCCACAAGTAAAGATCACACGAGATGACATTGAGCGTAGATGGCATTTTTTAGGAAAAGTGAGTTTGACCCAGTTATCCCCAGACCTCTACCGTTACCTCCTTGTTCCCCTCTTATAACTTTTACCGCACCTTCAAGGAGTTCTCATGACAAAGCGCACTTTCCAGCCGAACGTACGCCGTCGCGCAAAGAAGCACGGATTTCGCGCCCGCATGGCAACTCGCGCAGGACGAGCTGTTCTATCTGCCCGTCGCGCTAAAGGTCGCGCCCGCATCTCTGCGTAATCACACCTCGTGCTACCTCGTTCTGCACGTTTAACCACACCTGAAGATTTCGCACGCACAACAAAGTCCGGTTTCCGCGCTACCAGTAAATCCTTAGTCGGTTATTTATATTCAACTGGAGCTACCCACCCGGCACGCTGTGGATTGGTAATCAGCAAGAATGTGGCCGGCTCGGTTGGCCGCCATAAACTCGCTCGACAAATTAGACACGGGTTGATTACTCACCTCAACCAGATTCCCTCAGGAAGCCTGGTTGTTATTCGCGTGCTTCCCAACACCTCCTATAAAACTTTAATCACTGATCTCGATAAGACCATCACATCTTTGGTTGAAAAAACAATGGCCTCCACATGAGAAAATTTGCCATACAAATAGTAGGGCTCTATCAAAAATGGATCTCTCCAATGTTTCCACCTCGTTGTAAGTACTACCCATCGTGTTCGGCATATGCAATCACCGCTATTTCACGGTATGGGTTAAAAGGGTTACTGATGTCCGCCTGGCGATTATTGCGTTGCAATCCTTGGTCTCATGGCGGCGTCGATTACGTACCAGAAAAGAAAACTATTTTTAACAACCACGACAACCTAGTAATTAAGGGCGTAAACCCATGAGTACCATCCTAAAACCCTTATATATCGCTGTTTCTTGGGTTATTGTCTCAATCCATAAACTTCTTACCCCGATCTTCTCTTCCAATAGTGGTGTCTCATGGAGCCTTTCGATCATCGGCCTTGTTATTCTCATCCGCATTCTTCTTATTCCTTTGTTTGTAAAGCAGATTAAAAGCCAACGCGCTCTCACAGCGTTACAACCACACCTCAAAGAGATTCAAAAGAAACATAAGGATGACCGCCAAAAACAATCCGAAGAGATGATGAAGTTGTATAAAGAGCATAAAACAAATCCACTCGCATCTTGTTTTCCAATCTTGGCGCAAGCACCAATTTTCTTTTCACTCTTTACAGTTCTAAACGGAATTGGAAAAAATCCACCCGTCGCACATGGTGTTCTCACCCAAGCGGATGTAGTGAGTGCTCACAACGCAACCTTCTTCGGAGCACCAATTTCAGCAACTTTCCTAGGCTCCTCAAATACAACAGTTAAAATTGTTACCGTTATTTTGATTGCTTTTATGTCGTTGACAACATTCACAACTCAACGTCAATTGATGGTTAAAGGAATGCCAAAAATGGATTCCAGTAACAATATGATGTTGCAACAACAAAAAATCATGTTGTATGCGTTCCCTGTTATTTTTGCTCTCTCTGGAGTTAACTTTCCGATCGGTGTTTTGATTTACTGGTCAACAACCAACCTTTGGACATGGGGCCAACAGTTCTATGTCATTAAAAGAAACCCCACCCCCGGATCTCCAGCTTTTATAGAGCTGCAAGAAAAACGGGCGAAAAAGAGTGGCCTGACCCTGCCAAACCCTGAACTTTCCACTGAAGAGAATCCAGCACCCACCACTGACGTTAAAGGCCAACGCCAACAACCACAAAAAAAGAAGAAGAAAAAGAAATCATAAATACACCCAAATAGGTTTATAAACACACAAACCCGACAATCGGGCTAAAGGAGCAGTGCTATGAGTGAAACAGAGACCACAACGGAAAAAGTTGTTGAAAAAACAGAAGGATCCCTCATCTCTAAACTCGAGGAAGAAGGCGACATCGCCGCGGATTACCTTGAAGGCCTCCTAGATATCACTGATCTCGATGGAGATATCGATATTGATGTGGAAAACGACCGTGCATCACTCGCTATTGTCGGCGGGAAATTACGCCACCTTGTGGGCAGTGATGGGGAAGTCCTTGATGCCATTCAGGAGTTAACGCGCCTCGCTGTCCAAACAGCAACCGGTGACCGTAGCCGCCTCATGTTAGATATTGACGGATACCGTGCTGGCCGTAAAACTGAACTTCGCCAGTTGGCTAAAGAGAGCGCTGATGAAGCGACCTCGACAAAAACGTCCATCAAATTGGCCCCTATGAATGCCTTCGAGCGCAAGATTATTCATGACACAATCCAAACATTAGGCTTGAGTAGTGAATCCGAAGGTGAAGACCCAGATCGCTGCGTCGTCATCTTTCCAGCCTAAAGAGGCGCGACTAACTTAATGGTTTCACGTGAAACCTTAATTTCTCGCTATTTTCCTGGGCGCGAGAGGCAAATCGGCGCTTACGCTGACTTTCTCACATCTGCAGGGATTGAACGCGGACTCATTGGCCCCAAAGAGGGTGACATTATATGGGAGCGCCATATTTTCAACTGCCTACCTGTTCTCTCCCTCATTCCCAAGGGAGTGAAAGTAATAGATATTGGCTCAGGCGCCGGTTTGCCAGGAATTCCTATAGCGCTAGCCAGACCCGACCTTACGGTTGTTTTAGTGGAGCCCCTACAACGACGAGTAGATTTCCTCAACGAGGCGCTCGGGATAATAGAGAGCGATAATGTCACTGTTTTTCGAGGAAGAGCCCAAGACGTTAAAACAAAGTCTGAAGTAGTCACAGCCCGAGCAGTTGCCCCCATGGAAAAACTCATCATTATTACCCGCCACTTACTTAAACCAGGTGGCGTTTTACTCGCCATTAAAGGAGAAAGTGCCCAAGAAGAGGCGATGCGCGTACCTGGAACTCAATTCCATGAGATCGATATGGATGACCTCCCTCAAGGCCGTGTTATTTCCCTGCGAAAACCTGGTTAACTAGCGCTCATGGATGATTCACGTGAAACATCACCTAAGGTGGTGATAGGTACTCGGCGCCTCAAAGAACCCATGCCAAAACCTGACCATCTTCGAATTTTCACCGTCTCTAATCAAAAAGGTGGGGTTGGAAAGACCACCACAACGGTAAATATCGCAGCCGCCCTAGCTATGGGAGGGTTGCATGTTCTTGTTGTAGACCTTGACCCACAAGGAAACGCAAGTACCGCTTTAGGAATTGAACATCACAACAATGAGGGCATCTACGAAGTTCTTATGGGTAGTGCAAACATCAATTCAGTCGTGCAAAAAGTCGCAGGATTCCCTCGTTTGGAATGTATTTCTTCCAACACCGCACTGGCGCAAGCAGAGATTAATTTAGTCTCCATGGTTGCCCGCGAACTCCGACTCAAGGAAGCGCTGACCGACCTTATTCAAACTAAATCAGCAATGGACCAACCCTATGATTATATTTTTATTGATTGCCCACCAAGTTTGGGGCTTCTGACAGTAAACGCTTTAGCGGCTGCCCAAGAACTGCTTATCCCTATTCAATGCGAGTACTACGCCCTAGAAGGTCTCACGCAATTATTAGAGACCTATGGGGTTGTTAAAAAACGCCTGAATGCAGATCTCAAGCTCTCAACGATAATTTTAACAATGTTTGACGGGCGAACACGGTTAGCTAATGATGTTGCGGCAAGTGTTCGCTCCCATTTTCCGCAAGAGTTAATTGATATTCCAATTCCCCGCGCTGTGAGAGTTTCAGAAGCCCCTTCATATGGTCAAACGGTAATGACTTACGATCCAGGTTCTCCCGGGGCTATCGCATATTTGCAAGTGGCTAGAGAAATTGCAGAACGTGGAAAACCATTTGATTCCAATGTTGTGAGCATCAACTACAAGAAAGGGGAGAGCGCATGAGTGTAAGAAAAGGTGGACTCGGCACTAATCTCGATGCTCTAATTCCAACATCACTTTCTGTTTCCGGAGTTGAAGTTGCTCAACAAAATGAAGTCCCGATTGGTTCTATTTCACCAAACCCAAAACAACCTCGTACGGTTTTTGACGAAGATGCACTCAATGAATTAACTCAATCCATTAAGGAAGTTGGTCTTCTTCAACCACCTGTTGTACGTGAAATCGCTCCCGGCAAGTATGAACTAATTATGGGAGAGCGCAGACTCCGTGCATCAAAAGCTGCAGGTCTTACGAGTATTCCCGTCATCATTCGCCAGACCTCGGACAATGAATTATTACGAGAAGCTCTGATTGAAAATATTCACCGTAGTCAACTTAACCCGCTTGAAGAAGGCGCCGCATACACACAAATTTTAAACGACTTTAATTACACACATGATGAACTTGCCACGAAACTAGGAAAGTCTCGCCCCCACATCACTAACACAATGCGTTTATTAAATTTACCTGCAACGGTTCAAAGGAAAGTTGCAGCAGGAGTTCTTTCGGCGGGCCACGCCCGGGCTTTATTGGGGCTTGCAGATGATGCCGAAATTGAGCGTCTAGCTTCAAGAATTGTTGCCGAAGGGTTGAGTGTTCGCGCAACCGAAGAAATAGTTTCCCTTGGAACTAAATCTAGAAACGCGTCAACAAAAAAGGCGTCAATTATTGAACCCCACTTGTTAGAAGTGGCTGATCGCTTATCTGGGTTGTTCGACACACGAGTGAGTGTTCAGTCAGGAAAAGCAAAAGGGAAAATAACTATTGAATTTTCCGGCAACGAAGATCTAGAAAGAATTATTGACTTACTTGAAGATTAATCTTTAAGTTCAAAACCGCTACTACGCCTAGCGATCTCTTGCTTAACAACTCCACCAAGCGCTTTAATTCCATCGCGAATACGTTCTGGAGTTGGATGACAAAAAGATAAACGCATAGCCCACGTGCCATAACCGTCGGCGTAAAATGCGGTTCCTGGAACGTAAGCAACTTTGGCAACAATTGCTTTAGGAACCATCAATTTTGTATCAATCTCCGGAGGTAAATTTACCCAGACATAAAATCCACCACCAGGTTTAGTCCAAGTTGCAGATGCTGGGAAATATTTATCTAAAGATTCTAACATTGCATCGCGGCGAACTTTATATAAATCGCAAAATGAAGCTATCTGGTCACGCCACGGCTGATCGGCTAAATAACGGGAAATAGTTAACTGTGTGAAATTTGAAGGACAAAGAATTGAAGACTCACTTGCAATAACAAGCTTCTCTTTTAATGAGGGCGGAACCAATGCCCAACCCACGCGTAGTCCCGGCGCAATGGTTTTAGAGAATGTACCTAAGTAAATAACATTTTCACTATCTTGAGCCCGCATGGCGTTGGGTGATGGCCGATCGAAACCGAGAAGACCATACGGATTATCTTCAACAACAAAAATTCCAGCATCGCGACAAATTTCGAGAATTTCTGTGCGGCGGTCCGCGGGCAAAAGAGCACCCGTTGGGTTTTGGTAATTCGGAATCAAATACAAAAACTTAATTTTCTTTCCGGCGCCACGAACAGTGGTAATCGCATCTCTAAGTGCCTGTGGCACCAAACCTTGCTCATCGAGTTCAACATGGATGACTTGAGCCTCATACTGATGGAAAGTTCCGAGGGCTCCAACATAAGAAGGAGCCTCAACCAACACAACATCACCCGGATCAATAAAAATACGAGAAATTAAATCCAAAGCTTGTTGAGAACCTGTTGTCACAATAATGTCGTCAGGGTTCGCCCGAATACCTTCAAGTGCCATAACGTCGCAGATTTGTTCACGTAATAAAGGATGGCCTTGACCGCTTCCATACTGCAAGGCTTCAGCTCCGTTGGTCAAAATCAAATCACTAACAACAGAGGCCATCATGTCCATAGGTAGGGCAGAAAGATTAGGCATGCCGCCTGCCAAAGAGACAATTTCTGGGCGAGAAGCCACAGCGAAAAGTGAACGAATTTCGCTGGGTTGCATCCCGGCCGCACGCAGGGCGAAACGCTCCTCAAGATTTTGAGGAGCTCCTGTTTGATGGCGGCTTATAAGTTCAGACATTGGGGAAGTGTGCCATAAAGGGGCGTACTTCCGAGAACCTATTTACGAATTCCGGCTTTACGAAGGTCAGAAAGCCGTAACGTGCCTGTCTTTGCATCATCCTCTGAAGCTAAATACAAGCGCTGAATCGCGATGACTACGGACTCTGCAATGACATCTCGGAAATCAGGACGGCTTAAACGCTCAGCATCTCCAGAATTTGAGGCATAACCTAAATCAATTCTGACGGTAGGAGCTTTTGTAAGTCTCAATAAATCCCATGTCTTTTCATGTGTTCGGCAATTGAGTAGATCAGTCCGCGCACAAATTTCGCGTTGGACGATGGAGGCAAAACGCTCACCCACCACGGAGTGGATTCCGTGTGCATGGCTCCCGTAAAAATAAGTGGCAACTCCATGCGCCTTCTCGTTGGTATAACTATCTAAATGCAATGAAATTATTAAATCGGCACTGGTTTCATTGGCGAACACCAAACGTTGCCCTTCCGAAGGGGAGTTGTTCCCACCGCGTGTCAGGAAAACGCTCACACCTAAGGCTAAAAGCCTGCCTTCTAAGCGTTGTGCAACATCGTAGACAACCTCTGCCTCATTAATCCCATGACCGACGTAACCCTGATCACTACCGCCACAACTAGGATCTAAAACAATCACCTTATTGGCCAGCGCTGGTCCGCGATTCTTTTGCATTGCACTTTCTCTCAGAATGGCAGGGGCACCTCCAGAAACAGTTCGTGATAAGCGCATAAGAGCAGTAATTGTGGCGGGACCACATTTTCCATCAACGGAAACACCTGCCGATTTTTGGAATTCCCTAACAGCGCTTTCGGATCGTTCTCCGAAAACACCATCGACTCTTCCGCAATCGAATCCCATTTCAGTCAGTCGTGCCTGAAGTGTGGCGACATCATCGCCGCGCATAAGTGGAGAAGGTTGAAGATATAAGGAGCGATCACCCAATTTCCAACGGGCTTCCTCGAGTGAGCGAAGAGTTACTGCATCAACAAAACCAGTAACAACCAATCCTCGAGATTGTTGAAATGCTCTGACGGAATCGGCGACTGCAGAATCAAAAGAATCATGAACGAAAGACAACAAACCTAAACGATGCAAAATATTGATGACATGAGTCACCACATCGTTTCGATCTGTTAATTTAAGCGGTAATTCGTCCATCAGCTTCTATTTAAAGAAATGATTCGAGTTCTTTCAAGAGCGCAGGCTTTGGTTTTGCGCCGATGATTGATTTAACTACCTCGCCATTAACGAAAACGTTAAGGGTTGGAATTGAAGTAATTCCATATTTAATCGCGATCGCAGATTCTTCATCGGTATTGAGTTTTACAATCTTGATCTTTCCACCATGCTCTTTAGATATTTCCTCAAGAATGGGTGCCACTGCACGACAAGGTCCACACCATTCAGCCCAAAAATCCACCAAAACCGGTGTAGTGCTCTTCAAAACCGACTCATCAAAAGTGGAAGTGGTTACATGCTCTAGTGCGCTCATCGACTGCTCCTTTTTGGGTTTTCTAACGGCTTACTTTACAGGTGGGATAAAAATCTTTCGGCATCTAAGGCTGCTTGGCATCCTGAGCCTGCCGCTGTTATTGCTTGGCGGTAAGTGTGGTCCACTAAATCCCCACATGCGAAGACGCCGTTGATATTAGTTTGGGAGGTTCGCCCCACAACCTTTACATAGCCTTCAGAGTCGCAATCGATATGACCAGTGACGAGCTCACTTCTTGGAGTATGGCCAATTGCAACAAAGAGCCCAGTAAATGCCCGGGTAGATTCTTCGCCAGTCAAAGTATCTCGCAACTGCAAAGCTTCTGTCTTTTGTTCCCCTAAAACATCTACAACTTCATGGTTCCATAAAAATTCAATCTTCGGATTTGCGAAGGCGCGATCCACCATAATTTTAGATGCTCGCAAAGTGTCGCGACGATGAATGAGAACAACTTTGCTAGCAAACCTAGTAAGGAAAGTTGCCTCCTCAATTGCTGAATCACCGCCACCTACTACGGCAATTTCTTGATCTCTAAAGAAGAATCCGTCGCACGTGGCGCACCATGAGACACCTCTTCCAGAGAGGCGTTTTTCGTTGGGAAGTCCTATCTCTTTAAAAGCCGACCCCATTGCAAGAATGACAGACTTAGCGCGAATTACATTTCCCGATCCATCCTTTAGGGTCTTAACGGGACCCTCGAGATCCATTTCTACAATGTCATCAGTGATCAAATTTGTTCCAAAACGTGCTGCCTGTTTTCTCATTGATTCCATAAGGTCAGGCCCCATAACACCATCTGTAAACCCGGGGAAATTTTCTACCTCCGTGGTATTCATGAGAGCGCCACCGGCGGTTACTGAACCTTCATAAAGAACAGGGGAAAGCTGAGCCCTCGCCGCATAAATCGCGGCCGTGTAGCCAGCTGGACCGGACCCGACAATAACTACTTGATGGATATCAGTTTCTGTTGTCATAGCATCACCATAACCGCATCTTAGGGTTACTTATTCCCCAACTTTAGGAGTGGACTTGCGAATCTTAGCCGTGGCGCGCGCAAATTGAATCTTAATCAATTCACTTGTTATCGATATCTCCTCAACAGCTAAGGCCTTTGCAACAAAGAAATACACCACCGTGCTCACAGACATTACAAGCATCAATTGACCAATGTGATCCATTTTACTTGAATTACCATTTACCCAATGTTGGGTCGTTGAAAGAAGAAAGAAAGGAGCCATAGCAATAAAGGAAGCTAGGTAGAGGCGAAAATGTTGACCAGCAAAATGACTAAATCGAATAGAACCCGTATGGCGTTTGAGCAAGGCCAAAGTAACAAAGAGACCCGCTATATAACTCACTGAAAACGCTCCACCTAGACCAACGGTAATCCATCGGGTGTGTAAGGTGTTTAGGAAAAGGTAAGACAAACTTACGGCAATGATATTAATAAGTAAGATCGATAAAACCTGAGTTCGAGTATCTTCGAAAGCATTGAATCCGCGAATTAAAATCAAGTTAATACTAAAGAAAACAAGCCCTATTCCAAGGGCTGACAAAACGTAACCGATGTATGTCGAATCATCTTTCCCAATTCCAAAGTAGAGAACCTTTGTGATCATAGGGCCAAAAAATACAAAGGCGACACTACTCGGAATAGTGATTACGCCAACCATCTTGATGGCCTTAATTAACTGAATCCGAACTTCCTCTCGCTTTCCATCGATCGCAAGTTTGGACATATGTGGCAAGAGCGCTGTAATGATTGAAATAGTCACAATTGAATAAGGCAACATCATTATTAAATAAGCGTTACTAAAGGGTGTATAGCCAACACCGGTCTTGATTCCTTCATTGGCGCTACGCACAGCCGCACTGGTTGAAATATTGACGGTAACGAGATAGCCCAACTGTGAAATTAAAACATAAACAAGAGTCCAGCCAGCTAAGGAAAACGATTTTCCTAAACCCTGCCAACCCAATTTTGGACGAATGTGAATCCCTGATCGCTTCACCACTGGAATCAAAATAAGGGCCTGCACAACCACACCGAGAGTTGTTCCCCACCCAAGTATCTGCGTCTGGGTTGAGGTAATAGTCGAGCTTGCCAAATGCGGTGCCTGTGTTAGGACACCAATAAAGACAGCGATCACTACTAAATTGTTCGCAATTGGTGCCCACATGAGTGGAGCGAAGGACCCACGAGCATTTGCCACTTGACCGAACATTGTAAATATTCCAAGAAAGAATATTTGAGGAAGACAGTAACGAGTAAATGCCACTGCTAAACGGAATTCATTTTCAAAACCTGGGTTAGTAAATTCCGGCGCATAGATTCGAACAAGTAGTGGCGCTAATACAGTTCCGACAATAACCAAACCCAACAAGATAGCGCTAATAGATGTAACTAACCGAGAAGCAAAAGCGTGACCCCCATCTTCGTCTTCAAAAGAACGAACAAGTTGGGGCACAAAAATTGCAGTAAGGGCGCCACCTACTAGCAAGTTGTATAAGATAAATGGAAGCGTATTGGCGACGTTGTAAGTATCAGCCAATAAAGCAGTTCCCAACACTGCAACAGCAAGGATTCCTCGAATGAAACCAGTAATGCGAGAAAGAATTGTCCCAAGAGCCATCACGCTGGATGCATGAAAGAGTTCTGTAGGTTTCATTTACGAGACCTCCTCACCCTTCGAACACTTTGAGTGATCGCAGCCAAGAAAAGAATAATGGCGGCCCCGGTTGTAAACCAAGCAACTGCAGGGCTAATAACAGAACTGTTAATCGTTAATATTGAAACATCGTTGATGGTTTTCCCTGAATTATTTCGGTACTCGGCTAAAACAGTGGTTGTTCCTGAGGCGATAACTGTGATTTGCAAGAAAACTTGAGTTTTGGATTTCGCGGGCAAAGTAACCTGCCCTATTTTCGCGACCTTTATACGAGAATTTTGAACCCCAAGGTGCACATTTACTATTACTGGCGCATCAAATTCATTGACCAATGTAACTGGAACTTTTTCATGCAATGAAGTCAAACGATAGTTACCACCAACGATTCGCAACCGATGTCGTTCCTCAGTAAGTGCTTGGTCTGCACTGGAGGCGAGAGAACTTTGCCTGGAGGGACTAATTCCAGCGGAAAGCAGTACTGCCAATTTTGATCGTATGGGATCTAGCTGTTCAACAGGAATTACAGTACTCATCAAAACCAATGCTCGACGGTTGTATGTATATGACAGAGCAGCCTCAGAAGTTACTTTGGCATACCCAGAACTCCACAGGGCTGATTTATCTATCGCAACATCCACTCCCAAAAACTTTTGTAATTGCTTTTTGCTGTAGTCAAAATAGTAATTCAACTCATTAGGAGCTAAACGCTTCATCATCGAAAGATCTGGATGTGCGTAAGGAACAGCAAGTACTGGATCCAGGCTTGAGGCGGTCTTAAGTTGTACCAACCAATTTTGCGCATCTACATTTTTAAGGGCTAACGTCTGAACGTCATCTATAAGAGCAGGGTCAATTAGCCATGTGCGGGGTCGCGCCACGGGAGTAAACACTTTCACTCCGAGGGCACCCGTAGGAAGCAATGAACTCGCAAAATCGTCAGCAAAGAAATTTCCTTGAAAATCTCTATGAGGTAGATCGACAAGGACAATGTTTTGATTAGGTTCCGCTACCGCGTTAGGAGCATTTGTAATTATCGGCGCAATAATTAAGAAGAGTGCGAGAAGCCAACGGGAAGTTTTCATATAGCTAATTCACCGCTTCGCCCGATGAGTTTCTTTTCATCGGGGTAGGCGAGCCGCTCGATAATTTCAGTCAGCGGGAACCAGGCGACTTCATCCACTTCACTTACTTGAGGAGCTAAGAGGCCACCGGTTTCGCGAAAGAGATAGTGATGAACGGTCTTATGGATTCGCTTTCCACCCGCCATAAACCAAAAATCTATAACTCCCAATTCACGTTCTATGGCACTTTCAATCCCAGTCTCTTCCATAACTTCTCGAATTGCAGCTTGTTCAGGAGTTTCCCCGGGTTCAATGTGGCCTTTTGGTAGCGACCATAACAATCTTGTTTTATTGGCGTCCTTTTGATCGATCCGACCAATGAGCAAACCATGGCTCCCTGAGGTGCTAATCACGAGCCCGCCGGCGCTGACTTCATCCACGCGTTTTGTGTAGGGGCGATTGGGCTTATTTTCGGTTTTAGGCGCGACTTTTTGAGCGGGAGGTGAAGTCGGATCTTGTGGGGCGCGATTGGCGGGCCGTCTGCGCCGCCGCTTCTTCTTGGTACCTTCGCTGCCCGCACCGGGTGCAGGGGTCATGAAGCAAGGGTACTGCTCTAGCCTTACTCATTGTGACGAGTGCATTAGGAGCCGCGGGAGAACTTGCGATTCGCTCCCTCATTGAACGGGCGCCTTTGGCGAGCTCACTTGCTGAGGCCTTTAAAAAGGCTGGATACCGTCTGGCGCTCGTTGGCGGACCAGTGCGGGATGCAATTCTGGGGCGCCTTGGAAATGATTTAGATTTCACAACGGATGCACGCCCAGAGGCAACAAAAAAAATCTTGAAAAATTGGGCTGAAAATGTCTGGGATACCGGAATCGCATTTGGAACAGTTGCGGCAAAACGTGGAGACACAACGGTTGAAGTAACAACATATCGGACAGAAGTATATGAAATTGATAGCCGGAAACCAGAAGTTGAATTCGGTGATCACATCGAAGGAGATTTATCGCGAAGAGACTTCACCGTCAATGCAATGGCTTTAGAACTTACACAAGGCACACCAATCTTTATCGATCCTTTTAATGGTTTACATGATTTAGCAAATAAAATATTGCGGACACCCACTAGCGCAACAAATTCCTTTTCAGATGACCCATTAAGAATGATGAGAGCTGCTCGGTTTGCCAGTCAATTGAATTTCGAAGTCGCACCAGATGTTGTTGAAGCCATGAAGAGTATGGCTAGCAGGATTTCCATTATTTCTGCTGAGAGAGTGCGAGATGAATTAGTTAAATTGCTCATGTCACAAAATCCTCGCGTGGGTATAACAATGTTGGTCGATGTAGGTCTAGCGGAGATCGTGCTGCCAGAAATTCCAAAGTTACAACTTGAGATCGACGAGCATCACCACCATAAAGATGTTTATGAGCATTCACTCACGGTTTTAGAACAAGCGATTGCGCTGGAAGGCCGACTAGGTGGGCCAAACCTCATTATACGTTTGGCTGCACTGCTACATGACATTGGCAAACCTAAGACACGTAGCCTGATTGCGGGCGGTGGCGTTTCTTTTCACCACCACGAAGTTGTTGGTGGAAGATTAACTAAAGAACGACTGAAGGCTTTGCGCTTTAGTTCAGAGACAATAGAAGAAGTCTCAACATTAGTTTCACTTCACCTGAGATTTCACGGTTACGGCGAGGGTGAGTGGACAGATTCTGCGGTACGCAGATACGTTCGCGACGCAGGTAGCTTGCTAGAACATTTACATGTCTTAACGCGGGCAGATTGCACCACACGCAATAAAAGAAAAGCTGATGCCCTTGCCGCAACTTACCAAAGCTTGGAAGATCGCATTAAAGTATTGATGGAGCAAGAAGAGTTATCTAAGATTCGTCCGGATTTAGATGGCGGACAGGTAATGCGCTTGCTTAACGTCAAACCATCTAGCGCAGTGGGCGATGCTCTGGATTTTCTTCTTGAATTACGGCTCGAGAACGGTCCATTGGGAGCCGAAAGAGCAGAAGAGGAATTGATGAAATGGTGGGCAACTAGAGCGAAAAACTAAAACGCTCTGGGCGCAACAGCCGCGCCGCAGTTAGAAAATATACAAAGGAAATCAGAATTGGAACAAGTACAGATTTACCTGATGCTGGCAACAACAGTGCGGCAATAACCGCTCCGGAAACAATGGCGCCATTGACTAACACATCGTAAACGGCAAAAACCCTGCCTCGGAAATAGTCATCAATTTTGGATTGAACAAGGGCATCATTGGTGACTTTCACACTTTGTCCGCAAAGGCTCGTGACGAATGCAGCAATAAAGAGTGGAATCGGAGTCTCTGAAAGAGCCACGAGTAAAGGTGAAAGCGCGCTACCGATCATCATGATTCGAATCCATCTGTGACGCCCGTATTTCTCAACACCATAAGGCGCAATAAGCGCTCCAAGTGCGAGTCCGAAACCTGCAAGCGTTAGTGCCACAGCCAACCCGGAGAGCCCAGCCTGAGGTTGTGAGGAAGAATGAAAAGTATTTCGTTCTAGCAAGATTGCGATAATTAAGAGAGCGTTCAAGCCACCGCGTTGAATGGCGGTCGCGCAGATCCCACGAGCAACATCAGAATGTTGTGCCAGAAACGCAAATCCTTCACGCATTTCGTTAATGCCGTGAGTGAAACTGGCACTGGCTTTCTCGTGATCCAGTGGACCTATTTCCTTCTTTCCTATACGAAGAATTAATAATGAAGTAAGAAAATACCCAATCGTCGCAATCAAAATCATCGAGGCATCGGAATGATTTGCGTTGTGGAAAGAGTCAAAAATCTTTCGAAGTCCGAGTCCTAAACCGCCACCAATAACAACAAAGATGGAACCGCCTGTCACTGCCATCGCATTTGCAGAGATCAATGAATGATTTTCCACGATAAGCGGAAGCCCTGCAGAAAGTGCTGCCAAGATCAGTCTGTTTAACCCAAAAGCAAGAAGAACAACAAAGGTGAGTTCAACGCCGGTGTGACCTTGCGAAATCAAGAGAGCGATGACGAGCAAACTTCCAGCTCGAGCAAGGTTTGCGATTAGCACAGCGCGCTGCCTGGAAACTCGATCGAGAATTGTTCCAACAAAAGGGCCAATTAAGGAGTACGGCAGCAACACGACAGCGAAGGCCAAAGCCGCTCCAAGGGCGTTGGCTTTTCTTTCAGGACTAAAGAGAACGAATGAGGCGAGAGCGCTTTGAAAGATTCCATCCGTTGCCTGCCCCAACCAGCGAGCCGCGAAAAGCCTGGAGAGTCTGGGATGTTTTAGTAACTCAAGAAATCCCAAACTAGGCATAAGGCACAGAGTAGTTTCTTTACGCGCTCTCGTCTTGTTATTCTTGCGCCCATGAATTCTTTACGGGGTTATATCGACTACACCCTGGATAAACGCGCAACACTTAAGGCGCTATTCAAAGGACGAGTTGATGCATGCGATGCCGACCCTTATTTGTTGCTCGCTGCAAAATTTCACGGAGTCAAAGTGGAACGGCCGTGCCCGGTATGCAAAAAAGCGCTGGTTGAATTGCGATACACATTTGGTGATCAACTTGGACAATTTTCCGGAAGAATAAAATCGATTAAAGAACTCACTGAAATGGAGAAGGAATACGGAGAATTTCGTGTCTATGTTGTCGAGATTTGCCGAGATTGTTCTTGGAACCACCTGAGCGCCTCGTTCATTCTGGGTGATGGCACCGAGCGCAAAGCGCCACGACGCCAGCGGACCTTGGAAGATGACGATTGGGTAAAGCGGTAACCTTCACACGTGATCCGCAAAATACTCTTTCGCTCCGCCATATTCATTGGCGGCACTGGCTTTATCATCGGATCTGCACTTTTTGCTTACGCTTATTTCACGGTCAATATCCCTACGGTTAATGCCTTCGTCAACAGCCAAGCAACAATTATTGAATACTCCAACGGGACTGAGATCGGCAGAATGGGTTCAGAGAACCGAACCATTGTCCCATTGGCCAGAATCCCACTTAATGTTCGCCGAGCTGTTCTTGCCGCAGAGGATCGCAATTTCTATTCCGAGCGCGCATTTAGCCCCACAGGAATCTTGCGAGCTATTGTAAATAATTTACGCGGTGGAGCGCTCCAAGGTGGTTCAACTATCACCCAGCAATATGCGAAAACTGCTTTCTTAACTCCAGAGCGAAATATTCAACGCAAAATTAAAGAACTCGTTATCGCCATCAAATTAGAGAACCAGTTGTCAAAGGATCAAATTTTAGAAAATTATCTCAACACCATCTACTTTGGTCGAGGTTCTTACGGCGTTCAAACTGCCGCCCAACAATATTTTAATCGAAGCGTCAATCAATTGAATCTTTCCCAAGCAGCTGTCCTGGCAAGTATCTTGCGATCACCCGGTTATTACGATCCTTCTTACTCTGATGCAAATGCGAAAAGATTATCTGCTCGTTTTGACTATGTGATCAAAGGAATGCTCGGAGCAAAATGGATCACTCCAGCAGAGGCCGCGAAAGCAAAGATGCCAACCGTTCGCGCTCGGGTAACTTCCGGCTCTCTCTCTGGTCCTAAAGGCCACATTTTGGCGTTGGCACAGAAAGAATTAAATGCTCTGGGATTTACGGATGAACAATTATTAGTCGGTGGCCTCGTTGTAAAAACAACATTGGATCAAGTCTCACAACAAGCCGCAGTAGACGCTGTAGAAAAAGGTTGGCCAAAGAAGTCACCACCTAATCTTCACATTGGTTTAGTTGCAGTTCGGCCAGGTACTGGCGAAATCGTCGCCCTTTATGGCGGCAAAGATTTCTTAGTCCGACAACTCAGTGATGCAACTCAGTCGATTGCCCTAGCGGGATCAACATTTAAACCTTTCGCCCTAATAGCAGCGCTGGAACAAGGAATTCCTTTAACTTCTGTATGGAATGGTAATTCCCCACAACTATTCGATGATGCAGGAAAGCCCTATGTAGTTTCCAACTACGGAAATGAACAGTGGGGACAAATTGATCTTCTCAAAGCAACAGCAGATTCTGTCAACACGATCTATGTGCCACTCGGAATAAAAGTCGGGCCAGATAAAGTTGTAGACGTTGCTCGGCGTGCTGGTATTCCAACAAGCGTTGCCCTTATGCCAACTCCATCAGTTGTTCTCGGAGTTGCAAGTCCTCACGTAGTTGATGTAGCCGGTGCCTATGCCACTTTCGCAGCACAAGGTATATATGCCAAACCATTTTTAGTGAGTGAGGTACAAGGCTCTAATAAAGGCCTTTTATACCAAGCAAAACCTCAAGGGCAAGAAGTTTTCACTAAAGATGTGATGGCTGATTTGACGTACGCACTCTCTGAAGTTGTGCGAAGTGGCACCGCTAGTTATGGAACTGCGGGATTAGGTCGACCTGCAGCAGGTAAAACCGGCACGAGTGAGCAGAATGCTTCAGCATGGTTTAGTGGGTACACACCACAGCTTGCTGCATCAGTTGCTTTCTTTAGGGATAGCGCCTCAGAAACACTCAACGGCATTGGTGGGTTAACTTCAGTAACCGGTGGAACGTTCCCCGCGAAAGTGTGGACAGCATTTATGAAGGCTGCACTCAAAGGGCAACCAAAACTTGATTTCCCAGCACCCGTGCACATTGGTGGTGAATTACCTACAGTGATGAGCTCTCCTTCTCCGACTCCAGGCGGCCCTGCTGACTCGGCAGCAACAAACGGTAAGTAATCCTCCAACGATATGCGCACCTCCATTATGTGGAGTTCGGCCACCAAATTACTTCTTTTACTTTCACTGCTCGCCGGTGTTTTATCTTTTGTAAAATTTGATCACTGCATAAATTCAAACTGGGCTACACCAGATGTTGATATCCACGCATGTTATTCAGATATTCCATCTCTCTTTACAGACCGTGGACTTAACACGCACCAATGGGCCTATAGCAATGGCGATAAGGCGATCGAATACCCCGTTGTCATGGGCGCGATTATGTGGGCAACAACATGGTTAACACCGGCGGCCGGAAATGAAATCCGAAACTATTTCTATATCAATGCGTTACTACTCTTGTTGCTTTTTGTAGGAGTCGTTCTACTCATCGGCAAGATGCGACCGAAATTTGCTTACCTACTTCCAGTAGCTCCTGCAGTTATTGGCTCTCTCTTTATTAATTGGGATATGTGGGGAATCATCACAATGATTCTTGCTATTTACTATTTTGATAGACACCACTATTCGGCGAGCGCTATTGCACTGGCAGTTTCCATCGCGACGAAATTCTTTCCCGTTTTATTGCTCCTTCCGATTCTCTTTATCTTCTGGAAAGGCCGGCGAGTGCGCGAGGCAAGCCACTACCTCTTGATGACAGTTTTTGTATGGTTTGCAATTAACGCTCCAGTATTTCTTACAACACCCAAAGGATGGTGGCGTTTCTACGATCTTAATTTGAACCGCGATGCCGATTGGGGATCTATTTGGTATGCACTCTCTTTGCTCGGAATCAATATGAACCACCTGAATTACTTCAGCATTCTTTCTGTTGTTGTGATCCTTCTTCTCTTCCTTCTCTTCCTTCTCTTCCTTGCCGACTTCGACATCCCTCTCCCGTTAGCTCAAGTCAGTTTTATTCTGATGGCTTCTGTGCTGTGTGTTGGCAAGGTGTACTCCCCGCAATATGTTTTATGGCTGGCCCCATTGGCCATTTTGGCGCTACGAGATCGGCGCGACCTTCCGGCATTTTGGATCTGGCAGGGCGGAGAGGCCGTTTATCACGTGGCAATTTGGCAACATCTTGCTCTGGTCAGTGGCGCTCACTTCGGCCTTCCCGATGGCGCCTATGCGATCGCCACGCTCATCCGGATCGCCGCAACAGTCTATTTCCTCCTCGTTCTTGTTCGCCGGGCCCTTAAAAACCCTTCCCAGCCCAGAAAAGAAGCCCGTGGTCGCCTCGCCGATTTTCTATTCGGTACCGCCGAGAGTTACCCTTAGCCCCCTTCGCAAACCTCCGCCCACCTGGGCAGATGTAGGCAAGGGAGCACTAACCCTCCTGTCACGGAAATGCCGTGGCCGCTTTAGTCCAGAGGAGGTCGGGTTAACGCATGCGTCACTATGAACTAATGGTCATCCTTGATCCAGAATTAGAAGAACGAACAGTCGCACCGAGCCTTGAGACCTATCTCAAGATCATCAAAGAGAGCGGCGGTCGCGTAGACAAGCTCGATGTTTGGGGCAAGCGCCGTATGTCTTTCGAGATTCTTAAGAAGGCTGAAGGAATCTACGCAGTGGTTGATATGCACTGCGAGCCAGCCGCAATCAAAGAGTTGGATCGTCAACTTAATTTGAACGAAGCGGTATTGCGCACAAAAGTTATGCGGCCTGAGTAGTTCATTCTATTTATCCAGTAACTTTCTAGGTTCCGAATACACATTCAAGAGAAGAGACAACAATGGCAGCAGGAGATACAAACATCACCATGATCGGCAACCTTGTCGATGATCCAGAGCTACGTTTCACACCATCAGGTGCGGCCGTTGCAAAATTCCGTGTTGCCTCCACTCCTCGTTACTTAGATAAGAACACGAATGAGTGGAAAGACGGAGATAGTCTTTTTTTGCAGTGCAACATTTGGCGTCAAGCAGCAGAAAATGTTGCTGAGTCACTCACCAAAGGTATGCGCGTGATTGTGTCCGGACGCCTAAAACAGCGTTCATATGAAACCAAAGAGGGCGAAAAGCGCACTGTCTTTGAGGTAGAAGTTGATGAAGTAGGGCCATCTTTACGTAACGCAACCGCGAAGGTCACAAAGGCCACTCGTAGCGGCGGAGCATCAGGCGGATTTTCTGCACCATCATCAACCGAAACTTTCAACGATGATCCATGGGCTGCTGCTTCAACCTCTCCCGCCGGCGGCGGATGGGCAACCACCACCAACGACGACCAACCACCCTTTTAAATCCACCAATCCATCCATTCCTGCAAGTGATCGAAAGATCATGGCAGGGCACCCGTAAAGGAGCACCACAATGGGAGCACGTAATAACAGAGCGCTCAAGGAGCCTAAGAATAAATCAGCAAAGGCTGCTGCGCTCAATAAGAAATTCAAGAAGAAGCCATGCAGCTTCTGCCGCGACAAGGTGACCTATATCGACTACAAAGATATTGCCACTCTTCGCAAGTACATCTCCGATCGCGGCAAGATCCGCGCTCGCCGTGTTACAGGCGCCTGCACACAACACCAACGCTCAGTGGCAACTGCGGTCAAGAACTCCCGCGAAGTTGCATTGCTGCCTTACACCTCAACGGCTCGATAAGGAGAGATGACGATATGAAACTCATCCTTACTCGCGAAGTATCAGGACTTGGCCGCGCTGGCGATGTTGTCACCGTTAAAGACGGTTTCGCACGTAACTTTCTTCTTCCACGTGGAAATGCAATTGCATGGTCACTTGGCGGAGAGAAGCAGATCGAAGGAATTCGCCGCGCTCGCGCATCCCGCGAAATCCGCGATCTAGACCATGCAAAGGAAGTTAAAGCGACCCTAGAAGGCGCAACAGTCACCGTCACGGTGAAAGTTGGCGCTGCTGGACGTCTCTTTGGTTCAGTCACAGACAAGGATGTTGCTAGCGCCATCAAGGCAGCAACTGGCTTGGATGTTGATCGCCATTCCATCAAGACCGCAGGTCACATTAAGACAACCGGAACTCATGCTGTGAAGGTTTCACTTCCTCACCACGTCGTAGCAAGCGTCACTGTAACGGTGGTTGCTGCTGCATAAGTTCGATCAACATAATTAGAACGGGTCCCCTGATAACAGTGGGCCCGTTTTATTTTTGCGTTACCTGATGAAGCATTTTCTGGAAACGATCACTTGTAAATTCTGATTGCGCTAAATCGTATTTAGCCATTCCCCATTCCCAGAAATCGAATTCTAGATCTGACACTGAACTTTGAATGGATGCCCACATTGTCCATCCGTATTTACCCAGAAGAGCTTGTAGCCATGCCCGAGCGAACTTCTCTGGGCGGTTCCCACCGTAATAAGCGGTGACGAGTTCTTCAAGTTTATCTAACTCCAGGAAGGATTCAGCCCAAATGTTACCGAGTTCAAAGCACGCATCATTGTTTCCTGAATATTCATAATCAATAAGCCAAATTTTTTCACCATCATCAATAAAATTCCCTGGTAAAAGATCGTTGTTACATGGCACGGTCCCCTCATCGAGAACTTTCATAGCCTTTCGCATCTGAAGAACCTGGTCTGCGTAGTGCAAATAATTCTTAGGGATCCGGTATCCGCGTTCTTGAACAATGGAAAGATACGTCTTTTGAATCTCAAACATATTGAAGTCCCGCACGAATGGCTTTGCCCCATGCAGTGTTCGGCATGCTTGGGCAACTCGAGGTAAATTTGCAGAAACATCATTTGCAGCAAAAGTTCGGCCCGTCAAAAATCCAATCACTAACAATCCTTGACCTGACAAATAATCAAATACCGGAGCGCCAATACCTGCCTCTGCAGCAATCATTGAATTGCGATACTCAGACTCGCGGTCTATTGAAAGCAATTCTGATTTATTGCTGGAAATTCTTGCGACAAATTTCCCCTCAGCCGTTTCAATTAATAAATTACGATTTGTTAAACCTCCCGAGAGTTCAATAACCGAAGTTCTCCCGATGAGGCGTGGCACTTTATTTAATAACGAACCAAAAGAATCTTCGACAGAATCGTTGGTAGAGGGCACTGCTACAGGATACATTTCACTCATGTCTACGTCATCACTTCCTGGCCGTGCAAAAATAATAGTAATTGGCGGAGGTGTTGGCGGAACCTCAGTTGCTTATCATTTAGCCGAACTCGGCGAGAAAGATGTCATCTTGCTCGATCGCAGCGATTTAACGAGTGGTTCCACTTTCCATTCCGCAGGTCTAGTAGGGCAATTGCGTGCCGACCCAACGCTCACCAAAATGAATATGCACTCTGTAGATCTTTATCGTCGATTAGAGAAAACAGATACGCCGCCCAGCTGGAAAGAGTGTGGAAGCATCAAACTGGCCTCAACGCCAGAGCGAATGGAAGAAATTCGCAGACAAATCGGATGGGCCCGCACCTTTGGGCTAGACCTTCAAGAAATTTCGCCAAAACAAGCGCAAGAACTCTTTCCGTTGATGGATTTAGATGGAGTTGTTGGCGCGTGTTACATGGCATCTGATGGACAAGTAGATCCTTCGCAATTAGCACAAGCTCTAGCATCTGGTGCTCGTGCAGGCGGAGTAAAGATCTTCACTCACACCAGGGTCACCGCAATTCGCACGCTCAATGGACGAGTCACAGGCGTAGATACCGATAAGGGATTCATTGAATGCGAAAAAGTTGTGAACTGCGGAGGAATGTTTGCCCCAGAAATTGGACGCTTGGTTGACGTGCGCATTCCCATCGTTCCTATGAGTCATCAGTATTTGATTACCGAAAACTTTATGCCAGTGGGCGAGAAATACCTCCCATCCTTACGAGATCCAGATAATTTGATCTACTTCCGCCAAGAAGTGGGCGGACTACTTATGGGTGGATACGAACGTAATTCGCGCGCGTGGGTTACTGATTACGAACATGTAGATAAGATTCCTGCCGATTTTAATGGCAAACTGTTACCCGAGGAATGGGATCGCTTTGAAGAGATCGCTGAGAATTCACAGAAGCGCGTTCCCAAGATGGGCGAAGTGGGAATTAAGAACTTCATCAATGGCCCAGAAGGATTCACCCCTGATAATGAATTTTGCCTTGGCGAAACATCCGTTGGTGGGTTTTATGTAGCTGCAGGTTTTTGTGCTCACGGTATTGCTGGTGCTGGCGGTATTGGCAAAGTTGTTGCCGAATGGGTTGTGGCAGGGGAACCAACAATGGATCTCTGGCACATGGATATTCGCCGATTCGGTGCCTCATATAAATCTCCGGAGTACACACTCAAACGCATCACGGAAAATTATGAGGAGTACTACGACATTCACTATCCAGGTGAAGAGCGCCAAAGTGCACGCCCGCTAAAGAAATCACCTGTTTACGACTGGCATAAAGATGCAGGCGCAGTCTTTGGAGAAAAATCCGGATGGGAGCGCGTGAATTACTACTCATCGAATATAACCGACGATGAATTCAAACCCTATGGATGGGCTGGAAAACATTGGTCATCGGCGGTACGTGCAGAGCATTTAGCTACACGTGAATCCGCTGGACTCTTTGACGAATCCAGTTTTTCGAAATTCACAGTTTCTGGCCCGCGTGCAGCAGAATTTCTCAATTTTGTCTGTGCCAACGATGTTGTCAAAGGCGTTGGACGCACTGTGTACACACAAGCGCTCAATACAAAAGGCGGAATCGAATCCGATTACACAGTGACACAAACGGGTGACCAAGAGTTCATGATTGTTACGGGAACAGCATTTGGAACACATGATCGCCAATGGCTAGAAAAACTCGCACGAGAAAATAATTTTGCGGGTATTGCAATCACGGATATCACCAGCGACTTGGCATGTTTTGGACTTTGGGGTCCCAAAGCTCGCACGATTATTCAAAGTATCACGGCCTACGACATGAGCCATGAGAATTTTCCATTCATGCATTCGCGCGAGATAGAAATAGCAGGCGTGAAGTTGCGTGCAACACGAATTACTTACGTCGGCGAATTAGGGTGGGAGTTGTACGTTTCCTACAAAGATGACTCTAACGATGCGGCGAAAGTATGGAGCGCGCTCATTGAAGCAGGAAAAGATCACGGAATGAAAACCTGCGGATATCAGGCTATCGAATCTCTACGTCTTGAAAAAGGCTATCGCGCATGGGGTGTTGAAATTTCTACCGAAACAAACCCATGGGATGCAGGTCTAGCTTTTGCTGTATCCATGAAGAAAGAATCGTTTATGGGCAAAGCAGCACTGGCGCTTTCCAAAGAAAAACTAAACCGCAAACTTGTAGCCATTCTCTTTGATGACATCCGACAAGTTCCACTGGGCAACGAACCTGTACGCGCGGGAACAGAAATTATTGGTCGCGTTAAGAGTGGTGGTCAGGGATACACGTTGAATAAGGCAATCGGGTACGCCTATTTACCGATTGAGTACTCCGAACCTGGATGTGTTTTAGATGTGGAATTTTTTGGCCAATGGAGACAAGGCGTTGTTGCTACCGAACCACTTTTTGATCCAACAAATATGAAGATTAGGGCGCAAGACTGATCAATCCCAACTGTTGAGACGCTGAAATTTATCTTTCTCCACACCTTGGAAAAGGGCTAACCCCTCATCTGACCTGCACTTTTGGTCTCTCAAGAGAGCGAGCTCAATAGTTACCCACACCTCGTGAACAGCTATTTACACAGGAAATAGCCCTTATGCACATGGTTCTCCACAACCTTACCCACAGGGATCGCGATGCTTCTCGCTTCTTCACTCACGCCTACGTAAGTTTCACCCACAAGCATCCGCATGGAATGTCAGTGGCTTTTGGGAGAGTGATAAGCGTGAGCATCGCAGAACTCCCTAACCGCACAGGTCGATCCGAGACCGAATTCGAACGCACTCCACCTCAAGATCTCATCGCTGAGCAGAGTGTTCTTGGTGGAATGTTGCTGAGCAAAGATGCCATCGCGGACGTTGTTGAAGTTTTGCGAGAGCGCGATTTTTATCGTCCAGCACACGAAATCATTTACGACACCATTCTTGATCTTTATGGCCGCGGCGAACCCGTTGATGCAGTAACCGTTTCTGCTGAACTTACAAAGAGCGGCAACATTGCACGTGCCGGTGGCGCACCATATCTGCACACGCTCATTTCATCAGTACCAACTGCAGCAAATGCTGGCTACTACGCAAAGATTGTTCGAGAGCGCGCCATCATGCGACGTTTGGTTGAAGCCGGAACCAAGATTGTTCAACTGGGATACACACCCGAAGGCGATGTCGATGATTCCGTCGATCAAGCACAAGCCGAGGTCTACGCAGTTACCGAACGGCGCGCCAATGAAGATTATGTTCAACTAAGCACGCTCCTGCCACAAGCACTCGATGAGATCGAAGCAATATCCAAAGGTGTGGGCGCTGAAGGTGTTAAGACAGGCTTTAAGGATCTCGACACACTCACCAATGGTTTGCATCCTGGAAATATGATTGTTCTTGCTGCGCGTCCTGCTGTTGGTAAATCAACCCTTGGGCTTGATATAGCGCGGTATGCATCTATTCATGGCGGCAACACTTCTGTCATCTTCTCCCTTGAAATGAGTCGCTCTGAAATCACAATGCGTATGTTGTCGGCAGAAGCGCGCGTAGGCCTTAACAATATTCGAGCAGGAAATCTCAATGATGAAGAATGGTCTCGCCTTGCACGGCGCATGGGAGAAATTTCTGCGGCACCGCTCTTCATTGATGATTCACCAAATTTATCGCTGATGGAAATTCGTGCAAAAGCCCGTCGTCTTAAACAACGACACGATCTCAAACTCATTGTTATTGACTACCTTCAGTTGATGAGCAGTGGAAAGAAAGTCGAAAGCCGCCAGCAAGAAGTTTCTGAATTCTCACGACAACTGAAATTGCTAGCCAAGGAACTCGATGTTCCTGTTATCGCCATCTCACAGCTCAACCGTTCGCCAGAACAACGTTCGGATAAGAAGCCAATGCTTTCAGACCTTCGTGAATCGGGTTCTATCGAGCAGGATGCCGACCTTGTCATCTTGCTCCATCGCGATGATATGTACGACCAACAAAACCGTTCAGGCGAGGCTGATTTGATTATCGCTAAGCACCGTAACGGACCTACCCGCACCATTACCGTTTCAGCCCAACTTCACTTTGCTCGCTTTGTTGATATGCCTCAAAGCTCAGCGCCTAAGGATTACACCCAGCAGCGCGATGACAACTAGTGAACGGCTAAGCGCGCACGATCTGCGGTAATAATTCCTGCAATAACAATAACGCCACCAAACAATTGGATAAGGCTAAATTTTTCACCCAGCCACCACCATGCAAATGCACCGGCAACAACAGGCTCGAGCATTCCGATCACACTGCTGGTGGAAGCGGAAAGGTCGCGTAACCCGCGAAGAATTAATAAATAGGGCACGATTGTTCCGCCAACGATAATCCACAAAATCAATACCCAGCCAGGAACGTTATACGCCTTAAACGTTCCCATCAAATTCATTTCTTGTGAGAATACCGAAAAGGGAAAACTCCAGATTGGGCAGACCAACGCCCAGGCAAGGGAGGCAAAACCTAACCCATACACCGTCAGGGTGTCGGTTGAACGTTGAGCAATAAGTTTCTCACCCATCAAGAAGTATGCGGCAAGTGCAAATGCATCTAGAAAGGCGGCAATGACTCCGAATCCATTAAGAGTCATTCCTTTCCACACCTGTGCAACTAAGAGCAAACCTGTAAATCCCATGGTGATGGAGATCCACATAAGTTTGGGGACAAATTTCTTGCGAATAAATCGAATATAAAACAAGATCCAGATAGGGGCTGTAAATTCAATAATGAGCGCAACACTCACGTGCAACCGAGTGATGGCTACGAAATAGCCACATTGCACCAAAGCAAAACCAACCACTCCGTAGGCGATCAACCACGGAAGCTCTTTCTTATTGGTGCGAAGTGAAGATCCTTTTCGCATTAAGACATACATCAAGAGAATAAGGAATGCTCCAGTGCAACGCACTTGGGTGAGGCGCCAGGCAGATATTCCGCTCATCAATACAAGCTTGGAGATAATCCCGTTAAAAGCAAAAGTGATTGCGCCTAAAACGACAAATGCTTCAGCGCGAACAGATTTGAGCATGCGGTAAGAGTACTTTAGAAAGCGCTCTCCGCAATCTCCATGATGGAATTATCGGTCGCCTCAACGATCGCTCGATCGGTGCTGATGTGCGGAAGCATATTAGCCACGAAGAATTTAGCAGAAGCGACTTTCCCGTTATAGAAATCAGCATCTTTGCCTGCAGTTGGTAATTTTTCCGCAGCGATATCTGCTTGGCGAATCAAGAGCCACGCGGTGATGATTTCTCCAACAGCCATGAGGCAGCGAGAAGTATTTAGACCAACTTTATAGATCTCTTCGGGCTTTTCTTGGGACTCCATTGCATGGCCAACAAGGACGGCAATAATGGCATTGAGATCACCAAGAGCCTTTAGTAACACTGCTTTCTCAGTGGCATGTTGGCCCCCCGATTGAGCAAATGTGGCAATTTCCTTGCCTAGTAGGCCAATTGCACGACCACCATCTTTCACAATCTTTCGGAAGAAGAAATCAAGACCTTGAATGGCGGTGGTGCCTTCATACAAGGTATCGATCTTTGCATCGCGTACATATTGTTCTAACGGCCAGTCTTGTGTGAATCCGGAGCCGCCAAATGTTTGTAATGATTCAGTTCCAAGTAATGTCCAGGACTTTTCACTGCCATATCCCTTTACGACAGGAAGCATTAAGTCATTGAGCGCTTCAAGATCATCAATTGTTGCTTTATCAGTTCCCTCGGCACGGGCAATTGCCAACGAATCTTGGATAGATGCAGTGTACAAAACTAGTGCGCGCATACCTTCGGAGTATGACTTTTGCACCATCAAAGACCTGCGAACATCGGGATGATGAATAATCGTGACACGTGGACTTGCCTTGTCATTCATGATCTTCATATCCCCGCCTTGTACGCGAGTTTTAGCGTATGCGAGCGCTTGTTGGTAGCCAGCCGAAAGAGTGGCGATAGCTTTTGTGCCAACCATCATGCGAGCAAATTCGATGACTTTAAACATTTGAGCGATGCCTTCATGGACATCGCCTAATAAGTAACCAACGGCAGGCTCTTTCTCACCTAGATTCATTTCGCAGGTAGATGAAACATTAAGGCCCATTTTGTGTTCCACTTTGGTGACATACACACCGTTGCGTTTTCCGAGTTCTCCTGTTTCAAAATCAAACATAAATTTAGGAATAATGAAAAGGCTCAAACCTTTCGTACCCGGTCCGCCACCTTCGCGACGAGCAAGAACATAGTGAATTATATTTTCGTTGAGGTCGCTATCTCCCGATGTAATAAATCTTTTCGTTCCGGTGATGTGCCATGTCCCATCAGGTTGTTCTACTGCCTTGCTACGTCCAGCACCAACATCACTTCCAGCTTCCGGCTCAGTCAACATCATTGTTGCGCCCCAGTCGTTATCGACCATGAGCTTTGCCAATTTCTTTTGCTGAGCATTGCCCAGGTAGTAGGCAACATTTGCAAAGGAAGTTCCCGATGCATAAATATGAATCGATGGATTAGAACCCAAAACCATTTCAGCAATAGCCCATCGCAGTGATGCAGGAATAACCGTTCCACCGATTTCTACCGGTGCATCAATGCGCCACCATTCGTTATCCATATATGCGCGATAAGACTTAATAAAGGAGGGAGGTAATTTTGCATCGCCTGTTGTTGGATTGAAATCAACACCGATTCGATCGCCATCAACAAAAGATGCAGCAAGATCGTTTTCAGAGAGTCGCTTCATCTCCTCGAGCATTCCCATCACAGTGTCGCGATCAAGCTCGCTGTAGATGGATTTACCCAGAACATCCTCACGTTTGAGTAGGTCAAAGAGGCAGAATTCGATATCGCGCAGATTGGCTGTGTAGTGGCTCATGCACGTAGGATGCTACTCGCCAGTAACTTATGCAAGTCAATCAGCGTAGAAAACGGCAGATTTTTAGGAATTGGAGCGGGCGACGGGAATCGAACCCGCGCTGTCAGCTTGGGAAGCTGACGTGATACCACTTCACTACGCCCGCAGATCTAGGCCCTAGGCCCTTGCACAAGAAAAAAAGCGCCCGACTAGGTCAAGCATAGGCAAGGCAGGTAAAGTCGCCAACTATGTTGCTCAGTGATCGCGATCTTCGCGTTGAAATCAAGGCAGGCCGAGTCCGGGTTGAACCCTTCGATGAGGGGATGATCCAACCATCGAGTATTGATGTGCGCCTGGATCGTTTCTTCCGCGTCTTTGAAAATCACAAGTACTCAGTCATTGATCCATCGGTAGAGCAAGGTGAACTCACACGAGAAGTAGAAGTCGGTGCATCGGAATTTTTCATTTTGCACCCCGGTGAATTTGTATTGGCAAGTACTTATGAAGTTATTACTTTGCCTGATGACATTGCAGGGCGCCTTGAAGGTAAGTCATCGTTGGGTCGCCTTGGTTTACTGACCCATTCCACAGCAGGTTTTATTGATCCAGGATTTTCCGGGCACATCACGCTAGAGCTTTCCAACGTAGCCAACTTGCCAGTGAAACTTTTCCCAGGAATGAAAATTGGTCAGCTCTGCCTTATCAAACTTACCTCTGCGGCAGAACACCCGTATGGTTCGGCGCTGTATGGGTCTCGCTACCAAGGACAGCGCGGGCCAACCCCCAGCCGTTCATGGATGAACTTCCATCAGAGCGATATTCAGTAAATCTTCATACTCTCGTTAAGTAAAGAGCGGTAGATTACTTCCATGTCTACTATTGAAATTGTCCTATTAATCATCGCAGCAATCGGCTTTTTCGTTGTCACTCTATACAACCGCCTTGTCCGACTTAATGTTTCAGTTGATGAGGCTTTTGCTCAAATTGAAGTGCAACTCAAGCGACGTTCTGACTTAATTCCGAATCTTGTAGAAACCGTGAAAGGTTATGCATCACACGAGAGCGCAACTTTTGAAAAAGTTGTGAGCGCTCGCGCTAAAGCAACGACCGCAACGACGGTTGCCGATGTCGCAGCAGCTGATGGAATGGTCACTCAAGCACTTCGCGGTTTGCTTGCTGTTGCTGAGGCTTATCCAGATCTGAAAGCATCAACTAACTTTTTAGCCTTGCAAGAAGAACTTTCCACAACGGAAAACAAAGTTGCTTTTGCCCGCCAGTTCTATAACGACAATGTTCGGTCATTGAATACAGCAGTGAAAACCATCCCCACATCACTCTTCGCAGGTATTGCAAAAGTCAGCGCACGTGTCTTCTATGAAGTTGAAGATCCACAATCTCGCCAAGCACCAACAGTTAAGTTCTAAGTCTCTATGGCCGAGGTTTCCTTTAGGGGTCTGCAAAGCGCTAACCGCCGTAAAACCTACTTACTTCTTGGTGGCATGGGCGCTCTTGTCTGGGTTGTTGTCTATGCCGCTCTTACATATTTTGGCACCAGCACTGTCGGAATTGTTCCTATCGCAGTGGGCATTGCGCTGATCTCAGTGTGGGGCTCCTATTACACATCAGACTCAATAGTTCTGCGCATGACTGGCGCGAAACTATTGCAAGAGAGTGATAACCCCAATCTTTTTAACGTGATTCACGAAGTAGTGATCGCAAGTGGATTGCCTATGCCGAAAGTGGCGATTGTTGATGATCCAGCACCTAATGCTTTTGCAACAGGGCGCGATCCAGAGCATGCGGTGATTGCTTTCACCACCGGAATATTGGATGCCATGGATCGTGATCAATTGCAAGGTGTTGTTGCACACGAGATGTCACATGTGGCAAATAGAGACACTTTGGTTTCTGCTGTTGCTGCAACAACTGCGGGAGCAATTGCACTTCTGAGTGACATGTTGACTCGTATGATGTGGTTTAGCGGCGGCCGACGCGATGATCGTGATAACGGCGGCAATCCAGTTGCACTTGTTATTTCACTAATTGTTCTAATTCTGGCTCCGATCGCAGCGATGATGTTGAAATCTGCTGTTTCTCGCAGGCGTGAAGCTTTAGCGGACGCAACTGCGGTAGCTTTTACAAGAAACCCTGCAGGACTGCGATCTGCCCTTGAAGTTCTCGCTGCAGATTCGACGGTTGTGCATCAGCGATCTACCGCAGTTGCGCATATTTGGATCGAATCACCACTAGATGGAAAGTCGGTTTCGAAACTTTTTGCTACTCACCCACCCATTGAGGAGAGAATTGCTGCACTTCGGGCAATGGAAAGTTTGGGACCTAATAAATAGTTAAGCGGTGATCGGGAAGAAGAGCGTGAACGTTGCGCCCTCACCAAGTTTTGATGTCACGCTAACGCGTCCACCATGAGCACGCATCACAGCATCAACAATAGAGAGACCTAACCCACTGCCTTCATCGCTTGTACGAGAACGAGATATATCCGCGCGGAAGAAGCGTTCAAAAATCTTTTCTTGATCATGTTCACTCAATCCTGGTCCTTGATCTTGAACAGCAACAGTGACGCCTTCATCGGATTGTTGAACGTTTACCGAAATACTGGTGCCCTCGGGAGTGTGTGTACGCGCATTCGCCAATAAGTTTGCAACCACTTGATGAATTCGATTGTTATCACCCAATACATAAATATCTTCATCGGGTACATCCACACTCACGGGATGGTTTGGTCCAGCAGCACGCGCAGATTCGACCGCTTCTTTCACAATGGAAGACAAATTAACAGGAACATTTTCAACTTCGCGCGCTTGATCGAGTCGAGCAAGAAGCAATAAATCCTCGACCAAAGAACCCATGCGCAATGATTCTTTTTCAATGCGTCCCAGCAATTCTGATGTTTGGACCTCACCTTTAACGGCGCCTTGGCGATGCAATTCTGCAAAGCCTCGGATCGCGGTTAACGGCGTGCGAAGTTCATGGCTTGCATCGGCTACGAAACGACGCAAGCGATTTTCACTTGCAGTACGTGCTTCGAATGATTCTTCAATACGTGCCAACATCTGGTTGAGGGATGCGACTAATCGACCGACTTCGGTATCAGGTCGAGCATCGGGAAGCCGAGCAGAAAGATTTCCCGCAGCAATAGATTCCGCGGTGGTTTCGACCTCTTCTAGTGGTTTCAGGCCAATATTAATGACTCGTCCAGAGGCTAATGCAATGAGCAAAAGTGCAATCAGGCCGATAAAGATAAAGAGGAGTTGAAGCTGGTGCACCGTTTGATCAATATTTTCCAGTGATTGAGCAACTACAACACTTCCGATTGCAGAAGGCAGTACGCGCGCAAGGACTCTGAAATCAGAGCCGGGCGCAGAAATTGTGAATGGAACATTCTTGTGGAGCAAGACTTGGGCGGGAGTCATTCCGTCAACAAATTTACCAATGGTTTGTGTATTGAGATCTCCACCAATTATTCCCAGGATGTTTCCCTTTGCTCCAAGGAGCGTGACAGACATTGTTGTTGGTACTGATCGAAGTGGACGCATTGTTGGAGCTGGGTTGGCAGCAACAGGGGAGTTCTCGCCCGTTTCAGTATGTGTTGTGCCCATCATCGTGGTGTTGTCATCTTGAGCAATACCTGCACGGTCAAGACGCAGGGCACTTCCTCCGGCAACACTAGATAACTGCGTATCCATTTGAGTTACGAGAAAAGAACGGAGAGCACTTCCTGCTGCAACGTCTGAAGCGGCAAAACCTAAACCGGAAAGTACAACCACCCCCACAATTAATCGATTACGCAGGCTCCATAAACTTAATGGGCGCGAGACGTTGCGAAGTGGGGATGGCATAGTGAGTAAAGGTTAGCGCGAAAGCACTATTTCTTAGGTGGCATCCGAAGGCGATATCCAACGCCGCGCACTGTGTGAATCAGTGGTGGGTCAAAGGAGTCGATCTTCTTGCGCAAATAGGAAATGTAGGTTTCGACAATTCCAGCATCTCCGCGGAAGTCGTATTGCCATACATGATCCAAAATCTGCGCCTTAGAAACAACGCGATCGGCGTTAATCAAGAGATAACGCAGTAATAAGAATTCAGTCGGGGAGAGATCAATGAGTTGACCTGCGCGATAGACCTCGTGAGTTGCTTCATCGAGTTCGAGATCAGCAAAACGGATCTTCTCATCATCAGGCAACATTTCAATGGCGCCAGTACGACGAAGGAGTGCACGAAGTCGCGCGACGAGTTCTTCCAAACTAAATGGCTTAGTCATGTAGTCATCGCCACCGATTGTTAAACCAGCAACTTTATCTTCCATGCCATCTTTAGCTGTAAGGAAAAGAACGCCAACGTTGTGCCCTTCAGTGCGAAGTTGTCTGCACACTTCAAAACCATCTAGGTCAGGCAACATGACATCCAGAACCATTGCATGCGGTTGAAATTCCTCCGCTACTTGCAACGCTTGCGCGCCATTGGCTGCAGTTCGAACATCAAAGCCAACAAAGCGAAGGCTCGTAGCGATTAAATCGCTAATGCTCGACTCATCATCCACCACCAAGATTCTGTGGGTCGTAACTTCTTTAACTTCAGTCACTGCTTCACGCTCTCTGAGAGTCGTCATAGTCATCACCTCTTGTATGCAGAGAACACCTGCAACCTGGGCGTTGTCTGAGAATAGCCCCTAAAGCGACTAGGGATTTAGAGGTTTAACCGAGCGAAGTAGCGCTTGGGCGACATCGAGAACCTCAACTTCAGACTCCCGAGCGCTGACACCATCGGAAACCATCACCCGACAGAAGGGACAGGCCACGGCAATCTCTTGGGCACCGGTAGCCAGGGCTTCGTCCACCCGGTTGAGGTTAATGCGGGTACCGATGGTCTCCTCCATCCACATACGTCCGCCACCAGCCCCGCAACAGAAGGAGCGTTCCTGGTTGCGTGGCATCTCGGTGATCTCAACGCCGGTTGCACCGAGAAGTTCGCGTGGTGGTTCATACACTTTATTGTGACGACCTAAATAGCAAGGGTCATGATAAGTCAGAGTTTTCTCGCTCTTGTTTACAGGAACAAGTTTTCCTTCGCGTACAAGTTGATTAAGAAGTTGCGTGTGATGAACAACCTGGAGTTCGTATCCGCTCTGTGCGTAATCGCGACCAATAGTTGTGAAGCAATGAGGACAGGTGACAACGATCTTTTTTGTTCCCTTATCTGTACGTGATGCAAAAACTTCCTGGAAAGTTTCGATATTTTCTTTAGCAAGAATTTGATACAAGAATTCATTACCAGCACGTCGAGCAGGATCGCCTGTGCAATTCTCTTTCTTTCCAAGGACAGCGAAAGTTACGCCAGACATGTACAACAACTCAGCAACAGCTTTTGTTGTTTTCTTAGCACGATCTTCGTATGCCCCGGCGCATCCAACCCAGAAAAGATATTCGACATCTTCAGGAAGTTCGCCCTCAACTTTACGAATCGGGAAATCACATTCAGCGATCCATGCGTCGCGGTCTGCGCGATTAGCACCCCATGGGTTTCCGGCATTTTCTAAGTTTCGAAAAGTACCCCCCAATTCGGAAGGAAATTCTGATTCAACAAGAACTTGAAAACGGCGCATATTGACGATGTGATCAATATGTTCGATATCGACGGGACATTCATTGACGCATGCACCGCAGGTAGTACACGACCAGAGAACATCAAGTGAGATGGGTGCGTTATCGCCAACCATCGCTTCGCTTTCGACAACTTTGGCCATCGCGTGGTCGCGCATTGCCATGATCAGAAGTTTGGGAGATAAGGGTTTTTCGGTATGCCAGGCAGGACATTGGGACTGGCAACGGCCGCACTCTGTACAGCTGGTCATGTCCAGCAAGCCCTTCCAAGAAATATCTGCGCGCGTTCCAAGACCGAAGACTTCATCATCGGCAGGATCTTCGAAATCAATTACCTTGCCGTGCGACAACATTTCTGGAAGTTCACCTAGTGATGGAGTTCCATCGCTATGGCGTTTGTAATAGACATTGAAGAAGGCAAGGAAGCGATGCCATGCGACACCCATGTTGAGGTTGAGCGCAATCACGATGAACCATGTCATTGAGACGACAATTTTTATTGCCGCAACAATTTGAATCCACTGTGTGATGGTGCCAAGAGTGAGTTGCTTAAAGAGAACAACGATGCGCCATGAGAATGTGTAATGCCAGCTCCAGAAAGTATCTGATGAGAGTGCGCCTTCAAGACCACGAAGTGCCATAACGCAAAAGACGATCGCCAATATTGTTGCTTCAACGTAGTAGGCCTTGAGTGATCCTGAACCATAGAAACGAGAAGCCTCACCTTTGCGGAAGATCCGTGTGAATTGACGGATACCAATCAAGGTCACGATTCCAAGCCCGGTAAAGACCGCAATGAGTTCAGTGATGTACTCATAGGGAATGAAATGTCCGATGAGAGGCAAAGAGAAATACGGATTAATTACTTGACCGTAAGCCGTGAGCAAAGTTCCAAAGAGGGTGACGAAACCAACCATGACAACCCAGTGCGCAATTCCTGTGCCGGTGAAGTTGAGCATTTTGGTGTGCCCAAGAATTTCGCCCAACATGTGCGCCAAGCGCGAACGACGGTTGCCACTACGAGTTGGGTCAGGTTGCCCCGCTTTGTAGATAGCGATCAACTTCCGGGCTGCAATGGTCACCAAGGCCAGAGCCAGAATCGTGATGCCATAAGAAAGGACGGGGAGCGCGATATTTAACCAATAAGCCATGAGCAGAGGTTAGTAGCGGAATCGCAAAGAAGGCGGGAATAAACCTGCCCCAAGTCCTGTTCCCTTGATAACAACCTTGAGTCACTTCGACTCAATCTTTTGACAAAGAGCGGCGCAAGGTTGAAACTAGAGGCAGTGGCCCGAAAAGGGCCAGAAAAGGAGCAATACAAATGGCTAGAGCAGTTGGAATCGACTTAGGAACCACTAATAGCTGCGTGTCAGTCCTCGAAGGTGGCGAGCCTACGGTTATCGCCAACTCTGAAGGTGCACGCACAACCCCCTCGATCGTGGCCTTTGCCAAAAATGGCGAAGTCCTTGTTGGCGAGGTGGCCAAGCGCCAATCCGTCACAAACGTCGAGCGCACTATTCGCTCGGTCAAGCGACACATGGGCACCTCTTGGAACGTCGATATCGATGGCAAGAAGTACACCCCACAAGAAATTAGCGCGCGCGTTTTGCAGAAGTTGAAGCGCGATGCTGAGGCATATCTTGGCGAAGTTGTGACAGATGCGGTTATCACCGTGCCTGCATATTTCAATGACGCACAACGTCAAGCAACAAAAGAAGCGGGTGAAATTGCCGGCCTCAATGTGCTTCGCATTATCAACGAGCCAACAGCGGCGGCGCTCGCATACGGTCTTGATAAGGCCGACAAAGAGCAAACAATTCTCGTCTTCGACTTAGGTGGCGGAACGTTCGACGTTTCACTTCTTGAAATCGGCGACGGCGTTGTAGAAGTTAAAGCAACCAATGGA
>CAILHY010000014.1 GCA_903834145.1 uncultured Actinomycetes bacterium
CACGAGTGCTCTCTGCAACACCGGCGGGAACAATGGTGACTCCGCAAGGGACGTTGCCGCATTACACATTAGACATGTCCGCCTATCCCGATTCGATGGCGGGAAGTCATGGAAAAGATGGCGGAGTACATCCTGATTGGGTCACATATGGTGACTACACAAACTTTAAAGTACCTGCACATTCAGTCATCACGATCACTATTAAGCAATATGACTCTGGCGCACGTATAACAAACGATTTCTTTGCCATGGTGCATGGGACGTTGGATGGCACTGCACTTGTTAATGGTGCGGCTGTTAAATCCGTAGATCCGCAAGCGGTTGGTCATACATTTACATTGCACGGCCTTGCAGATTCGAAATCACAAATCTTTGTCAGCGTTCCTCTTCCATCTGTTCCTGATTCAAAAGTTCCAGATTCCGGATACACATCCACACCTAACGTGGTGACATTTTCATTCATAACGGGAGATGCCGGTGAGTATGTGTGGAATTGCGAATATCCATGCGGAGACGGAACAACAGCTCGCTTTGGTGGACCAATGTCTACACAAGGGTATATGGCCGGCAACTTCACTGTAGCGAACGCTTAAGGGGGCGCACATAATGTCTGAATTAGAAACAGCAAAACGCCTTGCATGGTGGAAGCGTGCCGATGCCAAGAAAGCTGTAGTGCTTTGGGCAATTTTCACTCTCGTGATTGGCTATGTCGCATCTACCATTCAAACGCGCGTCATGGGATCCGCTGCATCTGAAAATATGTCCAGCACCATCAACATGATCAAAATCTTTACCTGGGCCGCTTCTCCTGTCGCAGGTTTAGTGGCCGCACTAACAATTACTACATTGTTAGGTAAGCGACATTTCGGCGACAACCCTCCACCTGAAGCAGAACACGAAATTCGCAACAGCCCAAAAGTTGCGGCAACGTGGGTAGTCGTTTCAACATTGCTCTGTCTCTTTGCTGTGATTTACGGAATGGTGCTTGTTCAGAAAGATGAGAACAATCTTCGCTCGGCAAATTCACTCAATATTGATGTTACTGGCCAACAGTGGGCGTGGAGTTTTAATTATGTAGATAACGGCGGTGCACAAAGCGCTGATCTTTATCTACCCGTTGATAAGCACGTTGTCTTTCACGTAACGAGCACCGATGTGATGCACTCATTCTGGATAGTTCAAATGGGTATCAAAGTCGATGCCAACCCTGGATACATAACCGAGACAGCAACAACACCCAACAAGATTGGTGTGTATGACTTGCGGTGCGCAGAACTGTGCGGCCTCTACCACGCATACATGCAGAAACAAGTTCACGTTGTGAGCCAAGCCGATTATGACGCGTGGGTTCAAAGCCAAGGAGGAAAAGCCTGATGACAACAGTGACAAATCGGCCCGCACCAGCAGGTCCAACGGCGCCAAAGAAGGCGCTCATTGAAAGACTCAGCATCATCACCGGCCTACTACTCGGCGTCGTTGGAGCACTTTTGTGCTGGTATCTCGCCCGTACTTTCCTTCCTGTAAACACTGATGGTTCCTACATCAAAACTCGTATGGATCAAGAAGTATTTATCGCCATGATCGGTTGGTTTGTTGGCTTCATGACAGGAATGGGCGCACTCATTGGACCATTTCGTTGGTTGCTCGGAAAAGATCTCACACACGATGAGAACATGTTTTATGCCGGCAAAGATCAAGGCGTAAAGCGTTACTTCCGATACACGACAGATCACAAGGTTGTGGGCATTCAGTATCTTGTCATCACGATGGTCGTCTTCTTTGTAGGTGGCGTTCTTGCGATGCTGATCCGCACAGACCTTGGTCACAAAGGTGGCAATTGGTTACAACCACAGACTTACAACACTGTTGTAGGAATGCATGGAATCACCATGGTCGTTGGCGCCATCATCATGGTCACGGGACCTTTCGGTAACTTCATCATGCCAATCATGATCGGTGCGCGCGATATGGCTTTCCCTCGCCTGAACGCCCTGAGCTTCTGGTTAGTTGTTGCTGCGGTACCACCACTTCTCTCAGCGCTATGGCTTGGCGGAATTCCTACTGGTTGGTCCGCCTATAACCCATTAGAGAATCAAGCTCCTCCAGGAATGGATGGATTCATTATGGCCATCTGCATCTTTGCGATTTCTACCATGGTTGCTGGTGCAAATATCACAGCAACGGCAATCAAGATGCGTGCCAAGGGAATGACATGGAACCGCACCCCGATCTTTATCTACGGTGTTGTTGCATCCGTTGCACTTGCACTTCCTGTCTTTCCGGTCTTCTTCCTTTCCCAAGTTTTGTCAGGGCTAGATCGGGCAACTGGATCCACGTTCTTTGATGTACGGGGTGGTGGAAGTCCATGGCTCTATGAGAACTTGTTCTGGATCATGGGACACCCTGAGGTCTACGTAATCCTGATTCCTTCACTTGCTGCGTTGATGGAGATGGCGCCAGTATTTACTCGTCGCCCACTCTTTAGTTTCAATTTAGCAATCATGGGTATCGCCGGAATTTCAGGTCTCTCTGTTTTGGTCTGGGCTCATCACTTGTACGTCAGTGGCTGGGCTCCACTCCTGAATGGTCCATTTATGTTGACGACCGAATTGATTTCGATACCGACGGGAATGCTTTTCCTGGTGTTGATCGGAACTCTTTGGCGAGGGCGGGTCTGGATTACTCTGCCCACCGCTGCCATTTATGCAGTTCTCCTTAACTTCACCATCGGTGGAATCACAGGCATCTATCTCTCAGATGTTTCTGCTGATGCAGCGCTGCATGGTTCCTTGTTCGTAACGGCGCACTTTCATTACACGTTAATGGGCTCTGGACTCACTGCCGCCATCGGCGCAATGGTCTATTGGTTCCCAAAAATGACAGGGCGCATGTTCGATAAGAAACTGGGCTGGACTGCATTCTGGATTACTCAAATCGGTTTCCAGATTACTTTCATGGGAATGTTCATGGTTGGTCTTGCCGGACAACCGCGACGCGTTGGTGCGATTTCTGATTTCTTCCATCAAGGAAACGTCATCGCAACTGCGGGTGCCTACATCATTATGGCGGGAATGTTGGTCTTGCTTCATGGCGTTGTAGTTTCATGGGTCTGGGGAGTGAAAGCGCCTCAAAATCCTTGGTTCGCTAAATCCCTCGAGTGGAGCGTTGCCAATCCAGTTCCGCTCGAGAACTTTGCTGTTCTTCCTGTAGTTACTGAAGATGTATACGGTTATGGAAAGGCACAATCATGAGCGTCGATCATGCACACACCGCACATCACGAACATCCAGATGCAGTCGGATCACGAAACCGCCTCGGCGTAGTTCTGATCCTTGTTGCAGATATCGCGTTTGCACTCAGCGTTCTCTTTGTCTACTTCTATCTGCGTGGACAAAATGTCAATGGGCTCTGGTTACCAAAAGCTAGTTCCACTGCACCTGCAACAATTCCGGTTGCTATTGCTGGCACATGGTATGTCACCATCATCGCGGCCGTGGGTCTTCTGACTCATCGTTATGCGTTAGCAGGAGCTCGCGCCAAGAATCAAGCGCAACTGAATTTGGGTTCACTGATTGCGTTGATAGCCAGTGTTCTCGCACTTGCCTATCAAGTGATCTTAATGAACGGCGCTGCATTTACAATCACGATGGGTGCCTACGCATCCTGCTATTACCTCATCGCAGGACTTAACGTCATGCACTTGCTCTTCACGGTATTTATCGCGTTGGGTAATTGGAATCGCGCTCGCTTAGGTATCTACGCAGCCGATCATTGGCATGTAGATATCGTCCAAGTGTGGTGGATCTGGATGACGGTCTCCTCATTGTTTGGAGCATTTGCACTCTCCTTCAAGTAGACACCTTTCACCCTCGAGCGAAGGCACTGCGCTAACCTTGCGCAGTGCCTTCTTCGTTGAAAAATAAATCCTGGCTTCCGGTATATATCGCTCTTGGAATTGTCTGGGGATGCTCATTCATTTTTATTAAGTTGGGCCTTGAGTTCCTCACACCTGTTGGGGTCGCCTTTGGGCGCACCGCCCTTGGTGCACTTGCACTAGTTGTTGTCAGTAAATCTCGAAAGATTTCACTACCCACAGATAAGCGGATATGGGCGCACTTGTGGGTTGTAGCGATGTTGCTCAATGTTGTCCCCGGTGTACTTTTCGGCCTGGCAGAAACTCATGTCACATCGATCTTGGCAGGAATTATCAACGCGGTAACTCCATTGATGACGTTGTCCGTCATGATGATCGTCTTTCGCGAAGAGAGAGCAAAGAGTTACCAAGTAGGCGGGCTCATAATTGGGTTCCTTGGAGTCCTGACGGTTCTAGGTGCATGGCATGGCCTTGGCGCCAATCCAATCTCGGCAATCGTGGCTTTACTTGCCGCAGTGCTTTGTTATGGCTTCGCATTTCCGTATTCGCGTAAATTCGTTCTGCCTTACAAACTCAGACCGGAAGCCGCTGCGACAACTCAAGTGTGCTTGGCTGCGGCAACACTCCTACCGTTCTATTTAATGAACGGCATTGCACGCGATAATTACCGTCCAGGCCCGGTTTTAGCGATGATTGCCCTCGGGGTATTTGGTACGGGATTTGCCTACATTTGGAATTTTCAGATCATGGCAGCTGCAGGAAGCGCCATTGCAAGTTCGGTAACGTATGTGACACCTGTTGTTGCAGTGATTGTTGGAATAATTTTCTTGGGTGAGAATCTTTCTTGGAACGAACCTTTAGGGGGCGTAATCGTTTTACTGGGTGCGGCAATAAGCCAGGGGAGGCTTGGACTTAATCGAGAGTAAAAGCTGCGCGAATGGGACCTAATTCTATGCCAGCTTTTGCGTGATCGGATTGTTCTCCGCGTGTAAGTTGCGATGCATGTGCCTTGTTATGCCAGCGCTCTTCGATTTTGCCAAAGCGCCAAAGTGCTAGCGCAACGATCCATACAACTGCAAAAAGTCCAACGATGATGTAGCCGGCAGAGTTGAGATTAAATCGTCCCGCGTAATCCCAGAGGCCACCCGTGAGGTTGAGTTGCTTCACAATCACTTGCAAGATTTCAAGTCCTCCGACAAAGAGCGCAACAGAGACAGATAATCCAGTAATTACGATGTTGTAGTAAACCTTGCGTACAGGCTTGGAAAATGCCCAACCGTATGCAAAGTTCATAAATGAACCATCGATGGTGTCAAGCAAACTCATGCCACCTGCGAAGAAAAACGGCAGCGAAAGAATTGCCCACCAAGGAAGTCCAGCTATAACTGAGGAACCTGCTAGAACCAATAGGCCGATCTCAGTTGCCGTATCAAATCCGAGCCCAAAGAGAATTCCGAGAGGATACATCTTCCAACTGGCATCAATACGACGGGCAATAGGACCAAAGAAACGCATAAGTAATCCGCGCGAATTTAGATGCTTCTCCAACTCTTCTTCGTTATACATTCCCTTTCGCATATCAAAGAAAACTCGAAGAATTGAAATAAGAATTACTAAGTTGAGAATCGCAATCAACATCAGGAACGCTCCGCTCACGGTTGTACCAATCAGCCCCGTGTAATGGTGCAGTGAAGAATTTTGATCCTTGAGTTGTACACCTAGAGCTTTAATTCCAAAGTTGAGCAAAATCGCAAGAGTAGCCACGACCGATGAGTGACCAAGAGAGAAGAAGAACCCAACAGCCAAGGGGCGCTTTCCTTCACTCATTAATTTGCGAGTGGTGTTATCGATGGCAGAAATATGGTCGGCGTCAAAAGCGTGACGCATGCCCAATGTGTAGGCCAGGGCAGCGGTACCCCAACCAAAGAGGGAGCCGTCGGAGAGTTTGTAGTGGCCACTGGTGGCAGCGAACATGAGTGCTGCACCTGCAATATGGAGAAAAAGAATGAATCCAAACATTGCGTAGATCCTGCGCCATTCATCAGGGGTCAGGCGCTCGCGCAATGGGATGCGCTGGGGTTCTTTAACGAGGATATTCATCTTAAAACCCCTTCTGGAGAGCGACTTTTCCTAGATGCAAATCGTTTGCAAGTAGTAAGGGTAAAGGGTGATCTTCAACCCGTCCACTTGAAATATGAGCGTATTCACAGCGAAAGCGCCCACCCTCAATTGGCGCGGGGGGCGCAACCTCCATAATCTTATGAAATACAGGCGTAATAATTAATGAGGAGCAACCCGTTGTCTTTGAAATCTAGATCCCCGCTTGTGGCTGTATTGGGCTGCGCTCTTGTTTTGTCCATGGGAGCGATTCCAACGGCAAACGCTGGCGCCAAATCTGCGGCCTCAGTAGCTTGCGGGTGGGATCGCGCTACAGGTTGGGTCAAACGCGAAAATCTTAAAGTTGGTGATGCTTCATGGTCGGTAGGAATTCCATTGGAATACAGCGGAGATTACGGATCTAAAGAGAAGAAGACTTCGCCGATCAAAACCCTCGCTAAGGCTGTGGGAGTAAAAGCGGTGGAAGGATGGCTAGATGCCTCCAGCGCAACGTGTGGAGAGAGCATTGGATTACACATCACCGGAAATGGTGCCCCTGTAACGGTAAGAGTTTTCAGAATGGGTTATTACGGCGGCACCGGTGCACGATTAGTAGAAACTGCAACAACCAAACCCGTCGCCGCAATTCCAACTTCTCAAATATCAGCGTCGCCACAATCAACGGTGACAACCACGTGGCCTGTTGCATGGGATTTCAAGGTTTCAACAAATACGGTGCCTGGTCAGTATTTATTGAGACTTGATGATGGCGGTGGAGATTCTTCTTTCGTGCCATTAACAATTCTTGACCCACAAGCAAAGAGTGAAATAACTCTTGTCTCCTCCGTTCTCACATGGCAGTCCTATAACCAGTGGGGTGGATATTCCTTGTACAAGGGCCCCAATGGCACCCGTTTAACTAAAGCCAATGTTGTTTCCTTCAATCGCCCTTATGACGGAGATGGATCTGGCCAATTTAGATATATGGAATACCCGATTTTGAAGTTAGCTGAACAACTGGGCATTGACATGAATTACATCACCGATCTTGAACTCAATAAGGATGCATCAACCCTCAATAACACAAGTTCAATAATTCTTGGTGGGCATGCAGAATATTGGACAACGCAAATGCGTGCATCGCTGCAATCTGCTGTACATCGAGGCGTCAATCTAGTTTCTTTTGGCGGCAACGCAATTTATAACCGCCCGAGGTATGACGCAAAAACCCGAGAGATGATTATGTGGAGAGGCTCCACGTCAGATCCTGGGCGTCTGGATCCGTTGTTGGCAACGACTGAATGGCGAAACGCTCCGATTCATCAGCCAGAATCAAAGTTACTGGGATCCCAATATGTAGGCCTGGGAGTCGATGGCGATTACACCATCACCCATCCTGATCGTTGGCCTTTCAATACCGAGAGACATCCGAACGTATTGAAAAATATCGTGGGCCGAGAAGTTGACTCACCACTGTATGCACCAGGTCCGGCTGTTGAAGCCCTTGCTGTTTCGAAAATCAATTTCCGAGGCAAGGCGATCACAACAATGGCCACGTATTACACAAACCCAAAGGGCGCGGGGATCATTGATATCGGCACGAATGGTTGGACCTGTGTCATTGACGATATTTGCCCTTGGCACCCAAATATTTCAAAAGATACCCAGACCGATTCACGACTCGTCACCCTAGAGATCCTCAAAGGTCTCACCAAGGGCCCTCTAGCTAATTGGCGTCCTGCAATCACAGATGTTCCTGCACGAACACAAGGCAAACGCGTTGGTTTGATTGCTTAAAACTCTCAATTAATTCTCAGGTTGCGAAGCCTCTTTCACATGGGGCTCTCACCTGACTTTGCCAGTATTCCCCTCTGTCGAAAACAACCATGTATAAACCATGTATATATCTAGGAGCCCCACATGAAGAAGACTCTCGCTGCCATTGCACTTGCAACAGGTTTAGTAATTGCAGGAACATCTGTTTCAGTCGCTGCAACCTCGGCGCCATCTATTGCTAAGCCAACTAAGCCAACTAAGAAGGCAAAAGCAGGAGAAGGCACTGCAACTCACGAAATGAGTGAATCCTCCTCTGGACAAGGCGAAGAAGGAACTTCTAAGCCAAAGAAGAATTTGATCAAGAAGAGCCTCATTAAGAAAGCCCCTACAGCGAAGGCAACAAAGAAGCCATAGTTATTTATTTTTCTCAGGAAGACCACCACTGTGATTAGTTCAGAGTCGTGGTCTTCTTTGTTTCTATTGTGCGGGAGCCGATAAATGCTTCCGCCCGCAGAGTTGCAAGTCCGATCTTTGGTAGATCAGAGTTCTTTCTAAAGATGATGTAGCGCGGAATCCATTCTGGGCGGAACTTGGAATTAAATCGGTAGAGAGATTCCATTTGTACCCAACGAGAAAGAAAGAGCAAGATGCTTCGCCAGGATTTAATGATCGGACCAGCACCAAGTTGGGCGCCACGTTCAAATGCGGACCTAAAGGTTGCAAAATTCAGCGATACTTGTTCAATTCCATTTTCGCGCGCATAGTTAATGGTTGCGTCAATCATTAACTCATTAATACCTGAATCGGCATGAGGTGCTCGGCGCATGAGATCCAATGAGAGCGCCTTCTCTCCCCACGGAACGTATTGCAAAATGCCCCGCAACTCACCATCTTTTGATGCGGTGACGATCACCAAATCAGGCTCATTTACTTCAGCAATTCTTCCCAACCCCATCATGAAACCGCGCTCGGTTGCTCCATCGCGCCACTTCTTGGAATCACGGGTTAATTCAGCGCGCATTTCTGGAGTCATTGCTGCTGTCTTGTACACCTGCGTCGTGTAGTCCTGTTTGAGAATTCTTCGCACAGATTGTCGAACATTTCGGTACCGTGGATTCTCGAGCTCGTATTCATTGACGTTTACAACGGCTTCATCGCCAATTTCTAAAGCGACCATGTTTGTTTCGCGTACCCATATTTCACCGGCCTCTTCGCTACATCCAACAGCACCCGGCGTCCAGCCATTTCTTTGGCAGAGTTCCATGAAGTCATGCATGACCTGCGGCCACGAATCTGGATTTCCGATTGGATCACCGCTAGAGAGCGCGCACCCTCCTACAACTCGGTAGGTGATTGCAGATTTGCGAGTACTCGACCAGATGATGCTTTTATCTTCGCGGAGAGCGAAATACCCCACGGAATCGCGCTCGCCAAACTCCAGTAAGAGTTCGCGAAGCGCCGATTCATCTTCTTCGCTCATATGTGGTTTAGGAGGGCTTGGTTGCAAGAGCGCCAATAACGGTGAGATCACTGTCAATAATCCAAGACCGGCCATTGCGTAGTCGAAGACATCTTGCTCTTTGTGACTCACAAAATATGCGGGACCTGAGAGGCCAATCAAGGAACGAAGAACGGTCTGCGTCATGTGTACCAAACTAACTTCACCATTAAAGAGACGATCTGGGGCAAAGAGGAGTATCAATCCGATGGTGAAACTCATCAGAGCAAATTGCCCAAAAATGATTGCTGCACGCGTGAAGACTTTTCGAACTGGTTTTGCGTAGAACTCTTTGCGAATAACGAAGAGGAAAATTGCCAACCCTAGAGCGGCAATTGCAGGGGCGTAGTACAACCCTTTGAGAATATCGAAGGCTGCGCTAATCACGAGCAAGATTTCTGTGATGAGATGAGCTAGGTGGTTGCGCCTGGCTACGGCAAAAGAGAGAACTACTAAGAGGACGCCAACAATGATCGAGCCAGCTGTCGCCAAATTTGGCCAGCCCTTAGGAAGCACGGACTCGATTACATGCAGACGACGATGGAAGGGTTTTGAAACGCTGGAGGCAATGTTTACAAGCCCAAGAAGCAGGAGAACTCTCGCAGCCAAGCGGACTTTCCAGCGTGAACCTTCTAGTTTTTTCATACCCGTTATGCTCACCGTCTCTTGGCTCTAAGTATAGAGTTCGAAGCGTGATGGGGGTGAAATGAGCGAAGACGACGAAGCAGGCCAGGACGAGCTCATTACCGAGGAGATGCTCTGGGATCGCATACCTGAGGTAGATGGCGCCGAACGAGCCAGTACCTATTACGAACTCAGTGCGCGTATTTATGCGCGTGGTCAATATGACGAAGCGTTAGCGCTGGCCGAAACTGCTTGTGATATTTATTCTGATTTGGGGGCAAACGCTCCCAGTGAAGGTCTTGCTCAGGCCTATTCTGCAATTGGATATAACCTCAACCAACTCAAGCGCATGGAAGAAGCCGCTCATGCGATGAGCAAAGCTGTTGAAATTTTGCGTACGAACAAATCACCTATTGCGCTAGAGCTCGCCTGCACACTCGGGGAATGGTGGTATTCCTCTAAAAATTATCAGAAGGTGATTGACACAATGCGCGAGTGCGCTCAAGAGCATTTAGTCGATGGGGATGAAATCGGGGCTGCAAATGATTTACACCTCATCGGATGCGCATATCGCGAAGTTAAGAATTGGGATGACGCGCTCGCAAGTTTTAGCGAGGCTCGTGCTTTATATAAAAAGAATCGCGAAGTAATTCACGTGGGCCGCTGTGATCAGAAGATTGCAGGTTGCTTAGTTGAATTAGGCCAGGGCGATTTAGCGCTTGAGACAGCGCGAAAAGCGCTGGATGTTTTTGAAACAGCACATGATCACTCTCGTGAAACCTTTGCTCTCTTGGAATTTGGCAAAGCTCAAATCTTGTTGGGCAAACTGGATGATGGCCTAGCGACCCTTGATCGCGTCCTTCAAACATCTGCCGATGAAGATCCCCGTGATTTTGATTTCATTATTGATGTTGAAACTCGGATGGCTAATGTCATGCGCACATTGGGCAGAATTGATGAAGCAGATGAAATTGTGAGGAGACTCGCTTCTGTTTCAGAATTACTTACCGAGGCAGATGCTGCAGAGCCCAGTGATACATAGCAATTGCACCAGCTGCTGAGGCGTTCATTGATCTTGTAGATCCATATTGATCGATGGCATACATCACCGAGCACGCCGCTATTCCTTCCTCAGACATTCCAGCGCCTTCTTGACCAAAGAGGAGTACGCATTTTTCAGGCAATTGAGCGCCTTCTAAGCGCAATGATCCTGGAACGTTGTCGATGCCTATTAATGGAAGGCTGTTTTCCTTAGCCCATAACGCGAGGTCTTCAACGGTTGGATGATGCACAACAGTGAGATAGCGATCTGTCACCATTGCTCCACGTTTATTCCAATCACGTTTTCCAACAATATGGACCCCAGAAACATTGAACGCGTTAGCCGTGCGCACGATCGAGCCAATATTGAGGTCGTGTTGCCAATTTTCAATGGCAATCTGCAACCCATGTCGCTTCGTATTAAGGTCGGCAACAATTGCTTCGACACTCCAGTAGCGGTATTTATCCAAAACATTTCTGCGATCACCATTGGCAAGAAGTTCAGGGTCGAAGTGTGCATCACTCGGAAAAGGCTCAGGATGAGGACCAACACCGACAACAGGAAAGAATTCGCCAGGACCTATGGTTGCTGGTGGAAGCATGAAGGGCACTCTAAACTGAATACATCGGAAACGCTATTTGCGCACTTGTACTAGGGAGAAATCTATGACTGCACTGGGTTGGGTTAATTCGGCATTATTGGGTATTCATATACTTTCAGTCCTAGGACTCTTGGCTTTGTTACTGTTGCAATTCAAGAAGAGCCCTCGGAAGATTCATCCCGGCGCCTTGCACAGCGCACTTACCGCTTTAGTTGCAGGGCTCGTGATGGTTGGTATCCGAACACCGTTGCATACCCAGAATCCAGATAAGTGGCCCGTATTAAATAACGGTTGGGTTGGCGTGAAGTTTGCCGTTCTTGCGGTGATCTTGGTACTGATATTCAGAAATTTCAAGAAATCAGAAATTAAGAATTCGCTGTGGCTCGCACTTGTTGGTCTTACATCTTTCAATATCATCATCGCCATCTTCTGGAGGTAGTTCTTGACGAAGAGGTGGACTGCGTTCTCTTTAGCGGGGCTTGTTCTATTAGCAACTATTAGCCCTGCCGATGGCTCCACCGTTCTTTCAGGCGCAGCTATTCCTAAGTATTTTGCTCAGATTTCGATGTCACCGACGTTGGCCAATCCCGCACTTCTCCTCATCGACGAATCTACCGGGGCTGTCGTCTATGAGAAAGATGCGGATGCATTAAGGCGCCCCGCTTCGGTTCTGAAAATGTTTTCTGCAGCAGCGGCCCTTGAATATCTGAGCCCGGATCTGAGATATACAACAAAGCTCTCCCAAGGCGCGACTGCAACGTCATTTATCCTCACCGGCAATTTTGATCCGTGGATGACTAATAGTTATTCGGATGCACAGAAATATCACCGTGCTTGGATTTCCTATTTAGTAAATAAAACTATTTCCGAATTGCAGAGGAACTCGACTTCGCATGCTGTTTCAATTTCATATCATGGGGTTTATTCACAAGATGTTCTTGTGATGCAGGCCGCCCTTCATCTCAAAGGAATCAACGCTTCTATAGCGGAAATCCCAGCTGCGGCCGCTGACTCGAATACTGGAGCAGAAATTGCGTCAACGCTTTCTCCAACAGTTTCGGACATGTTGAAATTCGCTTTGACCTACAGTGACAACTTAGTGGCGGAAAGGCTTGCTCGCGCAGCAGCAAACGCCGCAGGGTTTGGAATGAATGAGGTGGGCGTTGACCAGGTAATTCGCGCAACATTGGACACACTTGGCGTTGCAACAACTGGCATGTACATCCATGATGGAAGTGGATATTCCAAAGAGAATCGTCTCAATGCTCGTTTAATTGGAAGCTTCCTTGTGAAGATAAGAAATGATCCGCGATTTACTTCCCTCTATGAAGGGTTACCAATTTCAGGGGTTACCGGAACTCTGGAATATCGCTATCGCACAACAGCTCCGCAAGCCGTGGGCCTAGTGCATGCAAAAACCGGCACACTTGATGGCACGGTGAGTTTGGCTGGCTATGTTGAATCCGGAACGCATGAATATGTGTTCGTGGGAATCGCAGACCATATCCGAGTAGGAAATCTTCCTACAGATCAGGCGCGAACAACGTTGGATCAATTAGTGGGAAAACTAGCAGCACCTAAAGTTTTGTAAGGTGCCACGAGATTGCATTAGTCGTCGTTCTCTTCGCCTTCAGAATTAGCTACTCGGTTTGTAGGTTGAGCAATAGAAATCGTCTTTGACGAAGCAGGGGCAACCACCTTTGTAGAAGCGTTTGAAGGTGCGCTTGTCGTGCTTTGAGCGCTCACTGCAGGTGCGCTGACTTCCGAGGCCAAAGCGGTGCCTTCACTGGTGGCGCCGGAATACAAGAATCCGCCTGCCACAAGAAGGGCGGGAAGGGAGAATGCCACGATGCGTCCACGGCGGGTTATCCGGCTACGACGGGCAAATGCGCCCTCATTGTCGGCATCTGCCAGTTCAAACCACTCAGGTTTTGGAGTATTCGTTGTCATGGTCTCTTCCTTTCGTTAGGTGAAAATTAACCCCAATCTCTGTGAGAAACCTGGGAACGCCGTAGTACGTTGCTGAGTAATCTTCTCTAATGACAATCCCCACGCGTGTGCCCGTGCAAGAAAAAGCCCGCGGATATCTCGATCTCATGAAATTGAGGGTTGTCGAGCTTTTACTTATATCCACGTTACCTGCAATGGTCTTGGCTAACAAAGGGTTACCCGGTTGGGGAGTAACACTTGCAGCAATCGGTGGCGGAACTCTTGCTGCAGGTTCAGCGAATGCTTTCAATATGGTGATCGAAAAAGATTTAGATCAACTCATGGCACGAACCGCTAAACGGCCACTTGTTACTGGCGTGTTAAACACACCGGAAGCATTTATTTTCGCAAGTTTTATTGGGATTCTTTCTTTGGTCATCTTCTGGTTATTTACAACTCCCATGGCAACACTTTTAACTTTTATTGCAATCGCCTTTTATGTTGTCGTTTACACGATGGGGCTAAAGCGTCGAACTGCCCAGAACATTGTGTGGGGCGGGGCCGCGGGATGTATGCCTGTGTTTATCGGTTGGGCAGCGATTACTAATTCACTTTCTGTATCGGCGCTCGCATTCTTTTTAGTTATCTTCTTTTGGACTCCACCACATTTTTGGGCTCTGGCAATTAAATATAAAGATGATTACGCAGCTGCGGGAGTTCCCATGTTGCCCGTTGTTGCAACCCGTGCACGTGTGCGAGTTGAGATGTGGTTCCACACTATCGCCATGATCATTTCTTCGATCGTGCTGATTGAAACCGCCAAGCTTCCTATTTGGGCGCTAATAATCACGGTCGCATTGGGTTTGGTTTTTGCTTATCAACTATTGCAATTGCGCGACAACTCTGACTCATACGCGAAGACTGCAGGAAAGATCTTCCATTGGTCCATCACCTATTTGAGTTTATATTCGGTGCTCTTAGTAGTGGCGCAACTAGTAATTTAGAGGGCTTGTTCAATATCTCTGAGCAGATCGGCGGGATGTTCCAATCCAACTGAAAGTCGCAAAACGGATTCAGTGATGCCCATCTCTGCCTGAACTTCTGGCGTCAAACGTCTATGGGTACTTGAAGCTGGATGTGTAATGAGTGATTTGCTATCACCTAAGTTATTGGAGATATCAATAATGCTTAAGGCATTCATAAAAGCAAAGGTATCTGCCTGTTTTCCAGCAAATTCAATACCTATGGTGGAACCACCACCCACCATCTGTTTTTGCGAAACAGCGTAGCCGGGATGAGATTTCAAGCCGGGATATCGAACGCTCTTAATTTCAGGGCGAGTTTCCAAGAATTCTGCAATTAGTTGCGCGCTTGAATTCATACGTTCTACGCGCATACTCATTGTCTCTAAGGATTTAACGAGCACCCATGCGTTAAATGGACTCAAGGAAGGTCCTGTGTGGCGGATGAATGGATTGAGTTTTTCTTTAATGTAGGAAGCACTTCCCAGGATTGCTCCAGCAAGGACTCGACCTTGACCATCAATATGTTTAGTTGCTGAATACATCACCACATCTGCGCCATGTTGTAGCGGCTTTTGTAATACGGGGGATGCCATAACGTTATCGATGATCACAGTGGCGCCAACTTGATGCGCTAGATCGCTCACCATTTGGATATCCACGACATCCAACATTGGATTGCTCGGTGTTTCCAGAAAGACCACTTTGGTTGGTTTTGATAAAGCCTTGGCCCAGACCTCAGGATCATTGCCTTGAACGAGCTCTGTCGTGATTCCCCACTTGGGAAGAATTTCCATTAAAACAACGTAACAAGAGCTAAACATTGAGGCCGATGCAACTATGTGGTCTCCTGCGCTGACCATGCATGCAACAGAGGCAAACATCGCTGACATTCCAGATCCTGTACCCACGCACATTTCTGCACCTTCGATGGCTGCAAGGCGTTGTTCAAACATAGAAATTGTTGGGTTAGCAAAACGGCCGTAGAGAAAATGGTCAGTCTCTTCAGCAAAAGAGGATTCGGCTTGTTCCGCGCTGGAATAGGTAAATCCGCTATTGAGATAAAGCGCTTCAGAAGTCTCACCAAAACCTGATCGAGCGAGTCCCGTTCGGATTGCGTGGGTATCTGGGTGTACTTCCCATGATGGCTCCGGACGTTCATTTTGCGGCTGATAGCCCCATGGGCGTTTTCTCATGTGGCAAGTGTAAGGTGCGAGCATGTCTACTCAATCAAATCCAGAACTGGCGATTTCGGTCAAGGACCTCACCAAAATCTACGGCGACCGGCCAGCCGTATCCCACGCTAATTTCGAAGTCCCACTTGGTACGGTCTGCGGATTCGTAGGTCCCAATGGCTCGGGCAAGACCACAACTATGCGCATGCTTTTAGGGCTAATTACACCAACGGGCGGCACCGGCGTGATTTTGGGCCAACCGATCAATCATCCAGAGCGCTATCTACATCGCGTTGGCGCCATGATTGAAGGCCCTGCTTTTTACCCTGCACTATCAGGTGCAGAAAATCTCCGAGTGCTTGCAACTTTGGGCGGTTATGAAACTGATCAGGTTCAAGGATTGCTCGAACGCGTGGGCCTTGGTGATCGAGGGGATTCCAAATACAAAACGTATTCACTAGGCATGAAGCAACGTTTAGGAATTGCCGCCGCGCTATTGCCCAACCCACAACTACTCATGCTTGATGAACCGACAAACGGTTTGGATCCTGCAGGTATTCAAGAGATCCGCGAATTACTTCGCGACCTTGCTAATGAGGGAACTACGGTTTTTGTTTCCTCTCACTTACTTTCTGAAATTGAAATGATAAGCGATTCTTTAGTGATGCTTCGCAAGGGTGAAGTGATCTTTGCTGGCAAGACTCAAGATTTATTGCTTCGTCAACAACCAACAATTATTGCTAAGAGTTCTGACCCGCAAGATCTCACTAAGTTGTTGGAGATCGCGCACAATGCTGGTCACGAAGGAACAATCATTGACGGGGCCGCGCACATTCTTGGCCCTACAGATTGGGCACCCATTCTCAACAAGATGGCATTTGATGCAGGAATCACGTTATCGCAACTTGCACCGATGCTTCCATCCCTTGAGGAAACTTTCTTTGAAATGACAGGAGACTCCGAATGATTCGCGTATTTTTCGCTGAATGGCGCAAACTTCGTCGCCCAACACTTTTCTTGGGAACGATGGGCGCCGTTGCTGCAGTAACAGCGCTAGTAACTTCAGTTCTCTTTCTCTTGATCGATTCCAGAAATGGAAATGGCCGCGAAGGCAGAACAATTACTCGACAGACTCTTGAACTTCCTCATGGGTTAAGTTTGGGATTTAGTACTTCTGCCGGGCTTTTAGGTCTTGTAGCTTTATGTATCTTTGCTTCTCAAACAGCGCAGGAATATACCCACGGAACTCTTCGCAATCTTCTAGTACGTCAACCTAAAAGACTCACATTGCTCCTTGGGAAATTTATTTCCATGGTCTCTTTCGCAATGGTTACTGTGATTATTTCAGCAGTGGTAAGTATCAGCCTCGCATTTGGTCTTTCAGGTAAGGCAAAGGTCATTACTACTGCATGGACTACAGGTGATGCTCGCATTGCATTCCTTCATACATTTATCAACGTCTTTCTCTCGGTGATTGCTTATGGCACCGTCGGAATGATTCTTGGATTGATATTCCGCGCGCCGATCCCTGCAATTTCGCTGGGAGTTGCCTGGTTGTTAATTGTAGAAAATATTATTGCGGCGACAGTTAAACATTCTGGAAGATGGATGCCAGGGCAACTGATCACAACAATTTCCTCAGGTGGCGACATCACCGCGTCCTACTTGCATGCAATGTGGGTCGTTTCTGCTTATCTCGTTCTGGGAGTTGTTGTTGTGTCTGTGCTCTTTAGGCGTAGAGATGTGGCCAACTAGGGACACGATCTATATCTAGCGCTTATCTACCGCTCATTGTGAGCCAGATGATTTAGCATTATGCCCTCAGGAGGTTCCCCAGTGAGACGCACACGTTTGATTGTTATTGCCATGGTTGCAGGATTGCTCTGCAGTTCAACTCCGGCATACGCCAAATCTCCCAAGCCAACGCTTGCTCAAATTGAGGCAGCAAAAAAGGCGGAGGCAGTGAAGAAGTCCGCCGCCGATAAAGCTGCCGCAGTTCTCAGCGCTGCAAATCAAACTTTACGAACCTTGACTTCAAAATCTGACGCAGCACGAGCGCTTTATCAAAGAGCGCAGAATGAATTGAATGTTGCAACTTTGGCTTCTCTTGCAGCCGCCGCGCATGCGAAATTAACAGCGGATGCAGTTGCAGCGGCACATCGCACTATCGGCAAACTCGCGGCCAACGCCTACATCATGGGCGGGGGACTCACGGATATCGAACCACTTTTGAGTTCGAATGGACCACAAGATCTTGCTGATCGACTTTCAATCTTAGGAACACTCGGTGCTCAAAATTCCACGGCACTTAACCGGTATACAGCCGCTGAAGTAGCAGCTCGTGCAGCTAAACAACAAGCCGATGATGCAAAAGCGGCTCAACAAGTGGCCACCGATAAAGTTGCCGCCGCCAAGAAGATTGCCGATGCAGCAAAAGCTGCCCAACAGGTTGAAGTCAGTAAATTGCAAAAGGTTCAAGATCAATTGATGAAGGAATTAGCCAGCGCTAAAAAGGTCCGTACAACTTTGGAGCAGCAACGTCAGCTCGCGCTATTGGAAGAAGCCAACGCAAATCAGGCTGCTCAAACCCCCGGTCAAAAGAAGGTGTGGCCAGATACAGGATTTAAGGGGCGCTCCACAATTCGGTCGACCGAAGCACAACGACTCAAAGCGGTTGCTTACGCGAAGAAACAAGTTCTTGCACGCAAGCCATATGTGTGGGGCGCACAAGGGCCAAACTCCTTTGATTGCTCCGGACTTGTCTACGCCGCATACAAATCTGCCGGCCTTGGTTACCCAGGTTGGGATCGACTCAACGCAGCTTTGTATTCCGTAGCCACTATGCACGTGAAATTTGCAGACCTAGTTCCTGGGGATCTTCTCTTCTATTCATTTAACGGAACAGTTAGTTCAATTCACCACATCACAATTTATGCAGGTAATGGGATGATGTGGGAGGCAAATTCTCGGAGCAAGGGTTTGATTTACTCCAATATGTATAGCGTTGCCGGGCTTATGCCATTTGGTGGTCGGGTCTAGTCTTATCTCCATGATGGCCTCGAGCGCGATGGTGAAAATCCGAAGCGCGGTAAGACATGAATTGACGCAATCTTCCGCTGGTGAAAAAGTGATTGTTGCCTGCTCGGGTGGAGCCGACTCGTTGGCAATGAGTTATGCGATTGCGATTGAGGCAAAGAAACTAGCGATCCAAGTAATTGGTGTGACGATTGATCACCAACTGCAAGAGGGATCACAGAACCAAGCACAATTAGTTCTCCAACAGTTGACCAAGATGGGAATTGATACTCGCGAGATAGTCCAGGTACATGTTGACGTCACTGATGGCATGGAAGCATCTGCTCGTCGTGCGCGCTATGGAGCTCTTGATCAGTGTGCTCGAAAATATGGCGCCGCGAAGATCTTCTTAGGCCACACTCTTAATGATCAAGCCGAAGGCGTTCTTCTGGGATTGGCGCGGGGTTCAGGGGCGCGCTCACTTTCAGGGATGGCGAAAAGCAATGGACCATATTCGCGGCCATTGTTGGAGATCACACGCAAAGAAACCATCCAAGCCTGCGAAGAAGTTGGGCTTACACCTTGGAATGATCCACAAAACCAGATTGATGCCTATCTTCGAGTTCGTGTGCGTCGGACGCTTTTGCCGATCCTTGAAGATTCACTGGGACCCGGAGTTTCACAGGCGTTGGCACGTAGCGCCGATCTGCTTCGCGATGATGCCGATGCGTTGGATGACTGGGCATCTCGAGAATTTGCCCAGTTAGACCCAACATCCTTAGAAATTTCTCACTTAAGTGCGCTTCCCAAGGCGGTTCGAACGAGGGTACTTCGCATGGCGATTTACTCACTGGGAGCCCCTCAAGGCTCGATTAGCGCCGATCATGTGAGCGCAATTGAGGCGCTGGTCACTTCTTGGCACGGCCAAGGCGTCTCAAGCCTTCCCGGCGGTGTGAAGGTTGAGCGATTATCAGGCAGACTTTCGCTCTTAGCCCCAACATCCGACCCGACTTGAGAGCAGCGAGGCACCGTGGATCTATCAGCTATTGGTAACGACGTAGAACGCGTTATCGTCAACGAAGAAGACCTACAGGCAAAAATTAAAGAATTAGCAGCGCGTATTGATACTGATTACGCGGATCGCGATCTCTTATTAGTAGGTGTGCTTAAAGGTGCAGTGATGGCGATGGCGGATTTAGCTCGCGCGCTGCAACGCCATGTTGAAATGGATTGGATGGCAGTTTCTTCTTACGGCTCTGGTACGAAATCAAGTGGTGTTGTACGTATCTTGAAAGATCTTGATCGTGACATTACCGGACGCGAAGTCTTGATCGTTGAAGACATCGTTGATTCAGGATTGACTCTGTCATGGCTGAAATCTAACCTTGAATCGCGCGGAGCCAAGAGCGTTGAAATACTTGCAGTGCTACGTAAACCAGATGCTGCAAAAGTTGAAGTTCCAGTGAAGTATGTTGGCTTTGAAATTCCATCTGACTTTGTTGTCGGTTACGGATTAGATTTCAATGAAAAGTATCGAAACCTCCCATTTGTTGGCGTCCTGGCCAAGCACATCTACTCCTAAGAGAAGAGTTCACAAAAAATCATGGCGGATGAGAAAAAGATCTCCAAAAATATAAAGCCAAAGAAACCCCTGACTCGTTATCAGCGAATTCTTCGTGGACCACTCTTTTGGATTCTCGCTGCCATTATTGGTGTAACAATCTTTGGACAAATTTCTAGCGCGGGTAACCAGTACACCCAGGTGAGCACGTCACAAATATTAGATGCCATTTCTAAGAGCCAAGTTGATTCGGTGGTTTTGGTCGATAAAGACCAGAAAATTCAAGCAATCCTTAAATCGGGAAATGCCATCAAAGGTTCAACAAAAGTTCAAGCTTCGTACATAACAGGTGAAGAGCCAACCCTGGTGGATGCGCTCACAAGTAACCCACCTCCGGGATCGTGGACAGTCAAGGTTGCAACTCAGTCGCTACTAGTCTCTCTTTTCTTTTCCTTCGGACCAATACTCATTATCGGTTTCCTCTTTTTCTTAATGATGAGTCAAGCAAACGGTGGAAATCGTGCATTCTCATTTGGAAAATCCCGCGCAAAATTGCAAGGCAACGATGTTCCTAAAACTACCTTTGCCGATGTAGCGGGTGCACAAGAAGCAGTCGCAGAATTGATGGAAATTAAAGACTTCCTTGCCAACCCACCTAAATACGTGGCGCTCGGTGCGAAGATTCCTAAAGGAGTGCTGCTCTACGGCCCTCCAGGAACGGGAAAGACACTTCTGGCCCGCGCCGTTGCGGGAGAGGCGAATGTTCCCTTCTATTCGATCTCCGGATCAGACTTTGTGGAAATGTTTGTTGGTGTTGGAGCCGCTCGCGTTCGCGACCTCTTTAATCAAGCGAAAGAGAATGCACCTGCAATTGTTTTCGTTGACGAAATTGATGCAGTGGGTCGCCAGCGCGGGGCTGGCCTAGGTGGTGGCCATGATGAGCGCGAGCAAACCTTGAACGCGCTCCTTGTGGAAATGGATGGTTTTGAAAGTAACGGCTCTGTCATTTTGATAGCGGCAACGAACCGTCCCGATGTATTAGATCCTGCACTTCTACGTCCAGGACGATTTGATCGTCAGATTCCGGTGGAGCGTCCAGATCTAAAAGGCCGCGAAGCCATTCTTGCAGTGCATGCAAAAGGTAAGCCGATTGCGAAAGATGTTGAACTTCTTGCTTATGCTCGTCGGACACCGGGTTTCACTGGCGCTGACTTGGCAAATGTTTTGAATGAAGCAGCGCTGCTCACCGCACGCGAGGAAAAGAAAGTTATTGGCAACTCTGAACTAGATGAAGCGATTGACCGCGTTATGGCAGGACCACAGCGTAAGAGTCGTTTAATGAGCGAAGAAGAACGTCGCGTTACTGCCTATCACGAAGCAGGACATGCACTCGTTGCGCACGCGATGCCACACACGGATCCGGTTCACAAAATCACGATCATGCCTCGTGGACGTGCACTGGGTTACACAATGGTCTTGCCGGATGAAGATAAGTATTCCGTCACGCGTAATCAATTGTTGGATCAGTTGGCGTACTCATTGGGTGGACGCGCAGCTGAGGAACTGATTTTTCACGATCCCTCAACAGGTGCAAGCAATGACATTGAAAAGGCAACTTCTCTTGCCCGTGCGATGGTCACTCAATATGGAATGACAGAAGCAATTGGCGCCATCAAATTGGGCAGTGATGCATCTGAACCATTCATGGGTCGCGACTACGGACACACTCGTGACTTCTCCGAAAGTATTGCTGCAGTTGTCGATACAGAAATCCGCAGATTGATTGAGAATGCGCATCAGGAGGCCTACGACATTCTGGAGCAGAATCGAACCATCCTTGATGAAATGGTTCTGCAGCTCCTCGAGCGCGAAACACTCAATAAAGAGGAGATTGCCGAGATCTTTGCGAAAGTGAAGACCTGGGATAAACGACCCGCCTGGACTGGTTCTCCCACACGAATTCCATCCATCGTTCCACCAATTCCAACACAACCAGCTCTTGCACCTGTTGAAGATGCCCCCGTTAAGAAAACTCGAAAGGTGAAAAAACCTAGTGAGTGATATTTCGCCGATTTCGATGGGACCCAGCGATGGTCGCGCAACGAGCGAATTTAACCAAGCGCGCGCCGAAGCTGCGGTTAAAGAACTTCTCCTATCTATTGGAGAAGATCCCGATCGTGATGGTCTGCGCGACACACCAGCGCGAGTTGCTCGAGCTTTCGCAGAAAACTTTGCTGGGCTTTGGCAATCTCCTGAAGATGTTCTCACGACAACTTTTGATATTGGCCATGAAGAGTTAGTGATTGTTCGAGACATCGATGTTTTCTCTCATTGCGAACACCACCTCACTCCCTTCCACGGAGTTGCCCATGTTGGATATATCCCATCGGGGCGCGTTACTGGACTTTCGAAAATTGCCAGACTCGTCGATCTCTATGCACGTCGCCCCCAAGTTCAAGAACGCATGACTTCGCAGATCGCCGATGCGTTGGTAGAAATTCTCAATCCTGCAGGAGTAATTGTCATCATCGAATGCGAGCACCTTTGCATGTCTATGAGAGGTGTCCGAAAAACAGAAGCACGAACTATTACTAGTGCCGTGCGTGGAGTATTGAGAGATTCTACGACTCGCGCCGAAGCGATCAGCCTTATTACAAAAAGGTAAATACAGATGAGCATCCTTGGGCTACCAACAAATCGCATGATTGTCATGGGAATTCTCAATGTGACTCCCGATTCATTCGCCGATGGTGGAAGATTCAACACAACTGAACTGGCTGTAAATCGCGCTTTTGCAATGATTGATGAAGGCGTTGACATCATTGATATTGGTGGGGAATCAACGAGACCAGGTGCCGAAAGAATTTCAGCGCAAGAAGAGCAATCTCGTGTACTACCTGTCATTGAGGCGTTAAGCAAAGCAAATGTCATCATGAGTATTGATACCAAGCAGGCAGATACTGCCCGCAAAGCGATAGAACGTGGCGCCCATATTGTTAATGATGTCAGCGCAGGCTTGGCAGATTCGCAGATGCTTTCATCAGTTGCTGCTTTGGGTTGCCCTTTCATCGCAATGCATTCTCGAGGAAATTCACAAGAAATGGGTTCTCTTGCGGTGTATCAGGATGTCGTGAAAGAAGTTGTTGTCGAACTCACTCAACGAGTTGAGGAAGCAATTTCTGCTGGCATCCATTCATCGAATCTCATTCTTGATCCAGGATTGGGCTTTGCAAAAGAGGCTCACCACAACTGGGCACTCTTGAATGATCTAGAAGCAATAAAGGCAATCGGATATCCCGTGTTGATTGGGGCATCTAGAAAGCGATTTCTGGGAAGCGCCGTCAATGCGCAAACTCCTGATGAACGCGAGGAAGCGACAGTCGCTCTGACTGCGCTGATTGCCAACAAAGGCATATGGGGAGTTAGAGTTCACAGCGTGAAGCCACATAGAGACGCTATTTCCATCGCGGGGTTCATGTCATGAGCGACGCAATCACAATCACGGGTATTCGCGGATTTGGGTATCACGGTGTATTTGAGCATGAGACCAAGAATGGTCAAGAGTTCTATGTAGACCTAGTGCTTCGAGCCAATCTCACCCAAGCTTCGCACAGTGATGCGCTGGTAGATACCGTTGATTACGGAGCCATTTGCGATCTGGCAGTGCGCCATATTTGTGGTGTGCCCGTTCAACTCATTGAGAAACTTGCTGGAAGCATCGCACAAGAGATTCTTAATACTTTTTTATTAATTGATGGTGTCACCGTGACGGTTCATAAACCACAGGCGCCAGTGGGTGTCGAGGTACTAGATATTTCGGTTTCGATTGAGCGCACTCGATGAAGGCCGTAGTCGCACTTGGAGCAAACCTTGATGATCCTGCATCAGCAATGCAACTTGCTGTTGCCTTGTTGCGTGAGGCAACGCAAGTTCTGGCAGTTTCTACTTTCCACCAGACCAAACCCGTAGGTGGACCTCCACAGCCAGACTATCTAAACGCCGCGTGTATCATTGAAAGCGAACTCACACCAGGAGAATTATTAAGTCTCCTGCACGGAATAGAGAAAAGCATGGGCCGCGTACGAATTGAACAATGGGGACCACGTGTCATTGATTTAGATCTCATCACTTTCGGCGATTTAGTAAGTGATGACCCCACCGTTGTGTTGCCACATCCTCGTGCACACGAAAGAGAATTTGTTTTAGCACCGTGGTTAGAGATCGATCCTGATGCAGAAATCCCTAGTAAGGGTCGCGTAGATCAACTTCTTTTTGCACTGCAGGAGAACTCGCCGTGAAATTGCTAGCACCTAAACCTGGATGGACTGCATCTGCCGATGTGATTGTTGTGGGCTCTGGTGTTGCCGGTTTAACGACGGCGCTACAAATTCGAACTTACGGTCTCTCTGTATTGCTTGTTACAAAAGCAAGCGTGGATGAAGGATCCACAAAATGGGCACAAGGTGGAATTGCAGCAGCGCTTGGACCTGGTGACACTCCGGACCAACACGAAAAGGACACACTCGTTGCCGGCGCTGATTTATGCGATATCGAAGCGGTAAGAGTGCTTGTAACAGAAGGTCCTGCAGCGGTCAGAAAACTTATTGCACGTGGTGCAGTCTTTGATAAAGAATCAACGGGAGAAATAGCGCTCACTCGTGAAGGTGGACATCTACGTAATCGCATTTTGCATGCTGGTGGAGATGCCACAGGCGCTGAAGTTTCACGAGCACTCTTGGCTGCGGTTCATAATGATCCAGAGATTGAAGTTGTTGAAAACGCGCTCGTTTTAGATGCCCTGAAGAACGCCACTGGCGCGGTATGCGGCGTTACTTTGCACGTTATCGGTGCAGGAACGCGCGATGGAGTAGGTCAAGCGATGGCTCGTGCTGTTGTTCTTGCAACGGGTGGCTTAGGCCAAGTTTTTGCACAAACTACAAACCCTTCTGTATCAACAGGAGATGGAGTTGCTTTAGCACTTCGCGCTGGCGCACATGTGGCTGATGTTGAATTCATTCAATTCCATCCAACGGTCTTGTGGTTGGGGGGAGGATCTCAAGGACAGCAACCACTTATAAGTGAGGCAGTTCGTGGTGAAGGTGCCTACCTTGTCGATGACGAAGGTCTTCGATTTATGCAGGGTGTGCATCAGCTTGCTGAATTAGCTCCTCGAGATGTTGTTGCCAAAGCAATCATGCGTCACATGAACGAAACTGGTGCACAGCATGTTTGGTTGGACGTTCGACATATTGAAGGCTTTGCAGAACGCTTTCCAACGATTTATGCCTCATGCATGGCCCATGGAATAGATCCCTTGACGAAGTTAATTCCCGTGGCACCGGCTTCGCATTACGCGTCAGGTGGAGTTCGAGTTGATCTCAATGGACATACGAGTGTTGAAGGTCTTTATGCGTGTGGTGAGACCGCATGTTCTGGGGTTCACGGAGCAAACCGCCTAGCTTCGAATTCATTGCTCGAAGGATTAGTCTTCAGCGCTCGCATTGCCGCTGACATCGCGCTGAACAAGAGAAAATTTACTCAACCAGTAATTATTGACGAACCGACTTTTCTTTTGGATCCGCAAATTCGAAAGCAAATTCAGGCAACCATGAGTCGCGGTGCTGGCGTTTTGCGCTCTCGCGAATCACTGTCGAAGACGGAAACAGATCTTTCGGAAATCAGAAAACACAGAAGTGATGGCCCATGTGTTGAAGCATGGGAGACAACTAACCTTTTTCAGTTAGCACAAGCAATCGTTCGTTCTGCGCTGCAACGTGAAGAAACCCGTGGTTCACATTGGCGCGAAGATTTTCCTGAGAAGCTGCCTTCATGGTCCAAGCGCATCCTTCAACAGATGGATAAAGCCGGGAATTGGAGCACTACATACCAAGAAGTGAATAAGTCGTGAGCACGAATCCGGTATCACTAACAACGATCGATCTCATTGCGCGAGCAATAGCGGAAGATTTAGCAGGTGGAGAAGATGTCACCTCTGTTTCCACTGTTGACGCAACACAGCGTGCAGTTGCCCATTTCGTTGCTCGCAAAGAAGGAGTAATAGCTGGGCTGGATGTTGCTCGGGCGACTCTCACCTTTCTAGGAATTTTGGAAGTCGAACTGTTGGTCAACGATGGAGACTTCGTTAGCGCGGGCACGGAAATATTGCGCGCCAGTGGGCTTACTCGAAATCTTCTTTTGGCCGAACGAACAGCGCTCAATTTTCTTGGCCACCTGAGCGGAATTGCAACACTTACTCGTACCTGGGTGGACGCTGTTGATGGTTTTACAACTCAAATTCGCGACACGCGCAAAACAACTCCTGGACTTCGAGAATTGGAAAAGTACGCAGTCAGAATGGGTGGAGGAACAAATCACCGAATGTCTTTAAGTGAATCCGCCTTGATCAAAGATAATCACATTGAAGCGGCCGGAAGTGTCACCGAAGCTTTCAAGCGGGTCCGAAACTCTTTTCCGAATATTGATATCGAAATCGAAGTCGATACCTTGCAGCAGTTGAGCGAGATTCTGGAATATCAGCCAGATCTAGTTTTGCTTGACAATATGACTCCGGTGCAATGTGGGCAGGCCTTTGAGATCGTGGCGGGGCGTTGCAAGTTGGAAGCATCCGGCGGAATCTCTTTAGAAAACGCGAAGGCATATGCGGCATCAGGGGTTGATTACATAGCCATTGGCGCCCTCTCACATTCTGCGCCAGTATTAGACATCGGACTCGACCTTAAGGCGGAGATCTAAATGTTATTAACCATTGATGTAGGAAATACCAACACGGTCCTCGGAGTTTTTTCAGGTGCAGACTTAGTGCGCTCGTGGAGAGTGAAAACAGATCCACGTAATACTGCTGATGAACTATGGCTTCAATTTGGCGCCCTTGTAGCTGGATACGATGTTGACGGACTCTCTGTTTGTTCTACGGTTCCGGCAACGCTTCGCGAATTGCGCACCATGATCACGAATTATTTTCCAGATATCCAAGTGACAATAGTTGAACCAGGAATCAAAACGGGAGTTCCACTTCTGGTTGATAATCCAAAAGAAATTGGTGCAGATCGGATAGTTAATACTTTGGCTGCCCATACGCTCTACCCAGAAGGTTCGGCGATAGTTGTTGATTTCGGTACATCAACAAATCTTGATGTAGTTTCACCCAAAGGTGAATTTCTCGGTGGTGCACTGGCTCCAGGTATTGAAATCTCCGTTGATGCGCTGGCAGCCCGCGCAGCACAATTGCGCAAAGTAGAACTTGTTGTTCCTCGCTCGGTTATTGGTAAGAACACCGTTGAGGCTCTTCAATCGGGCACAATCTACGGATTTGCTGGACAAGTAGATGGACTGGTGCATCGGATCAGTAGAGAACTCAACCTCACATACCCAGGATTGCCCAACGTCATTGCAACTGGTGGGCTTGCTCCCCTTGTCCTGGGAATATCAGAAACTATTAATCATCACGAACCTGACCTCACACTGATTGGACTTCGCCTAATTCACGAGAGAAACGCCTGAATAGGTAGAGTTCTCCCACTATGACTCAAAATCCAAGCATCGAAGATGACCTACCCGAGCAACTACGTATTCGTCGGGAAAAGCGGGCCAGCCTGATTGAAAAAGGTGTTGAGCCTTATCCCGTGAGCGTTGCACGGACAAAGTCATTAGCCGATATCAGACTTGCTTATGTCGGGCTTGAAGTTGATGTTGCAACGGGCGATATCGAGAGCGTTACTGGTCGAATTATTTTCAAGCGCGATACCGGCAAATTGTGTTTTGCTACTTTACGCGAAGGCGATGGCACCGAACTTCAAGCAATGTTCTCATTGGATAAAGTTGGTGAAGAGTCGTTAGATTCCTGGAAGAGTGAAATCGATCTCGGTGACATCGTGAGTGTCACTGGAGAAATCATCACATCAAAGCGTGGCGAACTTTCCATTCTTGCAACGGCTTGGCAGTTGGCATCTAAATCTTTGCGTCCACTTCCGAATGATCACAAACCAATGTCTGAGGAGACCCGCGTTCGCATGCGTTACGTGGACCTTATTGTGCGTCCTGAGGCGCGTTCGAATGCGCGCATGAGGCCAGCGGTAATGCGCTCACTTCGCGAGACTTTTCACGCGAGAAATTACCTTGAAGTTGAAACTCCTATGTTGCAGGTGCAACATGGTGGAGCGGCCGCTCGACCATTTAAGACGTATAGCAATGCCTATGACATGGATTTGTTCATGCGTATCGCCCCCGAGCTCTTTCTTAAACGCTGCGTTGTTGGTGGAATTGAACGTGTCTTTGAAATAAACCGAAATTTCCGCAATGAAGGCGCAGACTCAAGCCACTCACCAGAATTTGCCATGATTGAAAGCTATGAAGCATATGGGGATTGGCGCACCGTTGCCGATGTTGCGCGAGCACTCGTACAAGATTCGGCAACTGCAATTTTCGGTTCTCATGTTGCACTGCATCACGATGGTCGTGAATCCGATTTGGGAGGTACCTGGAAAGAGATTTCCTTGTATGACGCCATCTCTGAAGGAGTCGGAGAACATGTCACCGCTCTAACTCCAATTGCAGAATTAAGACGCCTTGCTGAGAAGTTAGGAATCAAGATTGATCCTAATTGGGTGACAGGAAAATTGGCTGAAGAAATCTTCGAGCATGTTATTTCTGGAAAACTTAATGAACCAACCTTTGTCATGGGATTCCCAGTAGATAACGCACCCCTTGTACGAGGGCATCGCGAACTTCCTGGAGTTGTTGAAAAGTGGGATCTCTACGTTGATGGTTTTGAACTTGCCACGGGTTATTCAGAACTTATCGATCCAGTTATTCAACGTCAGCGACTTGTAGAGCAGGCAACTCTTGGTGCCAAGGGTGATTTCGAAGCAATGAGCGTCGATGAAGATTTCTTACGGGCGATGGAATTTGGAATGCCACCTATGGGCGGACTTGGCATGGGAGTCGATCGATTGCTTATGGCACTCACTGGCCTTGGAATTCGCGAAACTATTCTCTTTCCACTTGTAAAGCCCGAGAGTGAATAGAAATGATCGAGATACGTCCCGCAAAATCCACAGACATCAAGGGGATTCGAAAGATCATTGATACCTATGCACCGCAACGTCGCCTGCTTTCAAAGGAGACCGTTACCTTGTATGAAAGCGTTCAGGAATTTACCGTGGCTATTGAAAATGAAGAGGTTGTTGGTTGCGGTGCACTGCATGTGCTCTGGGAGGATTTAGCAGAAGTTCGCACTGTCGGAGTGGCCGAGCACCTGCGTGGTAAAGGCGTTGGACATTTACTCCTGGAAGCGATTATTGAACGGGCTAAAGACCTTGGTGTCTCGCGGATTTTTTGTCTTACCTTTGAAACGGAATTCTTCGGTCGTCATGGCTTCCAGGAAATCGAAGGAACTCCGGTGGAGCCAGATGTATACAAACAACTTCTCCACTCCTACGACACCGGTATTGCTGAGTTCCTGGATTTGGAGAGCGTCAAGCCAAATACTCTAGGTAACACTCGGATGCTCAAATATCTCTAAACCCCCGCTAGATCTGCCTGTAATTGGGGCATAAATCGCCCATATCTTGGGTTGTAGAGGTGACGGATAAGCCCGCCTCGCAGCACTACCCTGCGTGGCATTAGGCTTAGCAACTAGCCAGTTTTACATGAAGGAGTCCTGATGTTTGAGCGCTTTACAGACCGAGCCCGCCGAGTTGTCGTCCTGGCTCAAGAAGAAGCACGCATGCTCAACCACAACTACATCGGCACCGAGCACATCCTTTTGGGTTTGATCCACGAGGGCGAAGGCGTTGCAGCAAAGGCGCTCGAATCTTTGGGTATCTCCCTTGAGGCGGTGCGCTCGCAAGTTGAAGAGATCATCGGTCAAGGCCAGCAAGCCCCTAGTGGACATATTCCTTTTACTCCGCGCGCCAAGAAAGTTCTTGAACTTTCCCTTCGCGAAGCGTTGCAGTTAGGACATAACTACATCGGCACTGAACATATTTTGCTCGGACTTATTCGTGAAGGCGAAGGCGTTGCTGCCCAGGTATTAATGAAATTGGGAGCAGATCTTGCTCGAGTACGCCAGCAAGTTATTCAACTTCTTTCTGGCTATCAAGGGAAAGAGACCGTTACAACAGGTGGTCCAGCAGAAGGTACCCCAGCGACTTCACTCATTCTTGATCAATTTGGTCGCAATCTGACCCAAGCTGCACGCGAAGGTAAATTAGATCCTGTCATCGGTCGCGAAAAAGAGATCGAACGCGTCATGCAGGTTCTCTCTCGTCGCACCAAGAACAACCCCGTACTTATTGGCGAACCAGGCGTTGGAAAAACTGCAGTTGTTGAAGGTTTGGCACAAGCAATTGTTCGTGGCGATGTTCCTGAAACCCTTAAAGACAAGCAGTTATATTCCTTAGACCTTGGCGCACTCGTTGCCGGAAGTCGCTACCGCGGAGATTTTGAAGAGCGCTTGAAGAAAGTTCTTAAAGAAATTCGTACTCGCGGAGACATCATTTTGTTCATCGATGAAATTCACACCCTTGTTGGTGCAGGAGCCGCAGAAGGTGCAATTGATGCTGCAAGCATCTTGAAGCCAATGTTGGCACGTGGTGAACTCCAGACTATTGGTGCAACAACACTTGATGAGTATCGCAAGCACCTAGAAAAGGATGCCGCATTAGAACGTCGCTTCCAACCTATTCAAGTTGCTGAACCTTCACTCGAACACACCATTGAAATTCTCAAAGGCCTGCGCGATCGTTACGAGACACATCACCGAGTTTCGATTTCTGATGCGGCCCTTGTATCAGCTGCAACACTTGCCGATCGATATGTATCGGATCGTTTCTTGCCGGATAAAGCAATCGACCTCATTGATGAAGCTGGATCACGTTTGCGCATTCGCCGAATGACTGCTCCTCCTGAGCTTCGTGAATTCGATGACAAGATTGCAGAGGTTCGTAAAGAAAAAGAATCTGCAATTGACGGTCAAGATTTCGAGAAGGCCGCGGCTCTTCGCGACACCGAAAAGAATTTAATGCTCGAAAAAGCAGATCGTGAAAAAACTTGGAAAGCGGGAGATCTCGACATGGTTACTGAGGTTGATGAAGAACTCATCGCCGAAGTACTTTCTATTGCCACAGGTATCCCTGTCTTTAAATTAACTGAAGAAGAAACCGCACGTTTGCTTCGTATGGAAGACGAACTTCATCGCCGCGTTATTGGTCAAGATCAGGCAATCAAGGCGCTTTCTCAAGCAATTCGACGTACGCGTGCTGGGCTTAAAGACCCTAAGCGCCCAGGCGGATCCTTTATTTTTGCTGGCCCATCTGGAGTTGGTAAGACGGAACTTTCACGCACTTTGGCAGCATTCCTATTTGGAAGTGCGGATTCACTTATTCAATTGGATATGTCTGAATACTCCGAGCGCCACACAGCATCACGCCTTTTCGGTGCACCTCCCGGATATGTCGGCTACGACGAAGGTGGCCAACTCACCGAGAAGGTACGTCGTAAGCCTTTCTCTGTTGTGCTCTTTGATGAAATCGAAAAGGCACATCCAGATATTTTCAACTCCCTACTTCAGGTTCTTGAAGATGGCCGCTTAACAGATTCTCAAGGTCGCGTCGTTGACTTTAAGAACACGGTAATCATCATGACGACTAACTTGGGTACTCGCGATATTTCCAAAGGTGCGGGCCTTGGATTTGCGAACTCTGAAGACGAGCTCAGCAATTACGAGCGCATGAAGGGCAAAGTTGGAGATGAACTCAAAACTCATTTCCGCCCTGAGTTCCTCAACCGTATCGATGACATCATCGTCTTCCATCAATTGACCAAGCCAGAGATTATCCAGATCGTAGATTTGATGATCACGAATCTTGATGATCGCTTGAAGGCTAAAGATATGGGCATCGAGTTAACGCCTGCAGCCAAGGAGTTACTCGCAACGCGTGGCTATGACCCATTGATGGGTGCGCGGCCACTTCGCCGCACAATCCAACGCGAAATCGAAGATGCTCTCTCTGAAAAGATTCTCTTTGGAGAACTCAAGGCTGGCGAGATCATTGTTGTCGATGTTGAAGGAGAAGGCGCTGAAGCGAAATTTACTTTCGCAGGTTCACCGAAAGCGCTTATGCCTGACACGCCTGGAGATCTGACTGAGGCGCCAACTGCTTAAGTTTGCGCCTTCCATTTCACATTTCCTAGGGCCACAAGCCCGACGATAAAAGTCACTTGCAGCGCAATGGCTTGCGGTGAAGTCATCTCTCGAGAAATCAGCGCTCCTAGAGATGTCGAACTGAGTGCTCGTGCACCTGAAACGTAAAACGAGTAACTCAGGATTCGGCCAAGAGCGAAAACAAATAGCAGTGGTTTTAGCGCCACTTGTTTAATAATGCCTGCCGCTTCAAATAATTGCGCCGAGGTAATTGGGGAGACAAAGAACAGCAAGAGAAGTCCGCGTGCGCTGCGCGAATCAGTATTTACTCGACTTCCTAAACGTTCAAGGTTTGCCACATATCCCCGTGGGAGCATGGGTGAAATTTTGCGAAAGGCAAGGGCAAGGCCACCTCTTCCCAATGTGGCGCACGTGACCCCAATGAGAACCAGAAGAGCAGGATTCATATGCTCTCTGAATACAAAATAGACGAGGATTGACCATGTGGGTGGAGCAAATGCTGGCATCACGTTTGCGAGCAAGATAACGAGTCCTGCCAACAGGTAACTCGACATGTACTTAGCCTAGAACGTATGGCCAAAGTTTCCAAAACTCTGTTTGCGCCTTATCCTTTCCTGACAACGAAAGGCTTTCATGACACACGGCACTGATGACGCATCCTTAGGACAATTGCGCACTGAACAAGTAGATGCGAAATTTCATCTACTTGATGTCATGTCTGTAGCTGAACTCTTGCAAGCAATGAATGAAAGCGATTCTGAAGTTCCTAAAGCTGTTGCACGAGTTCTTCCAAATATTGAATCTGCAATCGAGGCAATAGTTGAACGAATGATTCAAGGCGGAAGGCTTATCTATATTGGAGCAGGAACATCAGGTCGACTTGGTGTTTTGGATGCTGCCGAATGTGGACCAACATTTTCTGTAACCGAAGAGCAAGTTCTGGCATTTATTGCTGGTGGCGATCGAGCCATGAAGCACGCAGTTGAAGGCGCCGAAGATGATTTCGGTGCAGGGGGGCAAGAATTAGCTCAAGCAAAATTGTCGGAAAAAGATTGCGTTGTTGGAATCGCCGCGAGTGGGCGTACCCCGTACGTGATGGGCGCGCTTGCCTATGCTAAGAAAATTGGAGCGCTCACAATAAGTCTCACTTGTAACCCCAATTCAGAAATGTCGAAAAATGTAGATCACCCCATTGAAGTTGATTCAGGCCCTGAACTCCTTGCTGGATCTACACGTTTGAAATCCGGCACCGCTCAAAAACTTGTTCTGAATATGATTTCTACAATCTCGATGGTGCGCTTAGGAAAGACTTTTGGAAATCTCATGGTGGATTTACAAGTGACCAATGAAAAACTCCAAGACCGAGCCATTCGGATTATTGAAAAGGCCACAGGAGCACCTCGATCTGAGGCGAAGAAAGCTCTCCTGGATTCTGGGAATGAAGTGAAAGTCGCCATTTTGATGCTCCTATTAAGCCTGGATGCACCTGCGGCGAAAGATCGACTTCAGGGCGCATCTAATCGCGTACGCCAAGCCCTTGCCACCGAATAGGCGTTATTCACTCATTTGTAACAACTTCGTGACCGAAATCGGCTTGACCTTCGCTACGTTTAAGGCGATGATTTACACAGTCGGTGTCAATCGATGAAGTTTTTTTTCATGGCATTGTGTCCTCCATGGTTTCATCCTTGAAAGGGGAAATTAAGTGAAGTTAAGAAAGAAACTCGCAGTCGTTGGCGTTGCCACCGCACTGGTTGCAGGCGTGGTGCTCGTGGCACCTGCCCAGGCAGCAAGCAAGGATCTCGTTGTTGGTATCACTCTTGATATCGACAAGCTCGATCCACAAGGCGCAACAAGTTTCTCAACGGTTCGCGCCCTTGGATTGGTCTACGGATCACTTGTTGAAGTAGGTCCAAAGCTTCAGATTCGTCCAGGTCTAGCAACTTCTTGGGGCTTTAACGCAACAGGAACGCAGTTGCGCTTGCACCTTCGCAAGGGCGTCAAGTTCCAAGACGGAACACCATTTGATGCACAGGATGTAAAGGCATCACTCGAGCGCATTCTTGATCCTGCTAGCAAGGCCGCGGCTCGTGCAAACATTGCAACGATCAAATCGATCACTGCATCTGGACTTGATGTCACTCTCAACTTGACCATTCCAAACGTTCCAATTCTCGCCGCACTTGATGGTGTGAACATGGCAATGCTTTCCAAGAAAGATATTGCAGCTGGAAACATTGGAAAGACTGTCAACGGAACCGGCCCATTCAAGTACGTTTCTTGGGATGCTGGTCAATCAGTCAAGTTGATCAAGAACCCAACATACTGGGGCGGGGCTCCAAAGTTAGATAGCGTGACATTCCGCGTTATCCCAACTGAAGCTTCAATTCTTTCAGCACTCAATGCAGGAACAGTTCAGTTTGCTGTTATCACTTCACCACTCGTTGCAAAGCAAGTTGGTTCAAACTTGACCATGTACAAGACCCCTGGCCTTGCTTACATGGCACTTCAAATCAACGCTCGTCAAGCACCGTTTAATAACCTCAACGTCCGTTTGGCGCTTCAGTGTGCAATCAGTCGTGCAGAAGTTATTAAGACTGCAGCCTCCGGAGATGGATCCGTTATTGGACCAATCACAAGCCCTGCATACAAGTCCGATCCAAAGGCTCGCCCATGTCCAGAAGCAGATATTGCGAAGGCTAAGGCGTATCTCACTGCTGGTGGATATCCAAACGGATTAACAATCAAGACCATGGTTGCACCAACCCAACAAGCAACAATCGCTGGCATTGGCCAGAGCTTGAAGTCACAGTTGGCCAAGGCTGGAATCACTATGGAACTTGATGTCGTTGATGATTCAACTTATGTTTCACGTTGGTTGGCTGCAGACTTCGGTACTGCAATTGCAAACAACGGTGGAAAAATTGATCCAGATACGATGTACACCCGTTACTTCACATCAACAGGTAACTTGAACAAGGTTGCTGGATATTCATCTGCAACTCTTGATTCACTATTCATCCAGGGTAAGTCATCTGGAAGCGTTACACAGCGCACAGCCATCTACAAGGCAATCTCAGCAGAACTTGAGAACAACGCCGCGTGGGTCTGGCTATTTGCGCCACTTGAGTATCGCGTCACCGCTAAGAATGTAACTGGCTTCATCCCACTCGCTACAGGTTCACTTCTTGAACTTCGTAAGGTGGACATGAACTAATTGAACTGTGGTGGTGCGTGGGTTAAAGCCTGCGCACCACCACTCTTCATTTCTCGTCCTTTTAAACAACTAACCAGGAGGCTCATCGCAATGCAGGGTATAAGCACACTGCGGCGATTGTTCTTCTCCTCAACGTTCATTCGCATTGCAAGTGCCATCACAACTCTTTTTGGAATTTCTATCTTTGTCTTTCTGGTACTTCGCGTTATTCCGGGTAACACCATTACCGGAGCATTTGGAATTGAAACAGGGGCACTGAATCCTCAGCAGATCGCAGAATTGCGTCATTATTATGGAATAGATCAACCCATGATCATGCAATATTTTTCATGGATTAGTAGTTTTCTCAGCGGAAATTTTGGTTACTCCTATGCAACGGGACGTTCTGTTTTTGCTCTTACAAAAGTGGCCTTGCCCGTTACTATCGAGCTAGCCTTTATTGGAACGATATTAGGTGTCATCATGGGCATCGCGATCGGAATGTTTAGTGCGCGCAAACCCGGTAGTTTCCGCGACTTCGGAGGGCAATTATTCGGCCTTCTCGCTCTGGCAATTCCCGGCTTCGTATTAAGTACTGCCATCGTTACGATCATGGCCAATAAATTTCACTATTTTCCCAACAGTCTTGAATATATGGCTCCATGGAAAGATCCTTGGATGAATTTCCAGCAGATGATGTTTCCTGGACTCGTCCTTGGCATCGCAGTGGCTGCCCCCGTAATGCGCACGACCAGATCAGCGCTCTTAGAGACTATTGATAAAGATTTCGTGCGCACAGCCTTAGGTAAAGGTGTGCCTGCTCGCAAAGTTCAATTCAAACATGTTCTGCGCAACTCATTAATTCCGATTGTGACTATGACCGGAATTCAATTTGGGTATTTGCTTGGCGGTGCAGTTATTGTGGAAAAGATCTTTGCCATGCCAGGCATGGGTCGACAAGTGCTCGAAGCGATCACCCGGAGAGAATATGCAACGGTGCAAAGTAGCGTCATGGTCTTTGCCATTATGTTCGTGACGATCAATATATTGACCGATTTGGTGTATCGACGAGTAGATCCGCGGATCAAATAATGGCCAAGAAAAAGGAAGTCAGTCAACGGGGCGCAATCCACTATTACCTACAAAGCACCAGTGGAATAGTCGGGGCAGTTCTATTGCTTTTTATGATCGTCGTTTCTATTTGTGCCGCCATGGGATGGCTCCCCCACAACCCGCTCGACCAAAATGTAGATAACTTGCTACATGCACCTTCAAGCAAGTTCTGGTTTGGCACTGACGATTTCGGAAGAGATGTCTTTTCCAGAACCCTCGATGGTATGCGTCGATCTCTCACCGTTTCAATTACTGCGGTCTCACTCGCCGCCATCGTTGGAATCACGCTAGGAATCCTGGGTGGATACCTGGGCAAATGGTTTGACATGGTTATCACTCGCGTTAGCGATGTCTTCTTCGCATTCCCGGCAATCTTGCTGGCCCTTGCGATCGTGGCCAGTCTTGGAAACGCTTGGTATGAAACTTCTCTTGCCATCGCCATTGTTTACACGCCTATATTTATTCGAGTGGCGCGTGGACCAGTATTGAGCGTGAAAGAAATGGATTACATAAAAGTTTCTCGAATACTTGGGTTTTCATCCCCGCGGATTTTAATCAAGCACATTTTGCCAAACGTGTTTGCTCCGATTGTTGTGCAGATAGCCCTTTCGTTGTCGTGGGCGATTTTGACTGAATCTGGATTGAGCTTTCTTGGCCTCGGAACCCAACCACCAAATGCATCACTGGGGCTCATGGTTTCTGATGCACAGCCATTGGCGGCCTTTGCTTGGTGGACTCTTGTATTCCCATCACTTTTCATCACGATCGTAGTTGTTGGTCTCAATCTGGTGGGCGATGGACTGCGCGATGCGCTCGATCCTGCAAGGAGAAGTTCATGAGTCAACCTCTTCTTTCCGTAAGGGATCTATCCATTTCTACTGTGCAAGATCCCCGAATACTGGTCAACGATGTGAGTTTTGAAATTCACGCAGGAGAAGCTGTCGGCGTTGTTGGTGAGAGCGGATCCGGTAAAACCCTTTCAGCCCTTTCGGTTCTGGGCTTATTGCCTCGGGGTGTCGAAGTTTCGGCAGGAACTATAGATTTTGACGGAAACAATTTGCTCTCAATGGATCAAGAGTCTCTGCGCAAATTGCGAGGACTAGATATCTCGATGGTGTATCAAGATCCAATGACGGCGCTTAACCCCGTTATGAAAATTGGAAAGCAACTTTTGGAAGTCATTGAATCTCACGAAGAGCTCAACGAGAACTCACTCGATCGAGTACGTCAAGCACTTGAAGAAGTAGGAATTCCAGATGTAAATCGTGCAATGGAAAGTTACCCGCACGAATTCTCTGGTGGCATGCGCCAGCGGGTTATGATCGCGATGGCACTGATTCTTTCTCCGAAGTTGCTTATTGCCGATGAGCCAACAACGGCACTCGACGTCACCATCCAGCAGCAAATACTTGCTCTCGTCGCCGAGGAGCGACAGAAGCGGAACATGTCGATGCTCTGGATCACTCACGATTTAGGTGTTGTTGCCAACCTAGTTGATCGTCTCGTCGTTATGTACGCAGGCAGAATTGTAGAATCGGGAAGTGTTAAAGAAATCTTTACCAATCCGCAGCACCCATATACTTCGGGGCTTCTCTCTTCTCTTCCCACCACGACGGATAAAACGCGAAAGAGATTGACATCGATCGCTGGGGTTCCTGAGAAACCTTGGCTAGTCGGTAATACATGTGCTTTTGCACCACGCTGTTCTTTCGCAACGCAAGAATGTAGGAGCCAAGCGCCTCATCTAGTGGGAACTCTCGAAAAGAGTGTTTCCTGCTTTCACCCCGTTGGGAGGGCGCGATGAGCCTCAAGATCGCTGATGTTCGAAAGCAATACAAGATTCAAGCAACGGGAAGTCTGATTAATGCCCTCAACGGGATATCTGTCACCGTCGAGAAAGGGCAAACTCTCGGCATCGTTGGCGAAAGTGGCTGCGGAAAGTCCACACTGGCTCGTCTTATTTCAGGGCTGGAGCGCACGACATCGGGGGATATCTCGTGGTCTGATCAGGCGATGACAGATAAGGCGAGAAATCTCTTTCGAGCTCGTCGCTCCGTGGTCCAATTGGTTTTTCAGGATCCGTACTCATCTCTCAATCCACGGCAGAAGATAGGTGAGTCCATTTCCGAAATTTTGGAAGTGCACAAACTAGTTCCAGCAAAGGCCATCGATGCTCGCGTAACAGAGCTCCTCACGATTGTTGGTTTAGCGGATGATTTAAAACATCGCTATCCACATCAACTCTCGGGCGGACAGAGGCAACGTGTCAGTATTGCGCGTGCATTAGCTGCCGAACCACAACTTCTTATTTTAGATGAACCAGTTTCAGCCTTGGATGTATCAGTCCGTGCCGAAGTAATGAACTTACTTATTGACCTTCGTGAAAAATTTGGCTTAACATATATCTTCATTAGCCATGATTTAGCGATGATCCGCTATATCAGCGATGTCATCGCGGTGATGTACCTTGGAAAAATTGTAGAGTTTGGTACATGGGAGCAGATTATTGATCGCCCTCAACATCCGTATACGCAAGCTCTTATTGCAGCAATGCCAGATCACAGCATCATCGGCAACCCTGAGACACTTTCGAAAACACTCAAAGGCGAAGTTCCAGATCCTGCACATCTTCCCACCGGTTGCTCTTTCCATGTACGTTGCCCGAAGGCGGTAGCGTCTTGCATGGTGACGGGTCCTGAACTTATTGAGATTTCACCCAATCATTTAGTGGCATGTACGGAGGTAGAGCGATGAAAATAATTGGCATGATTTCTGGTACTTCATATGATGGCATCGATGTTGCTTGTTGCGAATTTACGCAAGTAGATGATGTCATCGAGGTAGTTCAGCATGGATTCACCTCACTTGAGTACACACCCGAATTACATGACATGATTGCTGATTCAATGCCTCCCCGTCCGGTAACGATGGAGCGCGTCTGCGTTCTGGATACTCACATTGGGCAAGCATTTTCTCAAGCTGCTCAAAAGGCGATCACTGATTTCGATTTCCAACCGGACCTTATTGTTTCCCACGGTCAAACTCTCTTTCATTGGATCGATGCAGATCACAAAGCCCAAGGCACCTTGCAATTGGGAGAGGTTTCGTGGATCGCTGAAGAGACAGGTGTACCTGTGCTCTCCAATGTTCGATCCCGCGATGTAGCTGCCGGTGGTCATGGAGCACCTCTCGTGAGTTTGCTGGATCAACTTCTATTAGGACACTCTGAAAACCCAGAAGGTGCGCTCAATCTAGGCGGAATTTCAAATATCACCATTGCTGGCGCCAACCTTGCTCCATTGGCATATGACATTGGACCTGCAAATGGGTTATTGGATTCGGCAATTTCTGCTTACAGCAAAGGTGAAAAATCCTACGATGAGGGCGGCAAGATCGCTGCCTCTGGCACAGTGGATCTCGCGCTACTTGCTGAGTTTCTTGATGAACCGTATTACTCGCTACCGGCACCGAAATCCACTGGTAAAGAGCTATTCCACCTTCCATATTTGATCGAGAAGATCGGGCAAGTGCCTACGTGGAATATTGAAAATGTCATGGCGACTCTTTTAGAACTGACTGTCGAAACGGTTGCCCGTGAAGTTGAGAAATACCATTTAGCAAAGTTGTACATAGCTGGAGGTGGTTCCGCCAATCCAGTGATGATGGCGCGCTTACAGGAACGTTTAGGTTCCTGCGCAGTGCTCTCGATGGTGGAGTTAGGTATTGATCCTCGGGCAAAAGAAGGTCTCACCTTTGCCTTGATTGGATTTCTATCCATGCACGGCTTAGCGGGTCAAGTGCCAAGTTGTACTGGCGCTCGCGGTGAGCGCATCCTTGGATCACTCACCCCCGGGAAAGATCCTCTGCGATTACCGCAACCAAGTACCGTCAAACCAATACGTGTAAGAGTTCTTTAACCCTTCGATGTTTGCAGCATCTGGATCTCTGGAATCTTCCAGCGTTCATCAATGCGCTCAATTCCCGTTACAGCAAAACCTTCTTTTTCGTATAGCCCGAGTGCGCTGGAGTTGCTCTTGAAGACCCAGAGCGTTATTTCCGAAAAACCTTTGACATGCAATCGTTCAATTGCATTCTTGAGCAATGATTTCCCAATTCCTCTGCCAGCAAGGTCAGGATGGACATATAGTGAAAACAAATGTCCACGAAGGGGATCCTGGATATCTTGGCCGATGCGTGCAACTCCCACTACGGAGTGCTCTACAACTGCCACCAAGGTTTCTCGTTCAGGATGTGGTCCGAGTGCAGATATCCAAAGAGCATGCGCTGCATCTAGTGTCATTGCATCGCGAACATCCTCTGGTAGCAAATCTCGATACGAGGTAAGCCAGCAGGCACGAAAGGTTGCGACGACGGCATCTAGATCAGTTGCTATCCCGTTGCGAATAATGATTTCCACGGGTGCAACTCTATGACACGAATCGTTAACGCCTTCTCACGTGTAAGCCCGCGTCCTTTGAGAAATACATTCTCGACAGCTCTTCGAAGTGTGAGCGAACTCGAGGTCATTGCATATTGCATCGAAACAGATGATGGCATTCAAGCGTGGGGAGAAAGTGTTGAAACTCCCGCCATCACTGGAGATACCAACGTTGCGATACAAAATGCACTCGCGAAGGAAATTCCGATGGCGCTTATCGGAACCGAATTTCATAGCGCTCGTGCCACCTGGAACTCGGCAATTAGCCCACTTGATGTTGTCGCGAGTGCCAAGGCTGCAGTTGATCTAGCCCTGTATGACCTTGAAGCGCAATTGGCCGAAGTTTCAATGAATACGCTCTTGGGGTGCAAGGTGGAAAGCGTTGCCACCGATGTAACTGTCCCGATTGCGTCCTTGTCGGAAATTGAATCACTTGTTTCCATCCGCTTGGCAGAAGGTTTTTCCAGTTATAAAGTGAAGTTAGGAATGGAGGACCTCACTCTCTCGTTAGAGAAGTTGCTTCTTATACGCTCACTTATTGGCAATGACAGCGGATTGCGAGTAGATGCAAACCAAGCATGGAGCGTGGAGCATTCCATAGAATTCTTGCAAAGTAGCAGTGACCTGAATATTGAATATCTGGAGCAACCCATAATTTCGGCAAATAAAAGAGGGTTAGCGATAATTTCTAAGGCTTCCGACACGAAAATCATGGCAGATGAATCATGTTTCACAATGGGAGACATGAACGAATTGATTGACCTGGGAAGCGCTGATCTCGTCAATCTTAAAGTGCTAAAAAGCGGTGGTATTACCCCGCTATTGGAGATCGCTCAACGAGCAGAACAAGCCGGAATGGGAATCTCGATTGGCTCAATGATGGAAGGTGACCGCGGGGTTACCGTGGCTTCGATTCTTGCTGGAGCCCTTGCACCCACTCTTGTGCATGACCTCGATGCGGCTTGGTGGGCTAAGGAAAGCACGATTAAATACTCAGATGGGAGAGTGTGGCTTTTATGAATAGTGAATTGACATCTCTCATTGAGTCCGGAATTCCTGGATTAGTTTTTGCGAGCTCTCATGAAGGCAGACGAAGTACCACATCAATCGGAAATCGTTCCAGCCTAGATCTAGCTTCGCCATTACTTATGACTAACGAGACTTCATTTGATCTTGGCTCGTTGACAAAGATTATAATTACAACCTCGGCTCTTATGGATTTAGTACACGAGAAGAAGATATCTCTAGAAGATAAAATTTCTAAATATATCTCACAGTGGAACATATCTGAGAAATCTGAAATCACGATCCGAGAACTTCTTCAACATCGTGGGGGATTGTGGGAGTGGCGTCCGCTCTATATTTCTTTGCAGGATCCAAGTGAAGTTGTTGATTACATCGCGAGATTGCCATTGCGTTATCCCGTGAATCAGAACAGGCACTACTCGGATCTTGGCTTCATAACTTTAGGTAACGTTGTGGCAAGAATCTTGGGAACTGGTTTGGAAAGTTTGGAGTTCGCACATACTAAGTTTGGCGCGCCAGATGATAAAAGTGATGTTGCAGCGACTTCCCGAGGTGATCGGTTGGAAAGGGAAATGGTGGGATCCCATGCGCCCTATCCTGTTCCAGAAAAAGTCGAGGACTTCAATCAGTGGCGCACCCACGTACTCAGTGGCGAAGTTAATGATGGCAACTCCTTTCATCTCATGGGCTCAGTTTCTGGACATGCTGGCCTGTTCTCCACCGCAGAGGATCTTTTAGATTTTGGCGAAAGAATCGAGCGACATCCTCAATTTGAAATCTTCACAAGGAGCGGAGCTGATGCGGACGCTCATCTTGGTTTTCGCAGTTGGGTTGATACCTTCGAAGGGTGCGCAGATAGGTTCTATGGACATACAGGATTCCCCGGGACCGTTCTTGGGATCTCATCTCGACATAAGGCGGTAGCAACTCTGCTCACCAACCGCCTCCATGTGGAGGGAGCGCCTAGGCCAACGGAGGAGCTGTGGCGCCCAATTTTGCGCTCATTTCACCAGAGTCTGCATCGATAAATCATCCTCAAAAAGGGTTGACGGATACCGCCAGTTTGGCAATAATTTTCGCCTACAAGAGATTTGTCTGAAGGATTTTTTCACCATCAAAGGAGCCGGCAATGGCAAAGAAGCCCCCTGCCCTACAAGTTGTCGGTAAAAACTATCGAGACCTCCTGGGTGAAATTGGCAACTCTTTTCCATCTTTCCACGCAAGTGAAGCCGCTATAGCGCACACCGTTCTTGATAATCCCGAACTTGTGGCCACGATGAATATCTCACAACTTGCACTCGCGAGTTCTACCTCTGTCGCATCAGTCGTGAGATTTAGCAAAGCTGTGGGATTTAAGGGCTATCCAGAGTTTCGTATGGCGCTCGTGAGTGAGTTAAGTCGCTTGGCGCACACTGGAATTGAAACCTCCGAGCTCGACGGCGGAATTACTGTCAATGATTCCGCTGCAGATGTTATTCGCAAGATCGCACAAGCCGACGCACGTGCCATTCAATCAACTGCCGAAAGACTTGATGTTGCAAGTTTTACCGCGACAATCGATGCTTGGGAAAAAGCAAAAATTGTTGGTGTTTTCGGTGTTGCTTCAGGAGCCTACGTAGCTATGGATTTACAACTAAAACTTAATCGCCTCGGCAAGAATTCTGTTGCCTGGAAAGATGCACACATGGCTCTTACTTCCATTGCTCTACTTGGCAAAGGCGATGTTCTCGTTGCCATTAGCCATAGTGGCACCACTGTTGATGTAGTTGACGTCATGACCGAATTCAAAGCAAGAGGCGTAAAAATTATTCTCATCACAAATACGCTACGCAGTCCATCTACTGCTATTGCTGATCTTGTTCTCTATACATCTGCTCGGGAAACCACTTTCCGAAGCGGAGCGACCGCCAGTCGCATTGCTCAACTAACAGTGGTTGATTGTCTCTGCGTTGCATTAGCGCAGAGAAACTGGAGCGCAACTAAAAGCGCTTTAGATCTTTCAAGAGAGGCAATCGGAAGCCGAACTGGAAAGAAAGTGCACGATGAAGGAATGCATGCAAGTAGTACCCCAACCCGCTCTCGAGGAGGAAATAAGTGAGAAAGACACAACGCCGCGGTCGCGGCTTGGTGGCCGCGATTCTTGCAGCCAGTGCGATAGCTGTTCCAGTAATGGCAGCGATTCCTGCACATGCAGCAACAGAACTTTCGTTCTGGAGCTGGCGCCCTGAAGATAAAGTCTTCTATGAAGCCCAAGCTGCTGATTTCTTGGCTGCTACAGGTATCGCAGTTAAGTTCACTCCATATGTTGCCACTGAGTACAACGCAACGCTGGCAACCGCTCTTACCGCAGGTAAGGGTCCAGATGTAATGCAGATCCGTGCTTATGGTGGAATGGCGAACCTTTCCGATGCTGGCAATTTCTTGCCATTAACATCGAAGTTGGTTCCAGCCCTTGCAAAGATTCCTGCCGGAACTCTTGCTGGTGCTCAGGGATACACCGACAAGCACCAATTCGGGCTCCCTTATGCCACTTCCGTTTTGGGAGTTATGTATAACCCAGCACTCCTTAAGAAAGCTGGCATTAAAGCCCTTCCAACAACATGGGATTCATTCCTTGGCGTTCTCTCACGTGTGAAGTCCGCAGGAATCATGCCTCTTGGAAATGGAACAGGCTATGCACCAGGACTTGAACAACTCTGGGGCGCAGTAGGTCCAGCGTTCTACGGTGGAACTGCTTTCTACAAGGATGTAGTTGCTGGCAACCGCACCTTCACGGATAAGAACTTCGTAGCATCACTTCAAGCCGTTAAGGACCTTGTTGCATATATGCCAGCAGGAGCCGAAGGTTTGGATTACAACACTGCACGTGGCCTCTTCGCTAACGAAAAAGCCGCGTTCTATATCGGTGGAAACTATGAAATCTCCTATTTCCGCAGCTTGAATCCATCACTCAGCGTTGGCTGGATTCCTGCACCTTCAGCATCCGCAGGATCACCTCGCTATGTCACTAACTGGGCAGATGGTGCTTTTGCAATTAATGCGAAGACCACTCATAAGACTGAAGCACTCAAGTTCCTGAACTTCTTGGCAAGCAAAGACTTTAATCAAGCAGCAGCTGATCAGCTTGGTTGGATTCCTACCGTTTCCGGAATCAAGGTAACTGATCCTGCAGTGATCGCAATGCAACGTGCAATCCCTACTTTGGGAACGCCATTCCTATCACTCGTTGGATTCCGTTATGGAACCCCAACAAGTTCATCCATTATGCAACCAGGATTCCAAAAGGTTGCAGCCGGTACGAAAACTTCTGCTGATTTGGCAAAAGATATTCAAGCTGGTGTTGCATCTTGGTATAAGCCACTAACAGGTAAGGCCTAAGAAATAGGGCTGGGCGCAGGGGTAAAACTCTGCGCCCAGTTTTTCTTAACATCACCACTAATTCTAAATAATCTAGAGGAGCGCTGTGTCCAAGACTGGGTTGCAAAGAGAGCAGAGGAAATTCACTTTTCTGCTCCTAGCCCCAGGCTTGTTGACCATTATTATTTTCACCAGTATCCCCGCGCTCACCACTTTGAGTTACGCCTTCTTTCATTGGAAAGGTTTTCAACGAGGCTCCTTTGCTGGCTTTGAGAATTTCCATCGTCTCTTTAGTTTTCCATTCAAGGATCAATTCCTTATGGCGCTGCGTCACAACCTCCTAGTCTTTGTCGGGATTTTTACCTTGCAGACCGCCGCGGGAATACTTATCGCCTACAGTCTTTATCGGATGATCAAGGGTCAACGATTCTTTAGAACGGTGACTTTTCTCCCTGTGATTTTTTCTCTGGTCATTGTTGGATATATGTGGCAAGCACTTCTGGATCCTTTTTATGGACCAGTAAATAATATTCTTCATAGCATCGGGCTCGATTCGCTCGCCCGCACGTGGCTCGGAAGCACCAGCACTGCACTGCCTACTTTGGTTTTCATCAACCTATGGCGCTGGGTTGGCTTTCCGGCAATTATTTTTCTCTCCGGGTTTAACGCAATTAATCAGGAATACCTAGAGGCCGCCAGAATTGATGGCGCTTCTGAGGGTCAAATATTTCGTAAAGTTATGTTCCCTTTACTTGCTCCATCTATGACCATCGTCGCCATTCTTACTTTTATTGGCGCCTTCGAATGGTTTGACCTGCCGTATGTGCTTGGAGGTTCCAGTGGAGGACCAGCGGGTGCAACGGACACGTTGGCGCTGATGTTCTATCGCCTCTCATTCGGATCCGTTGATTCTGGTGCCAATGAGATCGGAATTGGTTCAGCTCTCGGCGTTCTTATCTTCTCCATAGTCGGAGTCGGCGCAGCATTTGGCTCTAAATACTTACGAAGCCGCGAGGTAGATGTGTGATTAAAGCGCTTTCGTCACGAATCTTCTTCCGATCAATTTTGATTTTCAATGCGGTAATGGTTTTGGTGCCCGTTCTCTTCCTCATTAACTCATCGCTTCGTGAAACTAATGATTTTGCGCGCAATCCGATCAAGTTGGCCACCTCGCCACATTGGGCGAATTTCAGTAGCGTCTGGGCCAACGGCGCCTTCGCAACCTATTTAAAGAATTCTCTTATTATTACCGTTGGATCAACCATCCTGATTCTGACACTTGCTCTTGGTGCAGGTTTTGTTCTCGGGCGATACACCTTTAAAGGTCAAAACTTCATCATGGGATTCATTCTTTCTGGAATGTTGGTCCCTGCGAAATTAGCGATCTTGCCTCTTTTTATTCAACTGAAATGGATGCATCTCCTTGATTCACATCTTGGATTAATCTTGGTTTACACATCAGGTGCGCTACCAGCCGCAATATTTATCATGAGTGGTTTCTTCAGATCGCTGCCTGCTGATCTAGATAGCGCAGCTCGAATAGATGGTGCTTCAGAATTTCAGCTACTACGAAGAGTCTTGGCACCACTAGTTCGTCCTGGGTTATCGATTGTTGCTATTTACTCGGCAATCCCCATCTGGAATGACTTCTTCTTGCCTTTAGTCTTTCTACAAACGCCCGAGAAGAAGACCATCATGCAAGGTCTTACAGTTTTCTTTGGCGAGTATTCATCCCAGTGGGGAATCATCTTCGCGGGGCTGACTTTGGCAGCACTTCCGCTCATCGTTCTTTATTTAATTCTTTCCGAGCAATTTATTAAAGGCCTTACAGCCGGCGCAGTGAAAGGGTAAAGAATGTTGTCGCTAGGAATTGATGCAGGTGCTTCATCCACAAAATGGGCACTTTTGAACGACAAGGGAGTCTTTCGAGAAGGTTCCCTCTTGGCAATGGATGGACACATAAACAAAGCGCCGTCTCGAGCTCGGATGATCCATGTGCTCGAAGAAATTGTTGCACTAGCCATGCCTGAAAAAATCACCTCAATATATGCAGGAATTACAGGTATCGCTGAAACCGAATCAGGTTCGGCAGCAATAAAGTCAATCTTTACAAGCATTTTTGGGGATATCCCAATTGATTTGGTATCAGATATTGAACTTGGTTATCGCGCAAATTTTGAACCTGGTGAAGGGATTTTCCTTTACGCCGGAACGGGATCGATCGCAATGTATATAGACGAAAACGAAAAGATCTTTCGGGCAGGTGGCTGGGGATATTTGCTCGGTGATGAAGGCGCCGGCTATTGGATCGGGCGAGAAGCAATACGCCAAGTGCTCACGACACTTGAAAGTGGAACGTCATTTACATCGGATTCGTTTGAGTCAGAGATCTTGGGATCTATCCATTGCAAAGACTGGAAAGACATTAAGTCATTTGTATATTCCGACGACAGGGCAAAGATCGCTGAACTTTCACGGCTCGTTGCCTCTCTCGCGATCCATGGTGATGCAAAAGCGCTAAAGATCCTCATAAGTGCAGGGAGCGCCCTCGCAAATTTAGTCTGGAGACTTGAAGAAATTGTCAGGAAAGGCAACTTGCGCGTGATTTTTGCTGGGGGACTCAATGCACCAGAGAGTCCACTTTCGAGCGAACTCATCAAACAGATAGCTCGCCCCGTAGAGGTTTCTCACGTGAGAGCAGCAAATCGGGCTGCAGAGTTAGCTAGGAAGTGAGTACGAACTTTTTGTTTTCTTGTGAATAAGCCCATCTGCAATGAGCGTTTCGAGGGCCTTTTCTACTTGTGAATCATCATGCCAAAGTTTCTTTAATAGTTTTTCCGTAAGCCATTCATTCTCTCGGAGTGCTTGAAGGATCGTTCCTCGACATTGTCGATCACTCCCATGCCACGTTTGTGTTTTACGAATTGTTGTTGATTTCGGAAAACCCGCTTTGCGCCATTGGCACACATTCGCTACGGGGCACATTTCACAATGGGGGTTTCGCGCAGTGCACACAAGGGCACCGAGTTCCATAGTTGCCGCTGCCCAAATGTGAGCACCATCTTTAGGTATCAATTCTTTCCGAACCGCTTTCTCAGTTTTTGAGGTAGAGGAAGTAGGGGATTCCTGCCCGTCGAATAGGCGAACAAAGAGCCGTCGAATATTTACATCTAAAACCAGTGAACTCTCTTTATAGGCAAAGGCAGTGATGGCCGCTGCCGTGTATTCGCCAACGCCAGGTAAAGTTCTTAGAAGATGCTCGCTAGTGGGAACCTTGTTATTAAATTCAGTCGCGATAATTTTTGCGCTTTCATGTAGCCGAAGTGCACGACGTGGATAGCCTAAACGGCCCCATGCAGTAATCACTTCGGCCGTTGGCGCTAGTGCAAGATCGGCGGCCGTTGGCCAGCGCTGCATCCACTCATTCCATTTCGGTAGTACCCGATTGACCGGCGTTTGTTGGAGCATGAACTCACTGACCATTACGCCCCACGGGGTTGTATTTCTCCAAGGTAGGTCGCGCTTGTTGCTCTCAAACCAGGAAATGATTTCCTTTTCTACTGCGCTCATTCTCCAGAGATCTTGACTCGGCTCAAAGCTTGATCTAGTCGAGAAACTTCTACGATTTCCATTCCTTCAATCTTCGTATCGCTTCCCAATGGCACTAGGGCTCTCTTGAATCCCAATCGATAAGCTTCGGCCAAGCGGCGACCTACCCCACTTACTTTTCGGATTTCACCAGCAAGACCCACCTCACCAATGGCAACAAGATCACCGGGAAGTGCCAAACCTTTGGCCGCCGATGCAACGGCAAGTGCTAAAGCAAGATCTGCTGCAGGTTCGGTCATCTTCATTCCGCCAACAGTTGCTGCATAGACATCTCGTCCTGCAATGCGAATATTTGCTCGAAGTTCAAGGACTGCCAAGGTCATCGAAGTCCGAGCAGCATCGAGTCCGCTCGTCACTCGCCTGGCATTGCCGTAATCGTTATCGCGCCCAAGACCAACGAGCGCTTGAATTTCGGCCAAGAGTGGACGTCGACCTTCGAGCGTCACAGTCACGCAAGTGCCAGGGACTGGTTCGGTATGCCGAGTTGTGAAGAGGCCAGTGGGATCGGCGACACTTTCGATTCCGCCATCATGCAAATCAAAACATCCAACTTCATCACTTGCACCAAAACGATTCTTGGTTGCTCGGATAAGTCGTAGCCGTGAATGACGTTCGCCTTCAAATTGCAAAACTACATCCACGATATGTTCCAACAATCGAGGACCAGCGATAGATCCATCTTTGGTGACGTGACCAACTAAGAGCAAAGTTATATCGCGATCTTTTGCTAAGCGAATGAGCGCTCCGGCAACTTCACGCACTTGAGTTACTCCGCCCGCAGCGCCATCTGCAGCGCCACTGCTCATTGTTTGGATACTGTCGATGATTAATAAGTTTGGTTTGACCGTGTCAATGTGTGAAATGACCGCGCCTAAATCATTTTCTGAAGCGAGCCACAAAAGTGGGTCCACTGCTCCAATGCGTTCGGCTCGAAGTCGGACTTGCGAGGCTGATTCTTCCCCGCTTATGTAAAGCGCCCGGATTCCTCGCGAAGCGCTTTGTGCTGCAACGGTAAGCAAGAGAGTGGATTTACCAACACCTGGTTCTCCAGCTAGCAATATCGCAGCCCCGGGTACAAGTCCTCCGCCCAAAACTCTATCGAGTTCAGTGACACCGGTAGAGCGCGCTGAGGCACTGGAAAGATCGACTTCACCGATAGGTGTTGCAACGTGAGTTACTGCACCAGGAACTAACGACAATCGTTTCGGCGCTGCGATTTCTTCAACACTGCCCCAGACCTGACATTCGCCACATCGGCCCACCCATTTATTTGTGGTCCATCCGCATTCAACGCAACGGAATGGGTCTTTCTCGGGTTTGGCCATAGGGATAGCCTAGAGCGAAGTGCTGACTATTTACCTGCACCCAAGGTGGCTGGGTGAGTGATGACAAAAAGTGGGAGCGAACGTCGAGCAAGTTCCTTAATTGCAGCTACGCGATCTTCGCAGTGGCGAGCCAAAATGTCGTAGGCCTCTTGGCTCATGAGTGCAACAAGTTCAGTGCGATTAGAAATGTAGACCGGCTCAATTCCAACGTGTGCTTCAGTATTACTGGTGCAATACCAATCGAAATCTTCTCCGCCATCGCCCCATGCAAGGCGTTCGTATTCGCCGATGACTGTGACCGAGTATTCGCGCTCGCCGACTTCACGTGTTTCAAAACTACGGCGTAACGGTAATTGCCAACATACATCTGGCTTTGTATCAACGAAATGTTTGCCCTCTTTTTGGGCTAAGTGGTGAAGTACACAACCGAAGGATCCAGTGAAACCTTCTGCCTGGTACCCCTTTCGATTTAGGAAGATGCAGGATCCATCGATAGTCCGAGTCTTGCGTTCGTTATCTTCATCTCGCTCGCTAATGCGAAGTTGTCCGCGAGCTTTTTTAGGTTGAGCTTGATCAAAGAATTGCCACATCTCAGGTGTCAGGCTTGCAGCGGTGGCAAGAACTTTCGCCTCATCGCTTTCGTCTGTGTACATCGCACCTTCAGTGCAACAACCATCATTGGGGCGATCAGCAAAAACTCCCTTGCAACCATCGCCGTAGATACAACTCCAATAGGAAGTGAGCCAGGTGAGATCACACTTGAAGATACCTACTTCGTCGTTGGGATCAGTAAATTCAATCCAATCACGGGCGAATCCTGGCTTAACTTCAGACATAGTCGCAGAGCCTACGGGTTATTCCATGAATGCGCACATCAGTACAAGGTAACCTTTGCCTATGACGAGCGACTTCACACCTTCGGCAATTGGCGTCATTGGCGCCGGCATTATGGGCGAGGCACTTATTAGTGCGCTCATTTCTTCTGGTGTAGCGCCAGCAACGATCACGATTTCTGAGAAGCGTGAAGAACGAGCTCGCGAATTGATGTCGAAGTATGAAGTTCATAGCGCTGAACTTCTTGCCAATGTTGCAAGTGCACAAGTTCTCTTACTTGTCGTGAAACCTCAAGACATGGCAGGGGTACTTGAAGAAATCAAAGGTGCGCTCAATCCTGATGCACTTATCGTGACCTTTGCTGCTGGTAAGAAGATCGACTTCATTGCCTCGATCCTAGGAGGCAAGCGCTCGATCATTCGCGTTATGCCAAATACCCCAGCGCTTGTGGGTGAAGGGATGGCAGCGATCTCAAGCGGGCCTGAAGTGTTACCGGCACACACGCACTTTGTTCGAGGATTTCTTGAGGCGACAGGTCAAGTAGTAGAAGTAGAAGAGGCGCTACAGGACGCAGTCACAGCGGTAAGTGGCTCTGGCCCTGCCTATTTCTTTGCTTTTATTGAGGCCATGGTGAGCGCTGGCATAGATCTTGGGCTCTCTCAAGAAGTGGCGACGCAGTTGAGTGTTCAAACAATGGTCGGCGCCGCAAAACTCTTGGCTACTTCGGATAAAAGTGCAACAACCTTGCGCGAAAATGTGACAAGTCCAAACGGGACAACCGCCGCAGCGCTTGCATCATTTAGTCAAGACGAACTCGGAAAGATAGTGAATACTGCGATGCGCGCAGCACGAGATCGATCACAAGAATTGGCATGAATGCGAAAATCAGTTGTAGTTAGTGCACTGATCTGTTTTAGCCTGCTCGCCTCTTTCTCGCTTTCACAAGCAGCAACAAAAGTAATAGTTGTTAAACCCATGACCTTTCTATCGACCCTACCTAGTGAACAAAACGTTGCGGGAGCCCTTGCCAATGGAAAATCGATCTATATTTTTGGAACAGTCGCAACTGCAACCGGAACAGATGGATTTATCAGTTCTCAAGACTCCAACGGAAGTACCCAATGGACACTTCCACTTCACGAAGGTGAAGCAAATATTCTCACGTCGCTCACGGTAGATGCTTCGGGAAACCTCATAGTTTTTGGAGCGACTTCAAAACCAACAGTTGTTTCGGTCCCTCCTTCAGCGATTGATTTTCAAAATCCTGATTCAGTGACGGTTGATACGCAGGTACCGCAAAGAAATGACATAACCGAGGCAATTATTTGGAGTGTTTCAGCTAGTGGTCAATTGAATTCAAAGGTGGCTCTCGATCTGAAATCTCCAGTGCTCGTGACTGCAGGGGCGATCACTTCTTCAGGATATGCATTGGTGGGAAACATCAGCACCGCATCTGGCATGGCAGGTTTTGTCGTGACAACTACAACTGCTGGAATATTTTCTAAACCGCTTTACCTTGGTAAAAGTGATACAGAAATAAATGCCATTGTTGCCAAAGCAAAGGGATTGCTCATTGTTGGAGCAAGTTCAGAAACGATTGTCTCGCGTCCCCTTAAGGGGAAACGAGATGGATTGCTCATATCCCTGAACTCGTTGGGGAAGATTTCGGCAGTAGTGCGAAGCACTAACCTCGGAGCAATGCGAAGTTGGAAAAGCACCACAGCTTCATATTTCATGGGCGGCCTTAGTGTCACAGGAAATAAGGTCGAAGCCGTTGTCACTCAATTCAATTCCTCCCTAGCGCCACTGTGGACTATGCGTTTTCTTGCCTTAGGGGGAGCGATTACAGCAGATCTTTCAGCAACTTCACGAGTTGCCTTTTTCGCATCGACCTCAGCGATTACTGGGCTATCGGGATGGAAAGCAAGCAAAGGGGCAGGCTTGGCGCTGGTATTTGGTACCAATGGCGTGCTTACTGGGGGTTATAGCGCTACGGCGATTACCGCGCCCATCTCATTGACCTTTAGCCCAGATTTGGGGCTGATCGCGGTCGGTTCCGGGCCAAAAGGCGTTTCGGTCTTTCGTGTACTTCCAAGGTAACCTAACTCCCTTGGGGTTCTTTGCCCTAACAGCATAAGGAGATCGTGGCGTATGGGTTCAGTTATCAAGAAGCGACGTAAGCGGATGGCTAAGAAGAAGCATAAGAAACTTCTGAAGAAGACCCGCATTCAGCGTCGCAACGCCAAGAAGTAGTTTTTCTAACTTTTTACTAGTGCGAGCTTTCCAGAAATGCTTGTCACTGCGTAGCGCACTTTATTCAGCACAAGCCAGGAAACATCGGCGCGGGAACTGTTGCGTACCCCCGAAACTAATTTCATTGATGGGCTTATCGCGCCTGCGTTGAGATCGAGGGAACAGACCCTTGTCTGACATCCGAAGATCATGGTCTTTGTATCAACACTCATGGGGGTTGATGGCGCTCCATAGTTATCTGGATTCACGGTGTTGATACGAGAATCCGCATCTAAGTTCATCCATCGAATCTGAACTGGATTGGGAATAGATGCGCTTGTCGCGCCAAGCCAGGAAGCAATGAGTCCATCTGCTGTTTTGTTGAGCGAAACGCCATAGCCAACAACTGCAACATCCGCCGATGAAGTATCAAGAGTTTTATAGCTCCAACCAGTGGGTGATGCCGTAGTTCTAGTAGCAAGACGAATCTCGCCCACCGTGGCTTGCTTTTGTTGATTCACGGCAAGGTTTGAATCATAAATAACGCTTACCTTGGCTCCGACGGTAACGGCACGTATATGAAATGCGACATCGCCTGTCGTTCGACCATCTGTTTTTCGATCCCCGTCGACTAATTCGTAATTCCATTTACCTGCGGCAGTGCGATCGGCGCCAAGCAAAATACCTTGGCTCTCATCCCGGTAAAAGACTTGGATTCCTGCCGAAGTAACTGCGCAGGCATTGCTGGCACTTACATCACTGGATGTACGTACACGAACCGGTTGGTCGTAGTTATTTACTGCAGGACCATTGCCATCAACGATTTCGTACTTGAAATTAGCGCTATCAAATGTTGCATAACGGAGATCTTTATCAACCAAATCAGAGTAGAAAATATGCATGACTTGCTTTGCACCGAGACCGCTAATACACACCGAAACTGGTCCGGCAACATTGTGTGCCGTTCGCCCGGCAGTTCCCCCACGTCCATCGACTGTAATTTTCTTCCACGTCTTGCCATTCCACAGTGCCAGTTTGAGAGCACCGGTTGCGCTATCTGTATAGGCAATTGCTGGTTGATTGCGAAATGAGACGACCGATAAATACTTGGCATCTGCAGTAGTGTCCAAGTAGGTGGGCACGAGCGTTGTTTGCGGGGAGACACTGCCAGTAATAGAAGCAGGAGATGAACCCAACGTGTTAACAGCGGTAATCGAAAATGAGTAATTAACGCCGTTCTTTAAGCCAGAAATAAAGGCAGGGCTTGTAGCGGTGCTTTGTAGGGCACCAGTTTGAATATTCTTGATCGAATAGCTAGTAACTTGAGCAGCGCGCACATTTGCTGGGGGATCAAAAGTTATAACGGCAGACTTATCTGCGACAAGAGCCACGGCATTTCTTGGCGCTTCCGGTAGCGCAATCGCAATTCCAGCTGGTGGTTTATTGCGTAGGTCATCCATCATCGCTAAAAGCAATGGTCCTGGATCATGAAAAATTTCTCCGGCATCCAAATTTGGAGTCATCACAGAATTGGGCCCGGCAGCTGAATATGTCGCCTCGTCAAGGTGGCTAACGGAGGATCCATCTGAATATCGCGATGGCGTATAAAGCAACGGTTTGATACCGGCATTCGCTTTGATTCCGAGCGGGCCAGACCACACCAAAGTGTTTGTGAGGGCTTGGCCTAATTCCAAAGAAGGAGATGGAATATCTGAAAGTCGTCGGCCATCAGGTAGTTGCGCGTAAGCATCGAATGCTGTTGGTTGATCAATGTTCCCAAATTTATATGTGGAATAAGCGGGATTTGAGTCGTACGAATCTGTCGAAAGAAATCCGAGTCCATGACCTAGTTCATGAACAAAGACTGATTCAAGATCGTATTCGGTTGTAGAAGGCACTCCATCATTGCGTTGATCCCAATTCGCCGCTGAGTTAACTTGGATTACAATTTCTGGATTGTTTTTATCTAAATCTGATCCGGCAAGTGCATTTGCGAGAGCTGAGGGATACCACAGCGTTGAATCTGGGGCGTTGGGAAAATTAATGAAGTAGTTACCGGGGCGTGCGCTGCCGAGTACTCCATATACGGCCGAGCGCCCCCATGTTGCATCTACCGAAATTGGAACTGGCGATGCAAAATTTTGAGCCCAGACATCGATTGCTGCTTGAACATCAGTCTTGGCCCAGTCTGGAAAATTGTTGTAATTAACAACGAAGTGACTTTTGGCAACAGTTCGAGCCCCACCGGGTTGAGTGAGAGAAAATGTTTTATTGGAGACAGGGCCGGCATATGTATGTCCCCATACAGTAGAAGGAGCCTCGCGAGTGAGAGAAAGGGCGTTGGCATATGGAGCCGCAATAAGGCCAGCGAGTACCGCAACAATTGCGATCCCACTTCCAAGCGGGCCTTTACCCTTGGTAAACATATTGGTAAACATATTGGGAAACCGTATCAGGGTGAGAAGATAAGACCATGGCTCAGGTTGGCGAAGTACCCGAATCGGCAGAAGTCTCAGGCTATTTTAAGGCGCAGGATGGATCCCCATGCCAAATGTCGTAACTATCTATTCACGCCCGGGATGTCATTTGTGTGATGTCGCTTTGGATGTTCTGGTTAATCTCCAAGAGGAATTGGATTTCGAGATTGAGAAACTTTCTATCGAGGGGGATCCCGAATTAGAGTTGAAATACGGAGATAAAATTCCGGTCATAAAAATTGATGGATCCCACCACGATTTCTACCGGGTTGACCCAGATCGCTTTAGAGTTTCCCTTGCGAGACATCGTCAGCATCAATGATTTTGTATGAGTAACCCTGTTCAGCGAGAAAACGTTGACGATTCTGAGCAAAATCCTGATCGATAGTGTCTCGGGAAACGACAGAGTAGAAGCGGGCAGTGCGACCATCTGATTTAGGTCGCAGGATTCGACCTAATCTTTGGGCTTCCTCCTGGCGCGATCCAAAGGCACCGGAGACTTGAATGGCAACCGTTGCATCAGGCAAATCGATAGAAAAGTTTGCAACTTTAGATACGACTAAACATTTAACTTCGCCCGCGCGAAAGAGATTAAATAGGCGCTCGCGTTCATTCACTGGAGTATCGCCCTTAATAAGGGGTACGCCCAATACTTCAGATAACTCATCTAGTTGGTCGATGTATTGACCAATTACTAACACCTGATCATCTTTATGATGTTTGGTGAGCAACTCAACGATGGCTCGTTTGGTTTTTGTCGTTGCGCATTGCCGATACCGATTTTCTGGTTCTGCAGTGGCATAGAGCAACCTTTCGGCTTCCGTGAGAGTTACACGAACTTCGATGCATTCAGCAGGTGCGATATAGCCTTGCGCCTCAATCTCTTTCCATGGAACATCAAAGCGTTTAGGCCCGATCAATGAGAAGACTTCGCCTTCGAGCCCATCCTCGCGCACGAGTGTCGCGGTTAATCCAAGACGGCGGCGCGATTGAATATCAGCGGTGAAGCGGAAAATTGGAGCAGGAAGTAAGTGCACCTCATCGTAAATAATCAAGCCCCAGTCGTGGGTGTCAAAGAGATCCAAGTGCGCATAGGTGCCATTTTTTTTCTTAGTCATCACTTGATAAGTTGCAATCGTTACGGGACGAATTTCTTTCTTGGCACCAGAGTATTCGCCAATCTCATCCTCATTGAGAGTGGTGCGCTGTAACAATTCTTCTCGCCATTGTCGTGCAGCAATGGTGTTAGTGACCAGAATAAGCGTCGTTGCTTTTGCGTGCGCCATGGCGGCGGCACCGACGATAGTTTTACCAGCACCGCAAGGAAGAACAACAACACCAGATCCACCATGCCAAAATCCCTCTGCAGCAAGTTCTTGGTAGGGGCGAATCTTCCAACCGTTTTGGACAAGGTCGATTTCATGATGTTGACCGTCCACGTATCCAGCAAAATCTTCTGCTGGCCAGCCAAGGCGCAAGAGGGATTGCTTGATATGTCCGCGTTGGCTGGGGTGGACCGCAATGGTTTCAGCATCGATGCGGATTCCCAATAGTGGAGCAATTTTCTTGGCGCGAATTACTTCTTCAAGGACTGCGGTATCAGTTGTTATCAGCACTAATCCATGAATGGGGTCTGCCTCTAAACGAAGGCGCCCATAGCGAGACATGATCTCTGCAACGTCCACCAAAATGGAATGAGGAACCGCATAACGTGAGTATTTAAGAAGTGTGTCGATTACCATTTCCGCATCGTGACCAGCTGCTCGTGCATTCCAAAGACCAAGGGAGGTCAAACGGTATGTATGAATATGCTCCGGAGAGCGCTCGAGTTCGGCAAATGGCGCAATGGCTCGCCGACATTCAGTACTTAAAACATGATCAATATCTAGCAGAAGTGTTTTGTCACTCTGGACGATAAGTGGACCATCAGTCATTGAGAAGGTCCAGAATAAATGCGTGAAGGAGGTTGGTTCGTTCTTGTATTGCACTTACGCTCGTCCATTCACTGTGAGCGTGTGCACCGTGTCCAACCGCGCCGAGACCATCGAGAACCTTTGCTCCAGCTGCTGCAGCAAAATTTCCATCACTGGCTCCACCCACTGCGGCATGGTCCAACTTCATTCCGAGCTTTTCCGCGACTTTTGCTGCTCGCTCGTACAGGTCTTTCGTTGAACTAATTTCAAGTGGTGGTCGATTTAAACCGCCGACGATTTCCACACCTGCACCTGGATGTTGTGTTGCAAATGCTCGGATTGCGTTATCGACTCGGAGTAAATCTGCCTGCAAGAAAGAGCGTGCATCAACATCCAATACTGCTAGATCAGGAACCGTGTTGGACGTATTGCCTGAGCGCATAACAGTTGGCACGACCGTTGTTCCATGTTCGGCATTTTCTAACGCTGCAAGTTGTAGGACTAAATGTGCAATCTCCACGGTTGCATTAATTCCCTTTTCTGGCTCCAAGCCCGCATGGGAAGCTTTTCCGTGAACAGTGATGTTGTACATCGACGTTCCTTTTCTGCCAGTTTTTACCTTGCCATCGATTGCAGCCTCAAGAACAAGAACAGCCTTTGCTTTTCTGGAAAGATCTTTAATAAATTCTTTGGAAGTTGCGCTTCCTGTTTCTTCGTCGGTGGTAGCTATGAGTGCAACTGATCCGTGAATATTTTGCATCGCGTATAGGCCTTGTATAAACCCAGCCTTCATGTCATAAATTCCTGGACCTCGCGCAACATCCCCCTCAACGTTCCATATCGGAGCGAATGAACCGTGTGGCCAGACGGTATCTAGATGGGCAAGGAGTACAACATCAGGATCTTTAGCTCCCCACCAAAAAACAGGACGACCCTCTACCTGCAAGATCGTGGCTGGTGAACCTAGTACTTCGGTTGCCAACTCGCTGGCAAGGTTGATTACGGCGATGCAAGAACCAAGATCTTCAGTAGGAGATTCGCATCGCACAAGTTTTTCGAGGGCTTCAAGGGGCGTAATCATGGGGTCAAGTCTGCCGTATTTCGCTTTTTGGCGCTCACAACGGCGATACGCCTGTAATACGTGGAATTCTAAAAGACTGAACTTTACCCGTTGCATGATCTCGAGCCAACAATGATCCAGCAGAAATGCTGAGCGGGTCAATGATTCTGTGGGTCGCAGAACCGTTGTTATCGGCATATCCGATGGAGAGCGTGCGTTGCTCTTTGATGAATGTATTGAGAATTTCTAAAGTTTCATTTGCCGTTGTGCGAGGAACAGAACCAAGAGCCTTGGCAGCAACATCTCTCAAAGATGTTTGCTTGTGGCTTGAGCGCTCACCCGTACGAATAGCGCGCACTGCAGCCAAAAGAGTTTCTTGCGTTGGTGTTTCAATCTCACCAATAATTCTTGGAGGACGTGGCCTGGACTTTGCACGATTAAGTTTCAATCCCGACAGCAAAATTCCTGAGCCAGATTCTGCTGCGGGCATGTATCCGGCTTCACGCAACGTTGTTATCAATTCATTTGCCTCATGATCACAAACTAAAACCTCAGGGGCAATTCTTCGCAGCCCTAAACCTTCTACTTTTCGATCACTTAAGATTTGAGTGAGGATGCTTGGGTCTTCGCAGCGAATGTAGGCCGTTGTATTTCCGACTCGAAGACGCCCGTGTCGTTTAGCAACATCGGCAATGAGATATTCAAGAGGTTGTGGCATGGGAGTCTTAGAAGTCTTTCGTAAAAATTCTTTAATCTCTTCACCTGTTTTGCCATGGTCTAAACCGCGTCGGATAGTGGCTTCACTGAAACGATAAACAGTGGCACCACCTCGGCTTTCAATGTCGGCGATCGAATCAAGCACTCGAGCTACTTCAATCTCGAGTGGGCCGGGTGCGATGGCGGTGTTATCGCTCTGCAAAAGAATGTGATCTACAGGCTTAGGTAAATCTTCGGCGATGCCAAGAACATCTTCTTCATGAAGAAATGCAGCGCCGTAACGCGAAAGGCCACCTTGTCCAGTGATACCAAGCCATTCCGCTTCGCGCAAAGTCCACTGAACTAATTCGCGTTGAAGCGTGGAACTGCGCCGTGATGGCGCCCTCCATTTAGTAACTGCTAGAAAGGAGTCGTGTTCAGGAGAGAGGTAAGGGTTTTCCGCAAGTATTTGGAGCGCAAGTTTTCTAGCACTGGCGGCGTTGACGCGATCGAGTTCGGGACCGAGAGCGGAAATATGTTTTGAATCTGCTCGACCAACTAGACCGCTCACGCGCGATGTAATGAGCCACAAAGAAGCCAGAGTTCTCCAACGGGTCTCATGATCTTGGGTCAGCCACAAATCAAAGGAGTGGGTGGGCAAAATTCGATCATCCGCATCGATCACTACAAGGCCTGCAAGAAAGACCAATTCAGCAATGAAGGCAGCGCAATTCTCATCGACACCGAGATGTTCGGCAGCGGCTTTCAAATCGCGAACGCCAACTCCGCCAGCTCGAAGGGAGCTAGGGGCTTCTTCGGACCAGAAATTGAGAATCTCCTCTGACCACCGAAGAACTGTCGCAACATTCGCTATCGCTGCACGATTAACAGTTGTTTCCTTGCCAGCCGTGCCTTTTACAAGGGGAGGATTTGGTTGCGGATTCTTATGCACTTTCCCGCCACGCAAATGCAGTGCGACTTCACGCGGAAGTACAACAGTGCGTTGATCAAGAGGAATCAGAAAATTCTCTTTAAGTAACCAAGCGATTCCGGGTCCAGGATTTCGGATATCGCCAACACTTCCACGTGGTGGTCCCCATGTAAGTCTTTCGAGCACCTTCTTGGAGGACTCGGGTGCTTCATCTAATTTACTCATGGAAAGTTTTGCCATCGATGAAGGCCCAAGTCCAGCAACTTCATTTCCTAACACTTCGCGCAAAGAATTTGGCAACCAGTACCCATGTGAATCTCCGTAAATAAGTGCAAGGTCCACTAGTCGTGGGATGACGAATTTCGCGGAGGTATCCGTTAGGGCAATGATCGATTTTTCGGCGAAAGGCTCAGTGAGCGAGGCACATGCTTCGAGAATCTGAAACTGCCATTTGTTGAGTGAATCAACTGCCCTGGCCAAACTAGGAGCTGAACTAGCCCGGATCCCAAGGGATGATATTTCGGGCGGAACTGGGGAAACTAAATCTGGTCGCAATGCGAAAAGGTTCAGCAACGCCTCATCATCAAGGGCGCGCAAGTAATCTGCAAAGGATCGTGTTTCCATAACTTTCCTACATTAGTGGCACTTTGACCTGGGTGCTTACCGTTCTTTCGAGCGGCCCCAACGAGGAGTCAAAAGCGCGCCTAGGGCAACGATCCTGCTGACGAGTGGACCAAGAATTCTGTTGAGCACGCGGGCCCTGCGAAAATCGTGGATGGGCCAACCGTCGCGAAGTGCCCGGATTCGTAGGATCGCATCGGGATTTATGGTGCTGGGAAATCCCACACCGAGAAGTAAAGGCAGATCGTTATGGGAATCTGAATATGCATAACACTGGGTGAGATCAAAGCCCCGCTCGAGAGCGAGCTCATTGATCGCAGTTGCTTTCTCTTTACCGTGCAAGAGATTTCCGACCATTCCCCCCGTATAGACGCCGTCTTTAGCCTCGGCCTTGCTACCCAGGGCGCCAGTAAAACCTAATCGCTGGGCAATCAGACAAGCCATTTCCGCGGGCGCCGCCGTTACTAGCCACACTTCTTCGTCGTTACTTAAATGTGTTTGTGCGATATCGATAGTTCCTTGCCATAACGCAGGAGAGACATATTGGTCATAAACATCTTGAGCCATGAGACCAATGTCGGCCACGTTATGACCGCCGATGAATTCGCATGCCCCGTCTTGCCAACGTTTAATCTCTTCGGGATTTTCTTTCCCTGTTAAACGAAAACGTAGGTTCGCTAGGACAAATCGAGAAATATCCGCCTTGGAAAAGAATCCACGTTGATACATTCCGCGGCCGAGAAAATAGAGGGTAGAGCCACGAATGAGCGTGTTATCGACATCAAAAAATGCCGCGCGTTTCGGGGTGGCTTCCATGTATCAACCTTAGCGAGGCGGGGGTTCTCCCAGACGTTTATGCTTGGCCTATGCCTTCAACAGTTCATGTCATCCGTCACGGAGAAGTCGAGAATCCCCACAAGATCCTTTATGGACGCCAACCTGGCTGGCGCCTTTCAGAGCGTGGACAAGAGATGGCCACAACCATCGGTGAATGGTCTAAGGATATTGATCTAGGTGCGCTGCATGTTTCTCCGCTGCAAAGAGCACAGGAGACTGCCGCCCCAATTGCTCGTGCACATGGAATTGAGATCACGACCGATGAGAGATTAATCGAGGCAGCAAATATATTTGAAGGTCAACCATTTGGAATTGGTGATGGAGTGTTGCGCCATCCCAGTGCATGGCGTCATCTCTGGAATCCATGGAAACCTTCTTGGGGCGAGCCCTATGTTGAACAGATTAACCGAATGCTCGCGGCCGTCTTTAACGCCCATGAAGCCGCGAACGGCAAAGATGCCATTTGTGTATCCCACCAACTTCCGATCTGGATCCTTCGAAGTGCAATCGAAGAGCGCCCGATGTTTCATGATCCAAGAAAACGCGAATGCTCACTGGCATCTGTAACAAGTATCCACTTCGATGACGAGAATGTTATTTCTGGCATTACATATTCAGAACCCGCTCGCCACTTACTGCCTCCAAAGAAGTAATGAAGAGCCGCATAGCTTTTCTTTCACCTCTACTTCTTGGTGCACTCTTATTGACTTCGTGCGGCGGTAGTGGTGCAACTACTGGTGAAAAAAGTTTTGTAGCAGGAAACGGAACTGTCACATTTTTATCAGCCGGAAGTCGAGTTATGGCGCCGACTATTCATGGAGCCACTTTGGAGGGCACAAATTATGTGCTTGCTGCAGGTTCGGTAGCCGTTGTGAATGTGTGGGCGTCGTGGTGTGCGCCATGTCGTGCTGAAGCGCCAACACTTGCAGCTCTGTCGTTGAAATATCCAATGGTAAGTTTCATCGGCATTCTTACACGCGACAATGTCTCTACTGCAAATGCTTTCATAAAGAGGTTTAGTATTCCTTACCCATCACTTAAAGATGACTCAATTCTTTTAGGTTTTCACAACTCACTTATTGCAAACGCAATTCCATCGACAGTTATTATTGATAAGCAAGGCAAAGTTGCAGCTCGAATATCAGGCGAAGTTACGGTTGCATCCTTAACAGACCTTATCGATCGTGTGGTTGCAGAATGAAAAGTTTTTTCGTCGATCAAATCCTTAGTGGAATGCTCGTTGCTGCCTTTCCCATTTCAATCATCGCTGGACTTATTTCATTTCTTTCACCATGTGTTTTGCCTTTAGTTCCTGGATATCTGTCATTTGCAGCCGGCCTCTCTCGCAATCGCGGGAAAGTTTTATTAGGTTCCATACTTTTCGTTTCTGGATTTACGGCGCTCTTCGTCTCCTATGGTGCACTCTTTGGCGGACTTGGTTCCAAGATTTTGATTCACGAAGGCATCATCACTCGGATACTGGGAGTCTTCACTATTGCCCTCGGTGTGATCTTTATGGGCGCATTCCCAATGATGCCCACGTATAAGCCCCGAATGTCCGTAGTTGGTGGTCTTGTCGGCGCGCCCGTACTGGGATTTCTCTTCGGAGTCGGATGGACCCCATGTATTGGCCCAGCCCTTGCCGCGGTTGAAACTCTGGCGTTTGAGCAGGCAAGTGCTTGGCGAGGCGCCGTACTTTCCCTTGGTTATTGCATTGGCCTAGGGACGCCCTTCATTCTTTCGGGTCTCTTTTTGGATCGTTCAGTGAAACTTCGCCGCTTCCTTACTCGTCGCGGAAATATCATTACGAATATTGGCGGTGGGCTATTAGTTGTTATCGGCCTGATGCAAGTTTTTGGTTTGTGGAGTGAAGTTATGAATTCCTTAAGATCTTTCATCTCAGACTTTATCCCGGTGGTATAGATGAGCAACGAGAAGGAAATTCCTGAGCTTGGCCTAGTCAGTTCACTCCGGTTTGTTTGGCGACAACTCACAAGTATGCGAACGGCTCTCTCGCTTCTCTTGATCCTCGGAGTCGCATCAATTCCCGGATCTCTAATTCCACAGCGGCCACAGAATCCCATGAAGGTTACGGAGTATTTCAAGAGCGATCCAACTCTTGCATCCTGGATGGATCGACTCTCTCTCTTCGATGTCTATGGTTCGCCGTGGTTTAGCGCTATTTATATTCTCTTGTTTGTATCACTCATTGGCTGTGTTTTACCTCGAACTTTTGAACATTTCAAAGCCGCCAGGGCACTTCCACCGATAACTCCAAAGAATTTGGAGAAGATGGAATTCTTTTCGCAATGGCAGGGCACTGGTGTGGAATTAGAAGCCGCGCGATCTTTTTTGCGCAAGAAGCGTTTTCGTATTCGAGAGTTTGAAGGCGCACTTTCATCGGAAAAAGGTTACATGCGCGAGACCGGTAACCTCCTTTTCCATTTAGCGCTCATTTTAATTCTCATAGGTGTCAGTTTCGGAGCCCTTTTTGGAATGAAGGGTGAGGCGATCGTAAATATTGGAGAACGTTTCACTAATACTCCTACGACATATGACAGCCTCAGTTACGGAAAACTCTTCCGCGACAGTTCACTCCCGCCATTTACATTATCGATCGATGATTTTCGTGCCGAGTATGATCCCCTGACGAATGCGCCAAAGGATTACACCTTGTGGGTAACAGCAACAAATACACCTGGCTCGTCACCCGTCAAACACATTATCAAAGTAAACGCTCCTTTGAGTTTTGGTAGCACTAATGTTTATCTTCAAGCCAATGGCTATTCCCCGGTAGTGACAGTTCGCGACAGCAAAGGTGAGGTTGTATTGCAAGGCCCCGTTCCTTTCTTGCCGCAAGATGCCAACCTCACATCTGCCGGCACAATTAAAGCTCCCGATGCGACACCTCAATTGGGATTTGTTGCATCATTTTTACCTACCGCCTCCCGCGACAAAATTAGAGGCGGGGTTTCATCTTTTCCTGAAGCCCTCGATCCTTCTCTCTTGCTCTCTGCCTGGACCGGGAATCTCGGTTTAGATCATGGAGTTCCGCAATCTGTTTATCGGATCGATACCTCAAAAATGGTTCGAATCGGTTTGAAGTCTCTGAAAATTGGTCAGACGTATTCCTTTGCGCAAGGGTCTATCACTTTTGACGGGTTTGTTCCTTGGGTGAACCTGCAAGTAGTTCGAGATCCCGGAAAGATGTATGCGCTCTTTGGCGCTATTCTTGCGATTCTTGGTTTGCTGGCATCTTTGTTTACGAGACGGCGCAGGATCTGGATTCGCGTAGGCGATGATGGAAATGTCCAGGTCGCCGGTCTGGCAAAGAATGCTGCACCTGGTCTTGATGTTGAAATGTCGTTATTCATCGAAGAGTTAAAGAAGGCGGGGCAGTGACACATTCGTCGTGGGCATATTTGTCCAACTACCTCATCTACTCGGCAATGGCCGTTTACACTTTGGCTTTTTTTGCTCATGCCTATGAAACAGCTTGGGCGGTGCGGGCACCTCAGACTGATGAAGTATCAGGCTCTCTCCTAACGAAGACTTTTGATTTTACGCGTACAGAAAAAATAGCTCGCATCGCGACCGCTTTCATGATTCTTGGATTCCTCCTACTTTTTGCAGGAGTTATTGCCCGCGGTATTTCTGCAGGAAGAGCTCCATGGGGCAACATGTACGAATTTTCGATCACCGGCGCTCTCGCATTCTGCGGCGCCTATTTAGCGGCGCTTCGCAAATATGATCTTCGCTGGTTAGGTCTGATTGTCGCAACAGCAGTACTTCTTACTCTTGGAACAGCAATCACGGTTCTTTATCGTCCAAGTGCTCCACTTGTTCCTGCACTTAAATCCACCTGGTTGGTTATCCATGTTTCTGCAGCGATTATGTCTGGCGGCGTTTTCCTATTGGCAAACGTAATTGCAGCAACTTACCTCTACTTAGATTCCATGGAGTCGCGCGGGGAGCGCACCGCTTGGGCAAAGCGATTGCCTAGCCTAGAAGTTCTCGACCAACTCTCTTATCGACTCGTCGCATTCGTTTTCCCGCTTTGGACTTTCGCGGTTATTGCTGGAGCCATTTGGGCCGAGCACGCATGGGGACGCTATTGGGGTTGGGATCCAAAAGAGACCTGGGCTTTCATTACGTGGGTTGCCTATGCCGCATATTTACATGCCCGAGTAACAGTAGGTTGGCGTGGAAGAAAGGCAGCCTGGCTATGTTTATTTGCCGGATCAACTTTCCTGTTCAATTATGTGTATATAAATATATGGGGAACAGGAAAGCACACCTACTCTGGTTTGTAGAGATTAAATCTTTCGAAGAAAGTCTGGGTCGTCATCAGGAGGCAAGATGCGACGAACAGGTGGGCGACCTAGCCCAGTTCGGCGAGGACGACCAGCGATCCAATAAGCAATAGTTCCAATGGTGCCGATAATAATAATGATGAGTAGCCAAGCCCATTTAGGCAAATTACGAATTTCTGATGCATCCGTCTTCGCACAATCAACAATCGTATAAATCGTAAAGATCACAGGTAAAAGAATTATTAAGAAACGCATGTCGGCAGTCTAACCCCTACTTGGAGAGCCAGAGAGAAGTTGCTAACAGGCCAGAAAAGAGCAACTGAAGTTGGCCAGTTTTGGCAAGGACGGGAATAAGCGCACGTGCTTCAATCCCACTTGTGACGGACCTCCCAAGGCCAAACGTGATGGGAAGTAGTAGGAGAGTGATTAACGACCATGGCGAAAGCGTCAGTAAGGCTGCAATATGTGCGCTCAGCAAGAGTGCAAAAAAGAAACGTCTACTTCCTTTTTCACCAAGGCGTACGGCTAAAGTTCTTTTACCAACGGCTGCATCTTTCTTGAGGTCACGAATGTTATTCACTGCCAAGATCGCACAAGAAAGTGCACCCATAGGGATGGAAACAATGAAACTTTTCATTGTTATTTTTTCAGTCTGAACGAAATACGAACCCACGGTTGCAACGACTCCAAAAAAAAGAAAAACAGATATCTCCCCTAAACCTTTATATCCGTAAGGATTCTTACCACCGGTGTAGGTCCAGGCTGCAAAAATGGCTGAAGCCCCCACAGCAAGAAGCCACCACGACGAAAGCCAAGCAAGTGCTAAGCCTGCAAGGCCCGCAACTGTGAATGAGTAAAGAGCCGCACGTTTAACCGCCGCGGCACTTGCAAGTCCACTTCCAACAAGACGTACAGGGCCAACTCGATCGGCATCCGTTCCGCGTACCCCATCGGAATAATCATTGGAATAGTTGACTGCAATTTGCAGGGCCAAGCTCACAAGAAGCGCAAGTGCTGCACGGCCAATATTGGCATGGCTTTTTGCAAGGGCGGTCGCGACGAGTACTGGAGCGATGGCAGCAGGAAGTGTCCGCGGGCGGGCGCCCTTAATCCAAGTATCGATTGAAATCATCAGAGAAGCCTTTCATGCATTGCGGTTTCTGCAAGTGCAAGGCGGTCTACTTTGCCAATACCCATTCGTGGGAGCACATCGAGAAAGAGAAAACCTTTAGGTTTTGCGCTTTCGCCATGTGCGCGAGCAAGAACTTCCGTAATCTCTTTCTCAGAAGGGTGCACAGCGCCTGCGCATGCAATGTGAAGAGCGGATCCCCACTCAGAATCAGGAAGCGCGAATGCTGCGCTCTCTACATGGACGAATGCGCTCGCGAGAGTTCTTTCAACAGCAGCCAGAGAAACATTTTCACCACCGCTGATAATCACATCATCGGCTCGGCCAGTGATAGAAACTTTGCCATCTGAAATTACTCCGAGATCATTGGTGGTAAACCAACTATCACTAAAAGAGATCTGCCACAGCTCTTCATCGTTGATATATCCGCTCGCTAAGACAGAACCGCGTACCTTAATGCGCCCAGACTTAGTGATTTCAACTTCAACCCCATCGAGCGGTACGCCGTTGTACACACAGCCACCGCACGTTTCGCTCATGCCGTAGGTTTCAACAACATTGATCGATTTTAGGATTGCTTGTTCTCGCACATCATGTGAAAGCGCGGCGCCGCCGACAAGAACTGCCGTGCAATTTCTTAAATGGTCCAAGAGCACATCATCGCCACTAAGTGCACGGAAAAGTTGTGTAGGAACAATCGCCGTAAAATTCGCCTTGGGATACATCTCGCCTTTGCGAATTTCACGAAGATCCATTGGAGTAGTCCCGAGCTCCAGCGATCGAATCAACACATTTAATCCGGCGATATGGGTGAGTGGAAGCATCAGAGACCAGACATCGCCAAATTTCGCACCAAGAAATTTGTTTGCCGATCGTGCCGAATTAAGTAGAGCACTGGCAGACAAACCAACTTCCTTGGGCAACCCCGTCGATCCACTCGTTGCGATGACCACACTCACGCGATCCGGGACATGAGTGCTGGTGACCGCGCCCAGGCCGATGGCAGGACCCTTGGAAGTAAGGGCGCTTGTTAATTGCGCCATAAGGGAGGTGATTGAGCACTCTGTGGCCGGGACCAGTAGATCTCGTTGTGACGTCTTTTCCATTGAAACCGTAGGCTATCGCCCGTGAGCACTCGGGAGGAAATATGAGCAAGCCAATTAAGCGCGATTTCGGCAGTAGGGAAATTCCAGCATGGGCAGTTGGCCCTGGTGGGGAGAATTTCACAGACGTGCTCTATCAATGCGCGGACGGAATTGCGAAGATCACCATTAATCGTCCCCAGGTACGCAACGCCTTTAGACCGCAAACAATTATCGAGTTACAAAGTGCATTTTCACTTGCGCGAGATAACGAAGAGGTCGGCGTCATCATTCTTACCGGTGCCGGCAACGAAGCATTTTGTTCAGGTGGAGACATAAGCGTTCGCGGAGATGATGGTTATCTTGGCGAAGATTCATTAGCCAAAAAAGGAATTGGGCGCTTGAATGTTTTGGATTTACAAGTGCAAATTCGTAGAACTCCGAAACCTGTTGTGGCAATGGTTGCTGGTTGGGCTATCGGCGGCGGACATGTTTTGCATGTGGTCTGTGATTTAACGATTGCTGGCGATAACGCAAAATTTGGTCAGACGGGTCCGATGGTCGGATCTTTCGACGGCGGCTATGGCGCTGGGTTACTAGCTGCTCATGTGGGACAAAAGAAAGCGCGAGAGATTTGGTTCATGACTCGCGAATACGACGCACAAGAGGCGCTCGCAATGGGACTTGTGAATACCGTTGTTCCAGTTGCTGAATTAGAAGCGGAGACCGTTTCGTGGTGTCGCGAAATGTTGCGTAATTCGCCGATGGCACTTCGTTTATTGAAAGCAAGTTTGAATGCTGCAGATGATGGATTGGCTGGCGTTCAACAACTCGCGGGCGATGCAACGCTGCTTTTTTACATGACTCAAGAAGGCCAAGAAGGTCGAGATGCGTACAAAGAGAAGCGCCCACCAGACTTTGGAAAATTTCCAAGGCGTCCATAAATGTTGGATTCAATTCTTGAATCACTTCACGTTATTTCACTTCCCACCAAGACAAACTTTCGATCGGTAACTTCTCGCGAAGTTGCTCTCTTTGAAGGTCCTGCGGGGTGGGCTGAATTTTCTCCATTTCTTGAATACGATGCCAAAGAATGCGTTCCTTGGCTAGTTAGTGCAGTGGAATCGGCAACACAGTCTGCTCCTGAACCCGTTCGAACTTCGATCCCAGTAAATGCAACCCTTCCTGCCGTTAATGGGAGTGAAAGGATTGCAGAGATACTTTCTTGGTATCCCGGTTGTTCGTCGATAAAAATTAAAATCGGCGGAAACTTAGAAGCAGATTTGAAAAGAATTTCGGATGTGCGGACACTCTCTCCCAATGCGAGTATACGTATCGACGTAAATGGTTCTTGGACAATAGATCAAGCCCGAGTCGCACTGCAATCAATCTGTCAAGGCGGCCCCATTCAATATGTCGAACAACCTTGTTCAACGATTGAAGAACTTCGCGAATTAAAGAAATTGCTCAACGGTGAAGTTCTGATTGCAGGCGATGAGATTCTTCGGAAGGCGCATGATCCATTGAGCGTCGATCTTCGCGATGCCGTAGATATCGTGATGCTCAAAGTTGCCCCTCTTGGGGGTATCTCTCGAAGCCTGGAAATTGCCAAGAAACATGGATTGCCCGTTGTAGTTTCAAGTGCACTTGAATCGGCGATTGGCCTTTCCTATGGACTCAAGTTGGCGGCTTCACTTCCGGAATTGCCCTACGCGTGCGGATTAGCAACGGGGAAACTTTTAGGTTCAGATGTTGCTGAATTAGCACTCATGGGCGGATTCATTGAGGTGACAAGTCCTACTCCAGCCCCCGATGCGTTGATAAATCATCGGGTAAGCGATGAGAAATTATCTTGGTGGCGCGAGAGAATACGAAGCACTTGGGTAGAAGGTGCCCAAGATTGGGCATCAGCAGAAGGGTGGGTTTGGTGAATTCATCAACTGCTCTCGCACGTAGCATCACAAAACAACTCATTGAAGCCGGAATAACGGATGTCGTGCTTTCACCGGGTTCTCGCAATGCTCCGCTATCGATCGCTCTTCATCAATCTGAGATTCATGGATTGCTCAAACTTCACGTTCGAATAGATGAACGTGGCGCTGCCTTTTTCGCTCTTGGAATAGCAAAAGCATCAAAGCGTCCGGTTGCGATTATCTGCACCAGCGGAACCGCGGTCGCAAATTATCACCCAGCAGTTTTAGAAGCGCACCATTCCCAAGTTCCACTCATTATTTTGAGCGCGGATCGTCCTGCTCGATTGCGTCATACTGGCGCCAACCAAACGACACTTCAAGATAATTTCTTTGGCGCGAGCGTTGAGTATTCAGCCGACATCTCTGACGATCAATTTGATTGCTCGAAGGCGTTTGGAAAACTTATTGAAGGACCCATTCATCTCAATCTTCAATTTGATGAGCCATTGCTTCCTGATGACGATAGTGAATGGTTAACTGGAATTTCACGGGGCACATATTCTGAACCATCTTTTAACTCGACGGCACAGCTAACGATCGCGAATAAACGTGGTGTCATTGTTATCGGACACGATCGCGGGAGCTTCTCGGTTACGGAAATTTCTAATTTCGTGCGCCAAGTTGGTTGGCCTGTGATATCAGAGGATCCATTGTCCTTCCCAGAAAGCATCACCCATGCATCTCTTCTACTGACCTCAGGGAAGATTCGCAAAGAACTCCTACCGGAAGTCGTAATCGTTATCGGCCGCACCACTTTGTCGCGCTCTATTAATGCCCTGGTTAAGTCCGCAGACCATGAGATTGTCGTCGATGCACGAATCAATTCTGTTGATAATAAGCGCACAGCGGATCAACTCTTCAGCGAAATACCAACGGTGATCAACAACACCGAGCAAGATCACGGTTGGCGCGAGCTTTGGCTCAAGAAATCAGCCATGGTAAATTCGATGTTGCCCACACTTCCTACATGGTGTGAAGAGAATATTGCTCGCGCGTTAGCAGCGATTCTTCCTGCCCGTTCACCGTTGTTTATTTCATCTTCGCGCCCCATTAGAGATATAGAAGGTTTCGCTAGCGCAAGGGCGGATATAGAAACTTTTGCCAATCGTGGGCTAGCAGGAATTGACGGAAATATTTCTACCGCACTTGGTATAGCTTCACAAAGAAAAAACTCAGTGGCGATCGTTGGAGACCTCTCATTCCTTCATGACATGGGCGCTCTGATTTCAATCGAAGATTTCAATCTACGCTTAGTTGTTGTTAACAATGATGGCGGAGGAATCTTCTCGACACTTCCGCAAAATTCGGTTGAAGGGTTTGAAAAAATCTTTGGTACACCACATGGTCGCGATGTAGCTGCGATCGCACAGGCAATGGGTATTGCGTCAACTACGGTGTCGACGATGGAAGATTTTGTTACGGCAATTTCTGCTCCGATAAAGGGCGTGTCAGTGGTGGTCGCACTTGTTCCATCTCGAGAGAAAAATTCAGAGATACTTAAGGATTTCTATCAAGCAATCGATCTGGGATAGTTATTTTTGAAGTGCGCTCTTCATTGCTGAAAATTTAACTTGGCTCTCGCTGAGTTCGCGCTCGGGATTTGATCCGGCAACAATTCCGCACCCAGCAAATAATCTGATGGATTCACCTGAAATCTGACCGCACCTAAGCGCGATACCGAGTTCGCCATCACCTCGTGCGTCTATCCACCCCACGGGGCCCGCGTATCTACCGCGTGACATTCCTTCGAGATCTTTGATAATTCGCCCAGCAACATCTGTTGGCGTTCCACATACCGCAGCAGATGGATGAAGTTTCTCAAGTATGGCAAAAGTGTCTACATGTGTACGAGATTCGGCAACGGCTCCAGTTACATCTGTAGCTAGATGCATGACGTTGGCTAAGTGAAGTACATACGGAGAATCCGGCACGTTTGTCGATGCGCAAAATTGAGCGAGTGAATCTGCGACCGAACGTACCGCGAATACGTGTTCTTCTAGGTCTTTAGATGATCGTGCCAAGGAAGCCGCAAGCGCCAAATCCTTTTCATCATCACCTGTTTTGCTAATAGTTCCTGCAAGCACGCGTGATGTAACCATTCCGTGCTTTAGTCGGAGCAATAGTTCAGGGGTTGCACCAACAAGTCCAGCAATCGCGAAACTCCATGTTGTTGGATATTCGATTGAGAGATTTCGTAGGATGAGGCGCACATCAATTGCAGATGTTGTGGTCGCATTAAGATCACGTGCAAGAACTACTTTTTCAACTTTGTCTGTACGTATTAATTCAATAGCTTTTTCTACTTGCTCTTCCCACTTGTAGGGAGGCAAGGTTCCATCACCCCATGAGTACGCTAATTCTTCTAATGGGGCTGGCTCATTAAGGAGAACAGGTGGGGGATTATCACCAATCCATGTAATCCAAGAAATTCCTTCGCGCATTCCAACTACTACTTGAGGAATAACTAAGACTGATTCTTCTTCGGGTGAAAAAGAAAATGATGAAAAGAGAATTGGCCCAGTTCCTGATGCGTGAACGGAATCGGTAATCGACAAGTTCTCTAACTGTTGATGCCACCAATTGCGCGCATCTCGAAATCTATTTTCACCGCGCACTGTTGTCGTGGCATAAATACCCCAACCGACCAGTCCTTCTCCTCTTCGAACCCACGATAATGGATTTGCATCAGGAAGTAGATCGAGCAGAGGTAAATGGTCGCCAAGGCGAGTAGTTGTTACCTGCGTTAATTGCGACATCATTAGTCGCTATTTTTGCACAAAGCGCCAGACAAGGGGCAATGAAGTTCCAGCGATTGCTACTTTGAGAACCTCGCCAATGATAAACGGAGTGAATCCTGCCGCAATTGTCCACGACCAACTTTTTCCAAGTGATGCATGTAGCCATAGAAGGCCAAAAGAGAAAATGATCACATCGCCTAACAACATTGTGAAGAGCGCTTTATTGATTCTTTGATCCCATTTGCGTCCCGCAAGGGCACCGACGACAAATGAAGCGACCAGCATTCCAACAAGGTATCCACCAGTGGCACCAGTGAGTCTGCTCAATCCATGGGCACCACCTGCAAATATCGGCGCTCCTGCGATTCCGATGAAAAGATATGTAAGAAAAGTTGTGATGCCCAGAGTTGCGCCATAACTCGTACCTATTAATAGGACGCCAAGGGTTTGTCCCGTAACAGGAATTGGTGAACCAGGAATCGGGAGGGCTACTTGAGCCAGCAGAGCAAGAGCAAGCACTCCGGCTGAGACCAGAAAAGCATTAGTGGCAACTGATGCGCGCCCAAAAACGGCGCTCCGTAATGAAATTGCAGAAATACTCATGAGGCTCTCCTTTAACTTGTAGGCGAGCCTACTCTGCGCGAGAATAAAGACATGTCCCGCGCCAATCTTGATAAAGACCCCGATGAAGTTGCGGCGATGTTTGATGGAGTCGCAAAACGCTATGACCTCCTCAACGATCTTTTAAGCCTGGGACGTACTAAAGCGTGGCGCAAAGTCACCACTGCCACCATTGCACCAAAACCAGGCATGAAGATTCTGGATCTTGCAGCGGGAACAGGCTCATCTAGCGCACCCTTAGCTGCGGCCGGCGCTGATGTCATTCCTTCTGATTTTTCCGAGGGGATGCTGGCCGCTGGGCGACTTCGCCACCCTAATCTGCCTTTTACCAAGGCTGATGCGTTGAATTTGCCCTTCGAAGCAGAGTCCTTCGATGTTGTAACGATCTCTTTTGGTCTGCGAAACACCACGGACGTCGATAAAGCCCTCGGGGAAGCCCTACGTGTTACCAAAAAAGGTGGTCGCTTGGTGATAGCGGAATTCTCATCCCCGACCTTTCGTCCCTTTCGTACGATTTATACCAATTATCTGATGAGGGCCCTGCCTGTCATTGCGCGACGGACCTCGAGCAATCCAGATGCCTATGTGTATTTGGCGGAGTCCATTCGGGCTTGGCCAGATCAGGGTGCGCTCGCAGATCGGGTGACCAAAGCTGGTTGGAGCCAGGTCGCTTGGGAAAATCTCACCGGTGGAGTTGTCGCAGTTCACAGGGCGATTAAGGCCTAGCGGTATTTGAGATGACGCTGGAAACCCTAGGATTTGGCTCATCATGACATCCACACCCAATCCTTATGTACCGATTCTGGTCATCGGAGCCATTGGTTTCGGATTTGCTGCTATCTCACTCGTCATAGCCGCAATCACGGGGCCCAAGCGTTATAACCGAGCCAAAGCCCAAGCGTATGAATGCGGAATTGAGCCAAGTCCACAAGCAGCAGAAGGTGGACGATTCCCGATTAAATATTTCTTAACTGCGATGCTCTTTATTATTTTTGATATTGAAATTGTTTTCCTTTATCCATGGGCCGTAACTTTCGACAAACTCGGAGTATTCGGTCTTGCTGAGATGGGCATCTTCATCGCTACGGTATTTGTTGCATATGCATATGTCTGGCGCCGCGGCGGATTGGAATGGGACTAATTGTGGGTCTAGAGGAAAAATTACCAAGCGGTCTTGTTCTCACTAGCGTTGAAAAACTTGCTGGTTACATGCGCAAAAACTCATTGTGGCCAGCAACTTTTGGGCTTGCATGTTGCGCGATTGAAATGATGGCTGCTGGTGCAGGGCGTTATGACTTAGCTCGATTTGGGATGGAAGTATTTCGCGCCTCGCCTCGTCAAGCAGATTTAATGATTGTTGCTGGTCGTGTTTCAAACAAGATGGCTCCAGTGCTTCGCCAGATTTACGATCAAATGGCAGCACCCAAATGGGTTATCGCGATGGGTGCATGCGCATCATCAGGGGGAATGTTTAACAACTACGCGATTGTGCAAGGTGTAGATCACGTTGTCCCCGTTGATATCTACTTGCCAGGTTGCCCACCTCGACCTGAAATGTTGATGGATGCAATTTTGAAGCTTCACGAAAATATCAATAACGAAAAGCTTGGTCCTAACCGCGAACGAATCATCCGTGAAGTTGAAGCAGCCGCAATGGCCGCAAAGCCAACACATCAATTGAAGGGGTTGCTCGCATGAGCGATCAAGGAATGTTTGGAGCTAAAGGCTCCGGAGATACATCAGGCTACGGCCGACTTGTTCGAACTGCAGCATCTACGGGCTCTAGTGAACGTCCATACGGTGGATATTTCGATGAAGTAGCTGATGATTTAGAGCGCGCATATCCAGATTTCGCAGATGCAATTGAGCGTGTTGTCGTGGATCGTGGCGAACTCACACTTCACGTGAAGCGCGAAAGACTTGTTGAAGTTTCCAAAATCCTGCGCGATAAGTTGCTCTTTGAAATGTGCCTCGGGGTAAATGGAGTTCACTATCCATCAGATGCCAACCGCGAATTACATGCTGTTTACCCATTGCTATCCATGACTCATAATCGCCGAATTCGCTTGGAAGTTTCTGTTCCAGATTCGGATCCACACATTCCTTCACTTGTTGAAGTGTGGGCTGGTAACAACTGGAACGAACGTGAAACTTTTGACATGTTCGGAATTATTTTTGACGGACACCCAGGACTCACTCGAATCTTGATGCCCGATGATTGGCGCGGACATCCGCAACGCAAGGATTATCCACTCGGTGGAATTCCCGTTGAATACAAGGGCGCGACTGTGCCACCTCCTAACGAGCGCAGGTCCTACCGATGACAACGTATACAGATCCATACGCATCCTCACGCGAAACAACAGAAGGTACCGTTTTCTCTGTTACGGGCGGTGATTGGGATTCACTCGTTACGGAAATTGGCGCAACGAAGGAAGAACGTGTTGTCGTCAACATGGGTCCACAACACCCATCAACTCACGGCGTACTTCGTTTAGTCCTAGAACTTGAAGGCGAGACGGTTACAGAGTTGCGTTGTGGAATTGGCTACTTGCACACGGGAATTGAAAAGAATGCTGAGTATCGAAGTTGGACTCAAGGTGTCACATTTGTAACTCGTATGGATTACCTAGCACCTTTATTTAATGAAACCGCTTATTGCTTGGGCGTAGAAAAGCTTCTTGGAATTACAAATGACGTGCCAGAGCGAGCAAGCGTCATTCGCGTCATGATGATGGAGTTCAACCGTATTTCATCGCACATGGTTGCCCTTGGTACCGGTGCCCTTGAACTTGGCGCTTTATCTCCGATGATTTTCTGCTTCCGTGAGCGCGAAAAAGTTTTGGACGTATTCGAACTCATTGCTGGCCTTCGTATGAATATGGCCTACGTGCGTCCGGGTGGAGTCGCACAAGATCTTCCTGCGGGAGCACTTCCTAAACTTCGCGAGACCGTCAAAGAGCTTCGCCGCGACTTTAAAGATAATGACAAGTTGCTCATTGGTAACACCATTTGGATGAAGCGCACTGAAGGTATTGGATTCCTTGATCTTGCAGGATGCACAACGCTTGGTATTACAGGACCGGTTTTGCGCTCAACAGGAATGCCTTGGGATTTGCGCAAATTGCAGCCATATTGTGGTTATGAGGATTACAACTTCGATGTTGTCACCGCAAACACCTCCGATGTTTATGGACGTTTCTTGATTCGTATGAACGAACTCGAGCAATCACTTCGCATCATCGAACAGTGCATCGACAAGTTGGAGAAACTTGAAGGCGCCCCGGTCATGGTGGCTGATAAGAAGATTGCTTGGCCATCACAGTTAGCACTCGGCGGAGATGGAATGGGAAACTCCCTTGACCACATTCGCGAAATCATGGGCACTTCAATGGAATCTTTGATTCATCACTTTAAATTAGTGACCGAGGGTTTCCGTGTACCTGCTGGTCAGGTTTACTCGGCTGTTGAATCACCTCGCGGTGAAATGGGTGTCCACCTTATTTCCGATGGTGGCACCAAGCCTTACCGTGTGCATTTTCGCGAACCATCTTTTAATAACCTGCAAGCAACGGCAGCGATGTGTGAAGGCAGTTTGATCGCCGACATCATTGGCGCTGTGGCTTCCATTGATCCCGTGATGGGTGGTGTTGACCGCTAATGGCATATACCGAGCAAGAACTCTCCGTGATGGATTCCATCATCGCTCGCTACCCACGTTCGCGATCGGCAATCATGCCGCTGCTTCACTACGTGCAATCTCTAGCAGGTTTTGTTACCAACGAAGGCATCGAAGAGATCGCTCTTAAATTAGGCATCGCTACTGCCGAAGTCTCTGCCGTTGCAACTTTTTATACGCAGTACAAGCGCAAGCCAATGGGCGAGTACCACGTCGGAGTCTGCACAAATACTTTGTGCGCGGTTATGGGCGGCGATGAAATTCTTGCTGGACTTAAAGATCACCTTGGTCTTGAAAATGATGGCGTAACTGCAGATGGAAAAGTCTCACTCGAACACCTTGAGTGCAACGCGGCTTGTGATTATGCACCTGTGGTTATGGCTAACTGGGAGTTTTACGACAACCAGACTGTGCAATCAGCAAAGGATCTCGTTGATTCAATGCGTGCCGGTAAACCAATTCCACCGACACGCGGCCCAGATGTTCTTCCAACATGGAAAGAGAATTCAGCAGTACTCGCTGGTCTCAATGATGGTCATGCCAACGAAGGTGTTCAGGCCGGTGCAGCTTCGTTGCTGGGTTTGAAACTTTCAAAGAAGGGGTCAAAGAAATGACAACGCTGACTCCAGTTCTTTCAGCGCATTGGGATGAAGCAGATTCGTTCACGATTGCAGGTTATAAACGACATGGTGGATACAAGGCTGCTGCAAAAGCGCTGAAGATGGAACCAGATGCCGTTATTCAACTCGTAAAGGATTCAGGACTTCGGGGCCGTGGTGGAGCAGGGTTTCCTACCGGAATGAAATGGGGATTTATTCCTCAAGGCGATAACAAAGATCACTACCTTGTTGTCAACGCAGATGAATCCGAACCAGGTACATGCAAAGACATGCCACTACTCATGGCCAATCCTCATGTGCTTGTAGAGGGAGTCATCATTGCGGCTTATGCCATTCGCGCGAAGTACGCATTTATTTATATTCGCGGAGAAGTAGCCCACGTTGCACGTCGCCTTCAGCAGGCAATAGAGGATGCATATGCAGCCGGTTACCTAGGTAAGAATGTCTTCAAGAGCGGCACAGATATTGAACTCGTGCTACACGTCGGAGCTGGTGCCTACATTTGCGGAGAAGAAACCGCCCTCCTTGATTCACTTGAAGGTTTCCGCGGGCAGCCTCGCCTTCGCCCGCCGTTTCCTGCAATCGCTGGCCTCTATGCCCGCCCAACGGTGGTCAACAATGTTGAGTCCATCGCTTCCGTTCCTGCCATTGTTGCCAACGGCCCTGAATGGTTCCAAGGGATGGGTACCGAAAAGAGCAAGGGAATGACTCTCTATTCCCTCTCCGGCCACGTTACTAATCCTGGACAGTTTGAAGCACCGCTTGGAATTACATTGCGTGAAATTCTTGAACTTGCTGGCGGAGTTCGCGAAGGGCACCAACTTAAATTCTGGACACCGGGTGGATCATCAACGCCACTCTTCACCGCAGACCAGTTAGATACCCCTCTTGATTACGAAGGTGTCGCTGCAGCTGGCTCCATGCTCGGCACAAAAGCTTTGCAAATATTTGACGAAACAACTTGTGTGGTTCGTGCAGTACTTCGATGGACTGAGTTCTACAAGCATGAATCTTGCGGAAAATGCACGCCCTGTCGTGAAGGTACATGGTGGTTAGTACAGATCTTGCGCGATCTCGAAAACGGTAAAGGTACGGCCGCCGACCTGGATAAATTGCTAGATCTTTGCGACAACATTTTGGGTCGTTCATTCTGTGCCCTTGGTGATGGTGCCACGAGCCCGATTACTTCATCGATTAAACATTTCCGCGATGAATACATCGCACACGTTACTAGCGCGGGTTGCCCATTTGATTCTCACGCCTCAACACTCTTCGCATCAGCAAAGGTAGGTGCGTAATTGAGTACTGACGTCGTGGACATGATCACTGTAATCGTTGATGGTTTTGAAATTACGGTGCCAAAAGGAACTCTGGTTATACGTGCAGCAGAAAAACTTGGAATTCAAATTCCTCGATTCTGCGATCATCCTTTGCTAGATCCTGTTGGCGCTTGTCGTCAATGTTTGGTTGACATTGAAATCAATGGTCGCGCATTCCCGAAGCCACAAGCTTCCTGCACGATCCCTGTCGAACCAGGAATGATCGTCAAGACGCAGCTGACTTCACCTGTTGCTGAAAAAGCACAAAAAGGCGTCATGGAACTATTGCTCATCAATCACCCATTGGATTGCCCAGTGTGCGATAAGGGTGGTGAGTGCCCATTGCAGAACCAAGCGATGAGCACGGGCCGCACGGAATCTCGTTTCGAGGGAACCAAACGTACCTTTGAAAAGCCAATAAAGATTTCATCACAAGTATTACTTGATCGCGAACGTTGCGTCTTATGCGCACGCTGTACTCGTTTCTCTGATCAAATTGCTAGCGATCCATTTATTACACTCAATGAACGCGGCGCGCTCCAACAAGTAGGAATTTATGAGAAGCAACCATTCAAGTCTTACTTCTCTGGAAACGTTGTTCAGATTTGCCCAGTAGGTGCGCTTACTGGCGCCTCTTACCGATTCCATGCACGTCCCTTTGATTTAGTTTCCACTCCTTCTGCTTGCGAGCATTGTGCATCAGGTTGTTCACTACGTACCGATGTTCGTCGCGGAAAAACGCTTCGTCGTTTGGCAGGCGATGACGCTGAAGTTAATGAAGAATGGAACTGCGATAAGGGTCGTTGGGCATTTAAATATGTCACCTCGGCCGATCGAATTACCCAACCAATGGTTCGTGATTCATCTGGCGAACTCCGCGTAGCATCATGGCCAGAGGCCCTTGCAGCAGCAGCTGCAGGACTCCAGGACAAGCGCTCTGGCGTTCTTGTTGGTGGTCGTGCAACTGTTGAAGATGCATACGGATACAGCAAGTTTGCGCGTGTAACACTTGGTACAAACGATATTGATTTCCGCTCTCGAATCACCTCCGATGAAGAGCGCAACTTCCTTGCATCAACCGTGGTTCATTCTGCACCTTCATATCGCGATATTGATCGCGCTGATCACGTGCTGCTTGTTGGCTTTGAACCAGAGGAAGAGTCACCCATTGTTTTCTTGCGCATTAACAAGCAGGTAAGAAAGCGCGGCCTTAAGGTCACAACAATCGGTACAAAACTTTCTATCGCGGCCGAGAAATTAAAAGCTAATTTTGTTTGCGTTGCTCCAGGAACCGAGGCAGCAGCAGTTGCCTCACAAGAACTCACAGGCAAATCCATCATCCTTGTTGGTGAACGCGCTTCTGAAAGTGCTGGCACGCTTTCTGCGGTTGTTGCTCTTGCTCATAAAAGTGGTGCACAGTTGGCATGGATTCCTCGTCGCGCAGGTGAACGCGGCGCCCTCAACGCCGGCGCAATCGGAAATCTTCTTCCGGGTGGGCGCCCTGTATCAGATGCAGCGGCCCGTGTTGATGTTGCAGCAGCGTGGGGTGTTGATTCACTTCCTTCAAGCATCGGACGTAGCAGCGCAGAGATATTTGCCGCAGTTAATGCTGGTGCACTCGATGCATTAGTAATCGGTGGCATTGATCCTGTTGATGCCGACAACAGCCACGAAGCAATTTCTGCCATCAAGAAAGCATTTGTTGTGTCGCTAGAAATTCGTGAAAGTGCTGTTACTAAGTTGGCAGATGTCGTCTTGCCTGTCGCGGCAATTACGGAAAAATCCGGAACGTTTATCAACTGGGAAGGTCGCGGTCGCAGCTTTGAAGCAGCAGTGGTTGATTCTCTCAACCGAAGCGATTTACGAATCCTCACGATGATCTCTGAAAAATTGGGTCGCTCGATTTCGTTGCCCACTGTTTCATCTGCAGCAAAAGAGATTGCGTCTCTAGGTAAATGGGAAGGCGCAGTAGTTGCGTTTACTCCAGTTGCTCCAGCGCAAACACCAGTACTTGGTGCAACTGATGCACTGCTGACTTCATGGCGTCGTCTTCTGGATGCAGGCTCCTTACAAGATGGAGAAGAGAATCTTGCGGGAACTTCTCGCCCAACAATCGTTGTGATCTCTCCTAAGCGTGCTGAATCAATTGGCGTTGTTGAAGGAGACTCTGTGAGAGTTTCAAACGCACATGGCGCCATCGTTCTGCCAGTTCAGATTGAAGAAGGTGCAATTCACGATGATGCAGTTTGGATGCCACGTAATTCACGTGGTTCACACATTCTCGCCACACTGGCTGTTGCCAATGGCGCTGTAGTAACGGTGGTGAAGGACTAATGACAACTGCGCAACTTCTCGGACAAGATCCAGGCTGGTTGATTGCTGTTAAAGGCGTGCTGGTCTTTGTATTGTGCGTTCTTCTGACATTGATGTCCGTCTGGGGCGAGCGTCGCATTGTTGCTCGCATGCAGATGCGTCTTGGCCCAAACCGCGTTGGTCCATTCGGCTTAGTTCAAGCACTTGCCGATGGCGTGAAGTTAGCGCTGAAGGAAGATCTGATTCCTGCAGCTGCCGACAAGATTGTTTTTATTATTGCGCCGATTATTAGCGCGACAGCGTGTTTCATGTCTTTTGCTGTTATTCCTATGAGTGGACCTGTAACTCTCTTTGGGCACAAGACTGCAATGCAATTGACTGACCTACCTGTTGGCGTTCTTTATATCTTGGCAATCGCATCGATTGGCGTGTACGGAATTGTTCTTGCTGGTTGGTCTTCAGGATCAACATATCCATTACTCGGCGGACTTCGCTCCAGCGCTCAAGTTATTTCCTATGAAGTTGCTATGGGTCTTTCCCTTGTTGCGGTCTTCATTTATTCGGGCTCGATGTCCACTTCAGAGATCGTCGCGGCTCAACAAAAGTGGTGGTTTGCTGTTGTCTTGTTCCCATCCTTTGTTATCTACGCAATTTCAATGGTTGGCGAAACAAACCGTGCGCCATTTGACCTAGCTGAAGCTGAAGGCGAACTCGTCGGCGGATTCCATACTGAATATTCATCACTCAAATTCGCACTCTTCTTTTTGGCTGAATACGTCAACATTGTCGCGGTATCTGCCCTTGCCACCACGCTCTTCCTTGGCGGATATCATGCTCTACCAGGTCTTGGATTTACAGAGCAATGGCTTGGTGGTTGGTTCACACTGGTCTGGTTCTTCGCCAAGGTTATTTTCTTCTTCTTTATTTTTGTTTGGCTTCGCGGAACATTGCCACGTATGCGTTACGACCAATTTATGAAATTTGGTTGGAAAGTTTTGATTCCGGTCAGCCTCTTCTGGATCATGGTCGTTGCAACTCTTCGCGTCATGTCACTTCAAGGAGCATCGAGAGTTACGGTTCTGGGTTTTGCTAGCGTGGTGGTCTTGATTGTTCTCGGCATCAACATTGCCTTCGATGCAGTGAAAAAACGGGCACGAGTTCTTCCTGAAGATAATTTCGATGCACCAACATTTGCTGTCCCGCAGATACCCGGTACACAACCTGCACAATTGGGGGAGCCACGTGTCTGAGAACATGAGCAATGAAGTAGAGCCAACACGTCGTGATTTAGGACTTGAGGCGGTCTCCTCTCAACCTGTTGTCAATGATGGCCCGGCTCCATTTGCCACTCAGTTGTTGGGATTTTGGGTCACCTTCCGCACGATGTTTAAGAAGGTTAATACAGTCTCCTACCCTGAAGTTAAAGAGCCAACTGCTCCACGCTTTCATGGGCGTCATCAACTCAACCGTCATCCTGATGGACTTGAAAAGTGCATTGGTTGCGAACTCTGCGCGTGGGCATGCCCAGCAGATGCTATTTATGTCGAAGGTGAATCCAACACTGAAGAACATCGCATGTCACCAGGTGAGCGATTCGGCAAGGTCTACCAAATTAATTATTTACGGTGCATTTTTTGCGGTCTTTGCATTGAAGCGTGTCCAACACGAGCGCTAACGATGACTAATGAATATGAACTCGCTGATGATTCCCGCTCGAAGTTGATTTTCGAGAAAGAGGATCTCCTCGCGCCACTTCGCCAAGGAATGCTTGCGCCACCTCACGCAATGTATCCGGGCATGGATGACAGCAACTATTACAAGGGCGATGTACTTGGGTTTCATCCATCTCAAGAAACTTCAAGTGAGGTGAAGCATGATTAATCTTGCAATCGAAGTTGGCAAGACCACTACGCCAGAAGCAGTTATGTTCTGGTTCTTAGCACCACTTGCAGTTCTTGCTGCGCTTGGAATGTTGCTCTCTAAGAAAGCGGTTCACTCGGCAATCTTGCTGGCCTGGGTCATGATCACATTGGCCATTTTCTACATTGCTCAAGATGCCGTTTTCCTAGGAATTGTGCAGATTGTTGTCTACACCGGCGCTGTGATGATGCTCTTCCTCTTTATTTTGATGTTGGTTGGCGTTGATTCAGCTGACTCGTTAAAGGAAACCATCCCCGGCCTTCGCCCTATCGCCATAACAGCGGCCGTTGGCTTCGGTGGTTTGATGCTTTCACTTCTTGGCCGGGCAACATTAGGTAACGACATCGTTGGATTAACCGACGCAAATGCAAACGGCAATGTGCCCGCCTTGGCCGAACTTCTCTTCTCAAAATATGTATGGCCCTTTGAAGTCGTATCGGCCCTTTTGATCACTGCAGCCCTCGGCGCAATGGTTTTGGCTCATAATCATCGCCTAGTGGCCCGCCCAACTCAGCGCGAACTTTCCATTAAGCGCTTCCGCGGAGAATCTTTGGCGAATGCTGCTGGCCTACCAAACCCAGGTGTTTACGCCCTTCATAACGCAGTTGATGTTCCAGCGCTATTGCCCGATGGCACCGCTGCTGAAGCCTCTGTTTCGGCGATGCTCAAAGCTCGTGGTGACGTCATCGATTCCAAGCCTTTCCAATTGATTGAACTCACCGATGAGGAGGGAGAGAAGTAATGAACGCCGCTAATTACCTGTACGTCTCTGCACTCCTGTTCACGATTGGCGCGATCGGTGTTGTCGTCCGCCGTAATGCGATCGTCGTTTTCATGTGCGTGGAATTAATGCTCAATGCAGCCAATTTAGCTTTTGTAACTTTTGCCCGAATCAATGGCAACCTCGATGGCCAAGTTATGGCTTTCTTCACAATGGTTGTTGCAGCGTGTGAAGTTGTAGTGGGACTTGCAATCATCGTGACGATCTATCGCTCACGTCGTTCGGCATCAGTCGATGATGCCAGTTTGTTGAAGCGGTGATCTAATGACAAGCAATTACTTGGTCTACTTAATCGCACTGCCACTCTTCGGCTCTGCCTTGTTGCTCTTTGCCGGTCGCAAGGCAGACAAATGGGGACACTTGCTTGGTACTGCGATGTCTGGCGGCGCATTCATCATTGGGCTCTACGAATTTTCTCAAATGCTCGGTCGTTCAACCGATCAACGAGCCGTCACCCAGAAACTCTTTAGTTGGATTTCAGTGGGTTCCTTCCAGGTTGACGCAGGCTTGATGCTGGACCAACTCTCCATTTGTTTCGTTCTCCTTATTACTGGCGTCGGAACACTGATCCATATTTATTCCATTGCATACATGTCCCATGATTTAGATCGTCGCCGATTTTTCGCCTACCTCAACCTCTTTATTGCAGCGATGCTCTTGCTGGTTCTTGGCGATTCCTACCTCAACCTTTATGTCGGTTGGGAAGGCGTAGGACTTGCCTCCTATCTACTCATTGGATTCTGGAATCAAAAACCCACCTATGCAACGGCAGCAAAGAAGGCATTTGTTGCTAACCGTGTTGGCGATATGGGACTTTCCTTGGCGATCATGATTTCCTTTGCAACACTGGGCACGGTTTCATTTTCTGGAGTTAAAGAGCATGCCAGCCAAGCTTCCACGGGTGCGCTGACTGCAATCGGAATCATGTTGTTGGTCGCAGCAACTGGTAAATCAGCACAGTTCCCATTGCAGGCATGGCTTGGCGATGCCATGGCCGGCCCAACACCAGTTTCGGCCCTTATTCACGCGGCAACTATGGTTACTGCTGGCGTGTATCTCATCACCCGCTCAAACTTTATTTTCGATGCCGCACCTACCGCCCAACTATGCGTTGCCATTATCGGTGCGATCACACTTCTCTTTGGTGCCATTATCGGTACCGCCAAAGATGACATCAAGAAAGCACTTGCGGCTTCTACGATGTCGCAAATTGGTTACATGGTTTTGGGCGCAGGCCTTGGGCCGGCAGGTTATGCCTTTGCCATCATGCACTTGCTGACACACGGCTTCTTTAAAGCCGGAATGTTCCTTGGCGCTGGATCGGTTATGCACGGTATGGACGATGAAGTAAATATGCGTCGCTATGGTGGACTGAGTAAATTCATGCCAATAACTTTCGCGACATTTGGCCTTGGATATCTCGCAATCATCGGAGTTCCGCCCTTTGCCGGTTTCTATTCCAAAGACAAGATTATTGAAGTCGCATTCAATGCTGGCGGAATCAAGGGAATAACTCTTGGTTGTGCAGCCCTACTTGGCGCAGCGATTACCGCGTTCTATATGACTCGCGTCGTGATACTTACCTTCGCCGGAAGTAAGCGTTGGAACGAGAAGGCACATCCGCACGAGTCCCCAGCACTTATGTGGATTCCAATGGCCCTTCTTGCAGTGGGTTCTGTTGCATCAGGATTCATCTTCACTCATGGAAACTCACTTAAGAATTGGCTTGCACCAGTCGTTGAACAATCTCCTGCGCACGAGGGTGAATTACTCAAGCCCGCAGTGGTTTCAGTCCTGGCTCTGGTCCTTGTACTTCTAGGAGTCGGTCTTGCCGTTGTTAAGTACATGCGCAAAGAGATTCCATTGGTTGCTCCAACAGATGTTTCCATCTTCACTCGAGTTGCCCGTCGCGATCTCTTGCAGGATGACTTTAATGAAGCGGTATTCATGAAGACAGGTCAGAAGATCACGAGCGCACTCCTTGTCACTGATAAATCAATTATCGATGGCGCAGTCCGTGGTGTGGCAAAACTCGTTCGAGGGTCTGGTTCTGCACTGCGAACAACACAGACCGGCTTCGTTCGAAGTTACGCAATGTGGATTTTGATCGGAGCTATTGGCTTAGTCGCCGCGATTTGGGTGGTCACACTGTGATGAGTAACGTGAACTGGTTAACAACACTTGGGCTATTGCCATTACTTGGCGCCGTTTTTGTTGCCTTCTTGCCTAAGACAAATGCCTTGGCCGCCAAGAGAGCTGCCTTTGCCACCACTTTGATTGTTGCTGCCGCTGGCATCGCAATGGCCACGCAATTTCAACGTGACAATGTAGACCTTCAATTTGTTGAAGTGCATTCATGGATACCAACTTTTGGCATTAACTATGCGGTTGGTGTTGACGGAGTAGCTCTGGTTCTCATCTTGCTCAGCGTTTTGCTTTCACCGATCGTGGTCCTTGCTGGATGGAATGAAGCCAGTGGCGGACGTTGGAGTGCAAAGACGTTTTATATTCTGATTCTTATTCTTGAAACGATGATGATTGGCGTCTTTGCGGCAACTGATGTATTCCTCTTCTATGTCTTCTTTGAAGCCATGCTGATTCCCGTTTACTTCCTCATTGGAGGATTTGGAACTGGAAAGCGATCTGCCGCGGCCGTGAAGTTCTTGCTCTACAGTCTCTTCGGTGGATTGCTGATGTTGGCTTCAATCATCGCGTTGTACGTCATCTCTGGTGAGCAAGGCGGACACACTTTCGACACCACCGCACTTTCTCATTTGCACATCAGCTCCACCGCGCAGAATTTCTTGTTCCTTGGATTCTTTATTGCCTTCGCAATCAAAGCGCCGCTATGGCCATTCCATACGTGGTTGCCCGATGCCGCGGAAGCAGCAACCCCAGGCACATCAGTCTTACTCTTGGGCGTGCTTGATAAGGTCGGCACATTCGGAATGATTCGGTATTGCTTGACTCTTTTTCCTGATGCGACGAAAACTTTTACACCAGTAATTTTGGTTCTCTCTGTCATCTCAATTATCTATGGTGCTTTCTTGGCTATCGGTCAGAAAGACTTCAAACGCCTCATTGCATTTACTTCCATTTCCCACTTTGGTTTTATCACCATGGGAATTTTTGCCATGACATCACAAGGTCACTCAGGTGCAACTTTGTACATGTTCAATCATGGTTTCTCAACAGCCGCACTCTTCTTAGTTGCTGGCTGGATGACATCACGTCGTGGATCCTCCAAAATCTCCGACTTCGGTGGATTGCAACGAGTAACACCCGTTATGGCATGGGTCTTCTTCTTTGCAGGAATGTCATCGTTGGCGCTTCCAGGACTTTCGAGCTTCGTTAGCGAATTCTTAGTACTGGTTGGCACCTATACGCGCTATCCAGTTGCAGCCATCATCGGAACCTTCGGAATCGTCTTGGCTGCCCTCTATATATTGATACCCATACAGCGTTCGTTGCACGGACCGATCATGCCTGGCAATGAAGGTCTCACCGATTTGAATCTGCGCGAGAAGGTGGCGATTGCGCCGGTTGTGGCAATCATCTTGGTTCTGGGTTTCTATCCATCACCACTTTTGAATGTCATTAACCCAAGCGTTACGCATGCGCTTTCGGTGAATGGCCATACCGATCCAGCTCCTTCTATTGCAAAGGCTGGTAAGTAAATGTCCGGTTTCACATCGCCTGTACTTATCTACTCACTAGTTGCACCCATCCTGATCGTTCTTGGAGGCGCCGTTATTGGTGTTCTCGTTGAAGCATTTGCCTCACGCAAGATTCGTCCGATACTGCAATTGAGCCTCACCGTCGGAACTTTGGTTCTGGCCCTTGCTCAACTCTGGCGCGTTCGCCATGAAACTTCCGGCGGAGCAGCAATGGGTTCTGTCGCTATTGATGGCGCCGGAATCTTGATGCAAGCAGCCATACTCTTCATGGCAATTCTTGGAGTCTTCCTCATCGCCGATCAAGAGAACTTCACCGTTCTTGCCGCCGCTGTTCCTGGTTCAGATGAAGAGGCACACTCGATCAAAAGCGGTGAACAACTCACTGAGATCTATCCACTGACACTCTTTGCGGTAGCGGGAATGATGCTCTTCCCTATTTCAACAGATTTGATCACGCTCTTTGTTGCGCTGGAAATGTTGTCTTTGCCTTTGTATCTAATGGCCGGCCTTTCACGCCGTCGTCGACTCATGTCGCAAGAAGCAGCCCTGAAATACTTCCTGCTAGGTGCCTTCTCCTCAGCATTCTTCCTCTTTGGTGCTGCATACCTTTACGGTTTCTCAGGCACGGTTTCACTCTCTGGAATTGGCGCCGCAGTTTCGGCATCCACCGGAAATACCGTTTTCATGTTGATCGGTATTGCCTTCCTTTCTGTAGGACTTCTCTTCAAAGTTGGAGCAGTTCCTTTCCATGCATGGACCCCAGATGTATATCAAGGTGCTCCAACCCCTGTCACTGCCTTTATGGCAGCAGCCACCAAGGTCGCCGCATTTGGCGCACTACTTCGAATCTTCTATGTGGGATTTGCTAATGCGTATTGGGATTGGCGTCCATTCATCACGGTAATTGCCATCATCACAATGCTCTTTGGATCCTTTGTCGCAATTGCTCAACGCGATATCAAACGCATGTTGGCATACTCATCCATTGCGCACGCCGGTTTCTTACTCTCTGGCGTACTGGCTTTAAATAAGGCTGGCCTGGATGCATCTATCTTCTATTTGATCGCCTATGGCGTTGCCACTTTGGGCGCTTTCGGTGTTGTCACACTTGTACGTGATTCTGCTGGCGAAGTTACTGATCTCAATCGATGGGCAGGACTCGGAAAACGTTCGCCATTTGTCGCAACTGTTTTTGCCACGTTCTTGCTTGGTTTTGCTGGAATTCCGTTAACAAGCGGATTCATTGGAAAATTCTCGATCTTCTCAGCAGCATATGAAAGTGGGAATAAGGCAGTAGTGATTGTCGGCGTGCTTTCCAGTGCGATCGCGGCTTATTTCTACATTCGCGTGATTGTTTTGATGTTCTTTACTGACCCAGTCGAAGATGGCACGAGCGTAATCATTCCTTCTGTTTTGACGCGGATCAGTATCGTGACCGCATTCGCTCTGACCATCTTCCTTGGTGTTTTCCCAACACCGCTACTTAACTTCATCTCGTCGACTGCGATTCTCCTGCGCTAATGCCGGCCTTTGGCATCCCGAACGTCTCGGGTGAATTAGAAGAATCCCTTACGCAAGGCATGCTTCAGGTGGAGTCCTTACTGAACTCTCACATCAAAGGTGACTACCCGCTTGTTGAAGAGACATCTCACCACTTGGTTGCGGCAGGCGGAAAAAGATTGCGTCCGCTGCTTACTCTGATTTCTTCGCACCTTGGCGATCCAACTCGTTACGAGATAATCGAAGCGGCGGTTGTTTGCGAACTCACCCACCTTGCCACGTTGTATCACGATGACGTGATGGATGAAGCACCTCTTCGCCGCGGAGTCGAAAGTGCAAATAACCGCTGGGGAAATAGCATCGCGATTCTCACGGGCGATTACCTTTTCGCCAAAGCATCTGATTTGCTGGCAGATTTAGGGCCTGAAGCGGTTCGCTTGCAGGCTCGTACCTTCGAACGTCTAGTAATTGGTCAAATTATGGAGACTCAAGGTCCCAGTGCGGGCGAGGATTCACTTTCTCATTACATGCAAGTTGTGGCCGACAAAACTGGTTCCCTGATATCAACCAGTGCACGATATGGCGCTCTTCTTTCTGGTTGTAGTTCCGACATTGTTGAAACAGTGACAACCTTTGGCGAACAAATCGGCATCGCTTTCCAATTGGCCGATGACGTTATTGATATTGCTAGTGAGACTAAAGATTCTGGAAAGACTCCCGGAACTGATTTACGAGAAGGTGTTCCTACACTTGTCACGCTAAACGTTCTGAAATCGACAGATCCAGCGGATCGCGAATTGCAAGAACTATTGCAGGCCCCAATTGAATCCGAGGAAGTTGTCGAGCAAGTCTTGCGAGCCCTTCGAAACCACTCGGCCCTTGAAACTTCCAGAGGTCAATTGCACAAAGTTGCTCAAACTGCACGGCTAGCGCTTGGCCCGCTACCCATCTGTGATGCCACTTCCGCGCTTTTCTCATTATGTGACACTGTGATTGAGCGCTCTCACTAGTTCCTATTAATAGTGCTGCATGGCGCTTTGGCTATCGGTTAGGCTTCTTAAATCGCGATCATTGAAGATTGGGAGAAGATGTCCGAGAATCTAGTTCATCCGTTTACTGTTGGCGATCGTACACAATCTGATTTATTGGGTGGCAAAGGCGCAAACCTTGCCGAGATGGTGCGCATCGGGTTACCAGTACCTCCCGGATTCACAATTACTACGCAGGCATGTCGCGAGTATTTAAGTTCTGGCTCTATCCCGCTCGGTTTACAAAACGAAATTGACGCAGCGTTAACGGATCTCGAAAAGTCCTTAGGTAAAGATTTTGGTAATCCGGCAAACCCACTTCTTGTTTCGGTCAGGTCAGGTGCGAAATTCTCTATGCCAGGGATGATGGAAACAGTGCTCAATGTGGGTATGACTCCAGCCGTTGCAGAGAGCATGGCAAAAGAGACAGGAAATCCGAGGTTTGCCTGGGATTCATATCGCCGATTCGTTGATATGTATGGTCGCATTGTCTGCGATGTAGCACCTGAAGAGTTTCATAAGATTGAAACTCGTGTCCTCACTACTTTCGGTGTTTTAAGTATTCCTGACTTAGATGTTGCCGGACTTCAAGCGCTAGCAGATGGATACATTAAGGAGAGTGAAGCTGTTACAGGCAAAGCTTTCCCGACTGACCCACGAGAGCATTTAGCGCAATCGATCGAAGCGGTATTTAGGTCCTGGAATTCAGAGCGCGCGCAGTTGTATCGCCGCCGTGAGCGAATTCCTTCTGACTTGGGTACGGCCGTAAATATTCAATCCATGGTCTTTGGAAATCTCACCGATGATTCAGGTACAGGCGTTGCGTTTACTCGCGATCCAGCAACAGGGGAGCGTGGAAGTTATGGCGACTATTTAGAGCGCGCCCAAGGCGAAGATGTGGTTGCAGGTATTCGCAACACCATGTCATTAGTGGAATTTGGGGAGAAATCTCCCGTAGTTCACGCTGAATTAGAGCGGGTAATGACTCTTCTTGAGGATCACTACCGCGACCTGTGCGATATTGAATTTACTGTCGAAAAAGGCAAGCTCTGGATTCTGCAAACCCGCGTGGGAAAACGCACAGCTGAGGCCGCTTTTCGAATCGCTACACAGTTGGTGGATGAGGGCAAGATCAATATGGATGAGGCGCTGGTGCGCACCTCCGGTGATCAATTAGCACAACTCATGTTTCCGCAGTTTGATTTGAGTGGTTCGATTAAGGCAATAGCAACGGGCATACCAGCTTCTCCAGGCGCTGCGGTGGGTGAGGTTGTATTCGATTCCCGGCGCGCGTTTGATCTTGCTAGAAGTGGCAAGAAAGTAATTCTCGTTAGGCGCGAAACTAGCCCGGATGATTTGGTTGGGATGGTCGCATCTGAGGGAATCTTGACCAGTCGCGGAGGAAAGACTTCTCACGCCGCCGTTGTTGCGCGCGGTATGGGAAAGACCGCAGTATGTGGAACCGAAGCCATTGCAGTCGATGAGCGAGCCAATTTATTCACTGTCGGAAGTTTGACTGTGTATGAAGGCGAGACCATATCCATTGATGGATCAACGGGAAATGTTTATCTTGGCACAATACCCGTTATTGCGTCCCCTGTTACTTCCTATTTAGAGGGACGTTTGGCTGCATCTAGTGATGAAGCCTCACCTGTCGTAAAGGCCGTGGATCGAATCTTGTGTTACGCCGATGAGATTCGAACTCTTAAGGTGCATGCAAACGCCGATACTCCTGAGGATGCAATTCGCGCACGTATTTTAGGAGCAGAAGGTGTGGGCTTATGTCGCACGGAGCATATGTTCTTAGGCCCTCGACGTTCGTATATCGAACGCTTAGTCTTGGCAGAAAATGAGGACGTGCAACGAGGCGTGATTTCCGAAATGGAACCGCTACAACGTGCAGATTTTGTTGGGATCATGATGGCGATGTCGGGTTTGCCTGTCACGGTCCGATTGCTAGATCCACCGCTGCACGAATTCTTGCCACCTCTTGCTGACCTCACCGCGGTAATGGGCAGGGCAGAGGCGCTGGGGGAAGAAGTTCCTATGCGCGAACAAGCCATATTTGCCGCTGTAAAACGCCTTCACGAGGCTAACCCAATGCTGGGCCTTCGTGGAGTCCGTCTTGGAATACTTATTCCAGAGCTCTACAAAATGCAGGTACGCGCTCTTGTTCATGCCTACCTAGAAGTTAAACGTCTGGGACATAACCCGAAACCAGAAGTGATGATTCCGCTGGTTGCCACACAGCGCGAACTTCTTTACTTGCGCGAGACTTTGGAAGCGGAAATCGCGCGAACATTCGTTGGCTCGGGCCAGAAGATTGATATTCCGATTGGCACAATGATTGAAACTCCACGTGCCGCAATTACAGCTAGTCGACTTGGACACTATGCCGACTTCTTCTCCTTCGGTACCAATGACCTCACGCAACTAACGTGGGCATTTAGCCGCGATGATGTTGAGTCCACTTTCTTGCCGCGCTACTTAGATCTAGAACTCCTGCCCTTTAATCCATTTGAATCCTTGGACCAAGCAGGTGTGGGAATTCTTGTACGTACCGCAGTAGAACAAGCACGAGCGTTGCGACCTGATTTTAAGTTGGGTATTTGCGGCGAACACGGTGGCGATCCTCGAAGCATTCACTTCTTCCACGAATTAGGTTTGAACTATGTTTCGTGCTCGCCATTTCGGGTGCCTGTTGCCCGCCTGGAATCAGGGCGCGCGCTAGTATTAAAGAGCGCTAGCGGTAGTTCTGTTTGATCGCACAAGATCTGTTCCAAGAAAGATCAGAGCGACCCAAATAAATCCAAAGCCAATTACGCGACCTACAGGCATTGCCTCATGGTTAATCAAGGTTCCCACCAAGAACATGATTGTTGGCGTGATGTATTGAAGCAGCCCAGTGATTGTCAGTGGCAAACGTGTTGTTGCGCCATTGAACAGCAACAGTGGAACCACGGTTGCTACACCAGCGCAAACAAGAAGAAGTGAAAACCCTAGGCTCAATCCAAATTGTGCTCGGTGCTGAGTTTCAATCATAGTTAAGTAGAAAAGATTAGGAATTAAAGCGATCAGCGTCTCGATGGAAAGACCCTCTAAAGCCCCTAGTTGTAGGGCTTTTTTGAGCAAACTATAAGAGCTCCAGGAAATTGCCAGCGCCAAAGCAATCCAGGGCAGAGCACCGTATTGAATCGTCAAAGTAATTACTCCAGCAGCACAAAGAAGCACGGCAACCCACTGCATTTTGCGCAAGCGCTCACGCAGAACGAGTACACCAAAAGTTACGCTCACAAGCGGGGTTATGTAATAACCCAGTGATGCCTCAACAATGCGATTAACGCTCACGGACCAGATGTAGACACCCCAATTTATGGTCAACATCAAAGAGGTCAGCGCCAGCATGGCCATGGTTCTAGGTTGGCGGAAAATTGCGATGGTGCCCTTAAGTTGTTTGAGGATCGCCAGCAAGATTACGCACAGGATAAGTGACCAGACTCCACGGTGGGCCAGGATTTCGAAGGCACTTGCTTTGTGCATGTAATGCCAGAAAAGTGGCAATAAGCCCCAAATTGTGTAGGCCGCTATTCCGTAGAAGAGCCCAGTAGCTTTATGTTCAATTTTTGGAATTTAAGATCACCGATAATTCGTAAATTGAACTGCAAAATCCCATTTGAAATCTTTGATCATTGCAATGGCATCTTGAAGGTCGTCACGACTCTTACTTGTTACTCGTAATTCATCGCCCTGAATCTGTGTCTTGATAGATTTAGGTCCCTCATCGCGCAAGAATTTAGCAACCTTTTTCGCATTCTCGGTTGTGATGCCTTCTTTAAGCGGGCAATTGATTTTGTAAATCTTGCCACTGAGTGCGGGCTCACCTGGATCGATGTGTTTCAGTGAGACTCCACGTTTAACCAATTTATCACGCAGTACTTCCAAGGTCGCCTTAGCTTTCTCTTCGGTACTGGCTTCGATAGAAATCTTTTCTCCTTCGAGTTCGATCTTTGCTCCAGTGTTTTTGAAGTCAAAGCGAGTATCGATTTCGCGGATGGCCTGATTAACCGCGTTATCGAGTTCCATACGATCGATCTTGGAGACCACATCGAAACTGCTATCTGATGCCATGAATATGTCCTCTTTCTTGCCTCAAAAGGCTGTTCAAACGCCTACTTGCATAAGGTACCCGCTCACCACTTAAGAACCATAATTGGGAGATTCACGGCTCGCCCGCTTGGTCTAACGTTGTGCCGTGAATAAACCCCGCCCGCATACAGCCGAACTGGAGCATAAGTATGTTGGCGAAAGCCCAATTCGGACTCTCTTCTTCCTCTTTGAAGAGCAAAAACTTCGTGTTGTTTTGGCCTTCATCTTCTTCAGCATAAAACATTCTCCAACATGGATTATGCCGCTCCTTACCGCTGACACGATCGACATAATCGCATCCCACAAAAGCTTGTCTAAACTGCTGATAAATATTGCCATCCTTGCTGTGGTTACTTTGCAGAACTGGCCTATGAACTTGCTCTATGTAAAGTTTCAAAGCAGAGCGATCCGCGAGGTTGAAAACCGGCTCCGTTCGGCGCTTGTTGAGCGCATGCAACAACTGACCATGGGTTTCTACTTAAAGTCTAATGCTGGCGTCTTACAAACCAAGGTAGTGCGAGATGTTGAAAATATTGAACAGATGGTGCGAAATTTATCTGACGGAGGTTCGGCTGCGATCAACGGAATCATCGGCGCGATAGTAATTACGGCGATCAAGGTCCCAATCTTTCTCCCATTCTTTATCGTTCTAGCCCCTCTCATTGCAATATTGATCGCAAAATTACGATTTAAATTGCGTAGTCGAAATGAAGAGTTCCGCGGCGAAATCGAAAGCATGTCTGCTCGAGTTAATGAGATGACTTCGCTAATGCCCATCACGAGAGCTCATGGTTTGGAAGAATCTGCTCTGCAAACGATGAATGATTCGTTCGGTAACGTCAAACGAGCCGGATTCAAGCTCGACATATTTAATGCGAAGTTCGGCGCTCTTTCCTGGGTTACCTTTCAAATGGCCAATGTTCTTTGCTTGGCAGCTGCCAGTTACTGCGCTTTAAAGGGAAAGTTCGGAGTTACCATTGGCGATGTAGTGCTATTAACCGCTTTTTTTGGTCAATTAATTGGTTCAGTTATTTTGTTAACCAGCCTCATGCCCACAATTGCTAAGGGTTTCGCTTCTATTCGTTCGCTAGGTGAAGTTTTAGAATCTCCAGATGTCGAAGCAAACGCAAACAAGCCAGCAATCACTGACGTCGTTGGAGCAGTTAATTTCGACCATGTGATATTTAGGTACCCACAAGGTAATCGGAATGCCATTAATGATTTTAATATCAACGTTAAATCCGGCGACATGATCGCCCTAGTTGGTCCTTCGGGTTCAGGTAAGTCGACACTTATTAATTTGGTGATTGGATTCTTGCGTCCCAAGTCAGGCACCATTTCTATTGACGGTAACGATCTTTCCAAATTTGATTTACGCACCTTTAGAAAATTCATCTCTGTTGTACCTCAAGAGTCGGTGCTCTTTGAAGGATCAGTGAGAGAGAACATCACCTATGGCCTAGGTTCTGTTTCAGAGGAACGGGTTACAAACGCTTTGCAGGCTGCCAATGCACTGGAATTTGTTAATGATTTACCCGAAGGCATTGATACCTTGGTGGGGGAACGAGGAGCAAGAATTTCTGGTGGGCAGAAGCAACGGTTAGCTATCGCTCGTGCACTGATCCGAAATCCCCGAATTTTGATACTGGACGAAGCGACTTCTTCACTGGACTCTCAATCAGAGAGTGCAATTCAGTTGGCCTTGGAATCTCTTATGAATGATCGAACAACCTTTGTGGTAGCCCATCGTCTTTCCACTGTTCAGAAAGCGGATTTGATTGTGGTCCTAGACAATGGCGAACTTGTTGAATCTGGACGTCATGAAGATTTGGCCATTGCTGGCGGGTTGTATCAACGACTTCATGACGCGCGGGCCTTCTCAAATGATGCGCAAGAGAAGTGATTGGCACTCGATTCCCCTCATTTACGACCGATTATTTTCCCTTAGCAAAATAGGGTAATCTACGCTCGCTGCTTCACAAGATGACCCTGGCGGGTTGCCCGAGCGGCCAATGGGAGGGGACTGTAAATCCCCCGGCTCTGCCTTCGAAGGTTCAAATCCTTCACCCGCCACCAGTTAGCCCATAATTAGAACTTAGCGAGGATGCCTCCATCGGCAACAAGAGCTG
>CAILHY010000015.1 GCA_903834145.1 uncultured Actinomycetes bacterium
ACCAGCCCTAACTGGGCTCTTTAATGTAAAGAGACCCGCTACATCCGGCGGTGTCTTTCATCGCCGGCAGGTCTTCTTTTAGTTCCACCGTCTGCGGTTAGCGCGGTTGGCACCAAGCAAGCTAAAAGGCTTAACACTTGGACATCGATTGACCTACGAAAAAGATAGCACAGGGGAGTGACAAAACTAAACGTGAAACCTAAATAACCGTTCCCTTAATCTTTTCTATGATTTCTATTGGTGCCACGACTACCAACTTATCTCTCGCACGGGTCATTCCAACGTAGAGAAAATCAAGCATGCTCTCTTCGTCGTGAAATCCATCTACTGCGAGGACGACTACCGGTCGCTCAAGTCCTTTGAATCCACCCACGGTGCAATAGAAAACATCCTCCTTGGCCCAGAGGCTTTCCCAATATGAGAAGCGATCGTGAATGAGGGATTTTTGTTCAGGGTGTTGATGCATCGTAGTGAGCAAAGCGATTTCGCCTGGATGCCAATTCTCTTTATCGGTGAGGCGCTCAACAACATCATCTGCGTTACTGAAAGCTTCTTCTACCGTGGACTCTATAAATTCCACGGGAAATGCGTTAGGACCGCGAGCGCTCACTTCCTGGTGTAGGAATGGTTTAACTGCTTGAGCTATCTGTTGTGAATTTCGAATGTTCTCAACTAGTCGCACATAGGCAAAGAATCCTTCGGGCTTGGCGCGGTTGAGGTATACCAATTGCTGATCGTCACCGAAAAGCGCCATTCGTCCATGTTCGGGATCCTTCAAAGTAATTTTCAATACCTTCCACCATGAATCGAGAAAGTCTTGCGCCTCATCTACAATCCACGCATCAAATTTCTGATTCTGATCCAAGCGTTGCGCAGCTTCAAGCAGTTTGGCTGCATATGGATCTGGTACTTCACCATATTTCGATGGAGCCCCTGCCGTCGTCCCCATGAATTCAGCAAAACCATGGAATGTTCCCACCCATGCAGGGCGATCTTCTTGTGGAAGTTCTTCAGTTTTCATATTGAGGTAGGTGACAAGACCACGGTTAAAAGTGACGATTCCAACTCGCAATCCCATTCTGGTCCAGCGCACAGCTTGTTCAAAGGCCAACCAAGTTTTTCCTGACCCGGCTGGTCCTTGAACATAAATCCTCGGATTATCTGCAATGAGATCGAGAATCCATTTTCTTTGGTGTGTGAGGTCTCTTATGAATTCGTAATTATTTTCAAGGACATCCTCAAAATTTGCTTCCATAATAGAAAGCGGGCGCAGGTGTGAACTAGCAAGGTTTACCCATGTGCTGATTGCGGGTAGCTGCAATCGCTCTTGATTTCCGAGGATTCCACGAATCTTAGAAATGCCATGAATTAATTCGTTTTTATCGATTATTCGCGCGGTCGGTAGTGAGGGAGACTGCACATTCGGGATCGCGCTGTCTGGAAATGCGACAACCCATTCCGTCTTCAGATTACCCTGTGACCACTTATTGCGTAGATAGGTTCGGAGCGAGTACATCGCCTTGATTGCTTGGTCATGTGGATATATCTTTCGCGTTTCATTTCGGTCTGATTGAATCCACTCTTGCCCATCAAACGCAATATGGCCACCCTTTATTTCAACGACCATGCATCCGCGATCTTTGATAAGTAAGACTAAATCTATTTCTACGTCACCGTATTGAGCATCAGTTATCTTTAGGTTAGTAAAGATTGCATCGTCATCAGAAAGAGAATCGCGAAGTATTTCAAAAACTTTCTTTTCTGATGGGTGAGCAAATGTTGGGTTCTCGGGCCATACAAATGGAGTCACCAAGCAAGTATTCCGTTGAAGCCGTTATTTGGGAACTACTTAACCTGTCAAGAACCTTCTGTGGATAAAGTTCTCAACATGTTGTCATAAAGTTGGCTTGCCTTCTTACGCGTAGTGGGTATTACCCTTACGCCATAAAGGCTTTACACCTTGTGATTTAGTTCCAGAGAGGAAAACATGACGACTCCGATGAGGGCAGTTCCGGATGGACTAATTGACGCAGAGATACGTATTTCTGGCGATAAGGTAACAATCAATAATCTGACAATCACCAACACAGAATTAGCAGCGTATTTAAACCTCAAAGAGGGCCCAGAGCGCGCACTGGCATTTAGCGACATGGTTGTTGCGGCCGTCCTCGTCCAACGTCTTTCAAATACCTCGGCGGATGTACAGGAACTCAATTCCGTTGCCCAGCAAGTACGCGACACCATGGAATCCGCGGGGGAGGACGCTTTTGATGATCTTGAAAAGCTAATCCGCGAACAAACTAATGAGCAAAATCCTGCGGCTTTGATTGCCCTGCTTAAGACAAAGATGATTACTCATGTAATTGCCGAACTTGACCCCACTAAGGAAACAAGCCCGTTCTATGCGATCAACCAGCGCTTGCTTGAACTTCTGGATAAGGCTGGTGGTCAAGATGCTGCCAAGCAGGTGTATGCCAACTCTCGTGAGAAGGGGATCGACTTCGAAACACTGTTGGATCAGATGATTCAAATTGAAGCAGCCGTACATGGCGACGACGCTCAATTCACTGGCGAGACCCCAGCTCCTTCAGGGGATAAGTACGGCGATGAAGTCGTCACTATAAATCCGGCTGCAACAGGTAATGATGTATTGCGCATTGTGTGGGAAGCAAAAACTGATAAAACTTTCAAAGACACCAAGGGTCGCCTCAAGCGGGACAAAGTTGCATCCGAACTCAATAATGCGATGACTACTCGTGAAGCCGATTGCGGCATCTTCGTATCTGATGCTCGAGGTATTGATTTAACACTTCAACCAGTGTGGCAAGAATTTGAAGGCAACAAACTCATCATTGTTCTTGATGACGGGGATCCAGATCAACGCCTCATTCGCCTGGCTTATTTATGGAGTCGTTGGATTCTCCTGCGCTCGCAGAACCAGTTGGATGGGGAAATCGATGTTGTGGCGATTGATCGTGTGATAAGTGACCTTCAGCGTGAATTTGATGGTCTTGCCAATTTGAAGCGCTTGCACACGCCCATCAAAACTAACGTTGAGGCCGCCATTAAGTTCGTTGCCGATATGGAAGAGAAGCTCGATGGGCTCATGGATGAGCTTCGGGACCTCATTGCCGCCGCGGAGGGCGCTGAGGAGTAGCCAGGCCCCTCAAATACCCCTTCCCAGCCCTACCCGAACAGATGTTCGAATCTTGTGTTACTCTGCGTTTCCCCCAAAATCACGGCTTGCCCGGGTTTGCGCCTCCCTTAACCCGCAACCCAGCAATGTCAGTGACTGGCGGTAACTTTCCACTCCGTCCGATGCTCCAGCCTCAAAGAAGAAGGAAACGGTGACTGAAGAAAACACTCCGAATGAGAAAGAACTCTGGAAGCGCATTCCAGAGACCCAAGGCGTTGATCGCGCCCAAACATTTGTGGCACTGAGCCACATTGCATTTGATCGGGGAGATCACAAAGCATCCCTGGCACTGTGTGAAAGCGCGCGAGAGATTTATGAAACTCTCGCCACAACAAATACCGATGACTTGCTCCATGTCTATCAAGGCATCACCGGTTCACTCAAACATTTAGATCGCGAAGGCGAAGCTGCCGAGTTCGCATTGCATGCAGTAGATGTCCTCAAAGAAGATCATCCTGCAGAGGCCGTAAGTATGTTGCGCCAAGCAGGTCGTCACTATTTCAGCGCTGGACAATACGAGCGCTCGCTCACATGTCACCAAAGCGCTCTCACTGAATTAGATCCCGACATCAGCGAAATCAACATCGGTGTTGATTACTACAACATCGGTTACGCGCATTACATGTTGGATCACTTTGCAGAAGCGGTCCCCAATTTGATCAAGGCCCGCGAATTATTCAAGCAGGGCAAAGCCCCAGAGCGCGTCTTCTACTGCGATGAATATCTTGCAGCCGCATACATCGAATTAGAAAACGGAGTAGATGCACTCCTACATGCACAACGCGCAGTGGACTACGCAGTCACTATGCAAAACGAAGTCCTCGATTGCTGGGCACGCTATCGCCTGGGATCTGCAAAGTTCATGATCGGTGATTCCGAAGATGCAGAGAAAGAACTCCGTAAATCACGCCGCATGAACACTCAGGCATGCCATGTTGATTGGGAACTTGCCGTCAATGTTGAAAAGGAATTGGCCACTGTCCTTAAAGCTAAAGGCGAAGAGGACGAAGCCAACGAAATCCTTCGTCGCATCAAAGTCATTGAAGAAACCATGGACGACGCCTAATGCGTAAATTGCGCAGGATAGGTCTCTATTTCCTCATCTTCATCGCATTCTGGGTAATAACTTTTACCTTCGAGCACTTTCACCCTTTGCCTCGGGCGGATGCGCCAGCGGCCAAAGTTTTGTCAGTGCCCCTCGCTATAATTGCTACATACAGTTAACAAGGGAGGCACACATGATCACTGTTCGTGTTGTTAAAGCCTCTACCCGTCTGCAATTCATTCGAGCCACCCACACTCCCAGCTAGCTGGCTACACGCAAGGCCGCCAAACCAGGCCTTACCTCTCACCGCAAAGTGCTTCCCGCGCCAAAGAAAGACAAGCGCTAACCCTTTGCACACATTGAACACATTCGCGTAATAGATATGTATATGTCCGTTTCAGCGACCTCCCGCTATGGCACCTATAAAAGCCCCCCAGCGGGATGACCCCACAGAACACAGATTCCAAACCTCAGCA
>CAILHY010000016.1 GCA_903834145.1 uncultured Actinomycetes bacterium
GCTTCACGTGGGGCAGTTGTGGTTGATAACTCGGGTGCTTTCCGTATGGATGTAGATGTTCCACTAGTTGTACCTGAGGTTAATCCGCAGGATGCCAAGAATCGCCCGCGTGGAATTATCTCTAACCCAAACTGCACAACTCTTTCCATGATTGTTGCTATGGGTGCACTGCACCGCGAATACGTATTAGAAGAACTCGTTGTTTCTTCCTACCAAGCCGCATCCGGTGCTGGTCAAGCGGGCATCGATGCGCTGCGTGCGCAAATTTCTGCAGTTGCAGGTACGGATGCCGGAACCAATACCGGAGATGTTCGTACCTTTATTACTGACAACGGACCCTTCCCTGCTCCCCTTGCCATGAACGTTGTGCCGTGGGCTGGTTCGTTAAAAGAAGACGGGTACTCATCCGAGGAACTCAAAGTTCGTAACGAATCTCGCAAGATTCTTGGACTTCCTAATCTTAAAGTTGCGGCCACATGCGTACGCGTTCCTGTGATTACAACTCACTCACTCACTGTGCACGCAGTATTTGCAAAAGAGCCTTCACGAAAAGCGGCTCAAGATATTTTGCAAAATGCCGCTGGAGTGAAATTGGTTGATGATCCAGAGAACCATAAATTCCCAACACCTGCTGATGTCGTTGGCACAGATCCAACGTGGGTTGGACGAGTTCGAAAGAGCATTGATGATCCGATGGCTTTGGACCTATTTGTGTGTGGAGATAACTTGCGTAAGGGCGCAGCGCTCAACACAGCTCAAATTGCTGAACTCTTGGCGGTGGAATTCACGAAGTAAGTGTCACCAGGGATGCCTCTGGTGGACTAGCAACACGAATACGTGCAAAGGGACTTGTTCCCATTCCTGCAGAAACATGTAGCCATGGCTCATGACCAAAACGTGTAAGGCCCCGCGCACGCCATGTAGGTAAATCACAATTTGTGGTGAGCGCTTTGCTTCCGCCGATCCACGGCAATCGCACTTGTCCGCCATGTGTATGTCCAGCAAAAATCGCATCCAACCCATCAACATGCATCGCTTCAAGTAAACGTAAATACGGTGCGTGTGTAACACCAATCGCAATGTCGGCATCGGATGATGGTGCACCGGCAACAAGTGAATAGTCATCCCGGTTGAGATGGGCATCATCCGTGCCACGAGATTCGATGACTGTGTCGTTAATTTTTATCGTTGCTCGCGAAAAATTGAGATTATTCCAGCCTCGCGCTGATAAACCCGCTGCTAATTCATGCCAAGGAAGCGGATCGCCGTGCTTTCGTGTTCCATCATCGGCGGTGAGGTAGGAAAGTGGATTCTTAACCCGCGGTGCGAAGTAATCGTTAGATCCAAATACAAATAGGCCAGGTAGGTCTAGTAACTCATTCAGTGCATCTAGGGCAATAGGCACCGCATCTTTATGTCCGAGAAAATCACCAGTGCTAATAACTAGGTCTGGTTTGAGGTCTATGAAGCTCTTGATGTCGGCAATTTCTCGAGATCGCGAAGGCGTCAGATGCAGATCAGAGAAATGCAGGATCCGTATCGGGGCATGACCTTCAGGAAGTATCGGGATTTGCGCCTCGCGCAGGACAAATGCCATTGCTCCTCCTTCAGCGCAGTCGTGAGAAGATACCGCTATGGCACTTAAAGAACGACTCAGAGGCGACCTTACCGAAGCAATCCGTAGCCGCGATGAACTGACCTCGGGCACGATTCGCATGGTTTTGACCGCGATTACGATGGAAGAAGTTTCAGGCAAGGAGGCCCGCGAACTTAGTGAGGCCGAGGTCATCACTGTCCTCTCCCGGGAATCCAAGAAGCGTCGCGAGGCTGCCGAGGCATACGACGCCGGTTCTCGCCCGGATAAGGCAGCGCTGGAGCGTTCTGAAGGCGAAGTCATTGCGCGGTACTTGCCTGCACAACTTTCCGTAGCCGAACTTTCACAAATGATTGACGATGCGATTGCCGAAACGGGGGCTGCTGGTCCTTCAGGTATGGGTCTTGTCATGAAAGTTCTTTCACCAAAGATTGCAGGCAAAGCCGATGGCGGCGTTGTTTCTGCTGCAGTAAAAGCCGCACTTACGAAATAGCATCGCTGATCACAATGGGAGAGATATGAAATTCGAATATGTAACTGTGCCGTTATTGACTCACGCAACAAAGCAGATTCTTGATAATTGGGGATCCGAAGGGTACGAACTAGTTCAAGTTATTCCGGCCCCTGGTGGCGGAGATAACCTTGTTGCCTACATGAAGAGAGAAATCAAATGAGTGATGTACGTGCAAAGTTGGCCGAACTCGGATTAACCCTGCCTGTTGCTGCAAAGCCAATTGCTGCCTATGTGCCAGCGGTTCGCACAGGCAATTTAGTTTTCACTGCAGGGCAACTTCCTTTAGTTGATGGCGCACTTGTCATGGTCGGAAAAGTTGGTGGCGACATTAGCGTTGAACAAGCAAAAGAGATGGCTCAAGTTTGTGCCTTGAATGCACTTGCTGCGGTTGCTCTAGTTGCAAATGTCGATGACATTGTTCGTGTTGTTCGCGTTGTCGGATATGTAAACGGTGTGCCGGGCTTTGTAAACCACCCAGGGGTGGTTAATGGAGCAAGCGAACTCTTCGTTCATATTTGGGGAGAAGAGGGTAAGCATGCACGTTCTGCAGTAGGAATTGCGGAATTGCCTCTGAATTCGCCAGTAGAAATTGAACTCACTGTCGAACTTAAGAACTAGTTAGCGACCGCGCTTACTCAAGCGATCTAAGTCAAGAACTAGTACTGCGCGACCATCAAGGCGGATCCAGTTACGTCCTGCAAAATCTGCAAGGGCTTTGTTAACTGTTTCGCGTGATGCTCCAACAAGTTGAGCCAACTCTTCTTGAGTGAGATCGTGGTTAACGTATAAACCTTCAGCGGTCTCTTGACCAAAGCGCTCACCAAGATCGATGAGTGCTTTTGCTACGCGGCCAGGAACGTCGGAGAAAACCAAATCTCCCACAACTTCATTGGTGCGACGAAGACGTTGGGCAAGACGGGCTAATAAATTCAGTGCAACTTCTGGGTGCTTTGTAATCCAAGGAATAACTTGATTGTGGCCAAGGCTTAGCAATCGAACATCGGTAACTGCAGTGGCCGTTGACGTACGTGGTCCTGGATCAAAGAGTGAAAGTTCGCCGAACATTTCGCCAGGTCCAAGGACGGAGAGTAAATTCTCACGACCATCTCCGCTGGATGTTCCAAGCTTCAACTTTCCTTCAACGATCACATATAGGTGATCGCCTTCATCGCCTTCAGAAAAGAGGACCGCGCCCTTATGTAACTTCACGCCTTCCATGGACGCACGAAGGGATGCGGCTGCCGCATCGTCGAGCGAGGTGAAAAGCGGGGCGCGGCGTACTACTTGCTCATCTTGGGTCACAGGCGCACATTACTAGCAAACGGGGGAGATTTTCACCCCCAGGCACGCAGGCGCGTACCCTTCGGCAAATGACCGGGAATGCAGAAATGAAGAGCAGCGCTCGGGCTATGTATCGAATTTTGAGAATAACCTACCCGGAAGTTCGTTGCGAATTGGATTTTGAGAATCCACTTCAACTATTGATTGCCACCGTTTTATCGGCGCAATGCACCGACAAGCGAGTCAATCAAGTAACTCCAGCGCTCTTTCGCAAATATAAAACAATAAAAGCCTTCGCGGCTGCCGATCTGCTCGAAATTGAAGAACTCGTTCATTCCACAGGATTCTTTAGGGCTAAGGCAAAGAACATCAAGGGTCTCACCATGAAAATCCAATCTGATTTTCATGGCGAGGTGCCACAAACGCTTGAGGAACTCGTAACTCTGCCAGGAGTTGGCCGCAAGACAGCAAACGTTGTCTTAGGGCATGCATTTGATACGCCGGGGATTACTGTCGATACCCACTTTGGACGTTTAAGCCGTCGCTTTGGTTGGACAACTTCCTTGGATCCGGTGAAAGTCGAACATGAAGTCGGCGCGTTGATTCCGCAAAAAGAATGGACCAACCTGTCTCAACGAATGATCTGGCACGGACGTCGCATTTGCCATTCGCGAAAACCTGCATGCGGTGCCTGCCCAATGGCCAAACTCTGTCCATCGGTTGGAATCGGAGAAATGAATCCCGAGTTAGCGCGTGCGTTGGTCAAAGTGGATGCGGACTTTAGATAATGACCACCATGAGAAGACTTGTTTTAGTTTTAACCGTATTTGCACTTGCGGGATGCTCTTCTCAATCAACGGCGGTTCCGCAATTGGGAGAAGTAGTTTCGTGCGATTCCATTTCGCATGTTGCCGGTGGAACAGGCCTGTCGATGCCGTGCCTTGACGGAAAATCTACGATTGCATTTACATCCCTTCGCGGGCCACTGATCGTTAACGTGTGGGGATCCTGGTGTGCCAGTTGTAAAGACGAACTTCCTATCTTGCGGTCCTTTTATTCGAAATCTAAATCCACAGTTCCCTTTCTCGGCGTTGACGTGGAGGAAGCAAAGCCCAGCGATGGCAAAGACTTTGTTGTCTCGCAAGGTATGACATGGCCATCGTTGCTCGATCCTGATGGACGCTCACGAGGTTTCTTTGGAATGGGCGTACCAGTGACTTGGTTTATCGACGCTCAAGGGGTGGTGGTCCATAAAGAAATTGGCACACTTGCAAGCGAACAACAGTTACGCGATTTAACAACCAAATATCTCGGCATCACCGTAGGTTGACCCAATGATTATTGATCTTTTACTGATTGCTTCTGCCGTGGGGGCTGTCTTCTCTGGTTTTCGCCGTGGCTTTCTTCAAAGCCTGCTTTCAACGATTGGGTATATCGGAGGTGGGGTTGCCGGCTTGGCCCTGGCATTGCATTTTGTCAGCAATGTTCATAACACCGTAAATCGTTTCGCCTCAATCATTGTTGCAATCTTTCTCGTGGCAGAAATCGGCCGTCGTGTCTTTACCTGGTTGGGAAAGTTCTTTCACACCAAGATCTTGTGGGGGCCATTGCGTTTCATCGACTCACTTGCAGGCGTTGCTTTGGAACTTGCACGAGTGGCAGTGATTGCCTTCATGATTGTCTCGGTGATTTTATGGTCACCGTGGACAAGTGCACGCAAAGCGGTCGCTGAGAGCACGCTTTATCCAAAGATTAGCAAGCAAATGCCTCACGTACTCGACCAATTACGTCTAGATGTCGAGAAGAAGCTAAAGATTAATCTTCGCTAGTAGAACTTTGAAGTCCAGAGGCAATAAGTTTCATGATGTTTGGATCAGACAAAGTTGTTGAATCTCCAACCTCACGATTCTCGGCCACATCGCGCAACAAACGTCGCATGATTTTTCCACTTCGAGTTTTAGGAAGTTCTGCCACAACAATGATCTGACGCGGCTTTGCGATTGGTCCAATTTCTTTTGCTACGTGGTTTCGAAGTTGTTGAACGAGTTCATTGCCTTCGGCATGAGCAATGCCGCTTCGCAAAATAACAAAGGCAACAATTCCTTGGCCTGTCATTGCATCGCTCGCGCCTACAACTGCCGCCTCGGCAACGGCCTCATGCGAAACAAGCGCTGACTCAACTTCGGTGGTTGAAATGCGGTGACCAGAAACGTTCATGACATCGTCAACGCGACCCAGTAACCAAATTGCTCCATCGTCATCGAGCTTCGCGCCATCGCCTGCAAAATAAAGGCCATCAAATTTCGACCAATAGTTCTCTTTATAACGCTCAGTTTCGCCCCAAATTCCGCGCAACATGGCGGGCCATGGCTCGTTCAAAATGAGATACCCGCCGTGACCATTAGCAACAGGCTTTGCGTTGTCATCAACAATCCGAGCACTGATACCAGGAAGTGGACGCATTGCCGATCCTGGTTTGCTGGCAGTAATTCCAGGCAGTGGCGAAATCATGATGGCTCCAGTTTCGGTTTGCCACCAGGTATCAACGATGGGGCAACGTTCTCCTCCGATGACTTTGTAGTACCACATCCATGCTTCAGGGTTAATAGGTTCACCAACAGAACCCAGCAAACGTAAAGATGAAAGATCATGTGCATTTGGGAATTCATCTCCCCATTTCATCCAGGTACGAATCAGCGTTGGAGCGGTATACAAAATTGTCACGCCGTATTTTTCGATGAGCTCGAAGATGCGACCTTTATGTGGCGTATCCGGTGTGCCTTCATACATCACCTGAGTTGCGCAATTCATGAGGGGTCCATAAATAATGTAGGAGTGGCCGGTAACCCAACCAACATCCGCGGTACACCAATAGACATCGGTTTCCGGCTTAATGTCAAAGACCATTTTGTGCGTGAAAGCAACTTGAGTTAAGTAGCCACCTGTTGTGTGAAAAATCCCTTTTGGTTTTGCCGTGGTACCGGATGTGTACAAAATGAATAAGGGATGTTCGCTATCGAAACTTTCTGCAACATGTTCGCTAGATTGGCGTTCCACAATCTCGTGCCACCAAATGTCGCGATTGTTATCCCAAGCGGTTTCTTGCCCCGTTCGTTTAACAACCAAAACTTTTTTGACATTTGTAGCGCCAAGGAGCGCTTCATCTACCGCTGGCTTAAGTGCGAATGCAGCACCTTTGCGATAGCCACCATCGGCCGTAATTACTAAGGTGGCATCAGCATCTTGAATGCGCGAAAGTAGCGCCTCAGCAGAGAATCCGCCGAAGACGACAGAATGTGGTGCACCAAGTCGGGCACATGCCAACATAGCAACGGCTGCCTCAGGAATCATGGGCATATAAATCGCAACGCGATCGCCCGCTTTTACGCCGAGTTCAATCAGAGCATTTGCAGTCTTCTTAACTTCACTGAGAAGTTGCGCATAAGTAATTGTTCGAGTGTCGCCTGGTTCGCCCTCAAAATGAAAAGCAATACGTTCGCCGCGTCCTTCTTCAACGTGACGGTCGAGGCAGTTAACGCTGGCATTTAATTTCCCGCCAATGAACCACTTCGCAAAGGGCGGCTGCCAGTCAAGTGTTTGCGTCCAAGGCGCATCCCATTGCAACTCGGCTGCTTGACGGTCCCAGAATGCGAGGCGATCTTTATTTGCCTCTGCATAAATAAAGGGTTGCGCGTTGGATTCAGCGGCAAACTCGTGGCTGGGTTGGAAGGTGCGAGTCTCGGTGAGGAGGTTCTCTAGCGTCTCTGATTGCTGCGGGATCTCTTGGCTCATAATTTGAGGAGATTACCTTGGGTGTAAGCCTTTAGGTAGTGATTCACCGTGGCTGATTATTCACAGGCGTTGGGTAGCCCTTAAATCTTTCGATCGACAACTGGTCAGAATCAGGACTCTCAACGAAAGAAAGGAAAATATGACGATTGCAGCATTTATTGCCGCTTTCTTAAAGATCCTCTCCACCCCTTCATTGGTGGGCAAGTTGTTCTTGCTCTTGACCAAGCTACTGGCAGGGATCCCGCACTAAATCCTTCTCGATTACCGCCCATCCGGGACAAAGTCGCTATGTGAGAGTCCCCTCGCATGGCGATTTTGTTGTTACGGGTCAGTATGTGGTGGGATTGGGCGTAAGCCTCACGATCGGCCCAATGGCGCGCTGGATTCGAGATTTACATTCGAGCAAACCCTGGGAGTCAGAATGCCAATAGCCAGTCCCGAGATTTATTCACAAATGTTGGATCGCGCCAAATCTGGCGCGTTCGCGTATCCAGCAGTGAACGTTTCTTCTTCATCCACCATCATCGCCGCACTTCGTGGTTTCGCCGAAGCGCAATCTGATGGAATCATTCAATTTTCTTGGGGTGGGGCCGAGTACGCATCAGGATCGACAGTAAAGAAGATGGTTGATGGCGCCGTCGCGCTCGCCGAGTTCGCACATATCGTGGCAAAGAATTACAACGTCCAGATTGCTCTTCACACGGATCACTGCCCGGCAGAGAAACTAGACGGCTTCATGCGTCCCCTGCTTGATCTGGGTGCACAACGCATCAAAGATGGCAAAGCACCACTCTTCAATTCACACATGTGGGATGGCTCGGCCGTCTCTATGCCAGAGAACATGAAAGTTTCTGCGGAAATGTTCGCCAAATCTAAAGATGCTCACACAATTCTAGAAATCGAAATCGGTGTTGTCGGCGGAGAAGAAGATGGTGTTGAAGCAAAACACGATGCCAAGTTGTACTCCACACCAGAAGATGCACTTCTTACCATTGAAACTTTAGGGTCCGACTCTGCTAATCGCTATCTCGTAGCAGCAACATTCGGAAACGTTCATGGCGTGTACAAGCCCGGCAACGTTGTGTTGCAACCAAAAATTCTGCGTACATTGCAAGATGCTGTCGCGAAGCAGCTGGGACTCGCCGATGGAGCTAAGCCAATGGATCTCGTATTCCACGGTGGTTCTGGCTCATTGCTCAGCGAAATTCGGGAGGCGCTTGATTACGGTGTTGTAAAGATGAATATTGATACCGATACTCAGTATGCATTTACGCGTCCCGTTGTTGATCACGTCCTCAAGAATTACGATGGTGTTCTCAAAATTGATGGCGAAGTTGGAAACAAGAAGATGTACGACCCACGTGCTTGGGGTAAAGCCGCAGAGGCTGGCATGGCTGCACGAATAGTTCGCGCTGCTGAGGATCTTCGCTCCACCGGTACGTCTTTACTCGCTTAAAACAACTTCTATAGTCCTAAAGAGAGGTTTTAACTATGCCTGCGATTGTTCTGCTGGGAGCTCAGTGGGGCGACGAAGGCAAGGGTAAAGCCACAGATCTCCTGGGTGATCGCGTCGATTATGTAGTCCGTTATCAAGGTGGCAATAACGCGGGACATACCGTTGTTATCGGTGATCAAAAGTATGCGTTGCACTTGCTTCCCTCGGGAATTTTAAGTCCCAATGTTGTGCCCGTCATCGGCAACGGCGTCGTCATTGATCCTGGTGTTTTGTTGCAAGAGATTAAAGGGCTGACCGAACGCGGAATTGATTGTTCCAAATTAGTGATCAGTTCAAATGCGCATTTGATCACTCCTTATCACCGCACAATCGATAAGGTCACTGAGCGATTTTTGGGTAATTCCAAGATCGGCACTACTGGTCGCGGAATCGGACCTGCATATGCGGACAAAATCAACCGAATCGGTATCCGTGTACAAGACCTCTTTGACCCTTCAATTCTGCGACAGAAGATTGAAAGCGCATTACGGGATAAGAACCAAGTACTTATCAAAGTATTCAATCGTAAGAACATCGATGTCGATGAAGTCCTCAAAGAATATTTGGAGTACGCAGAAATCTTGCGCCCATATGTAACGGACACAGGTTTACTTTTGAACCAAGCACTCGATCAAGGTAAAACTGTTTTGCTTGAAGGCTCTCAAGGAACACTGCTTGATGTCGATCACGGTACATATCCATTCGTCACGTCAAGTAACCCAACTGCAGGTGGCGCATGTACTGGTTCAGGAATTGGACCAACAAAAATTTCCGTCGTCATCGGAATCATCAAGGCGTACACAACTCGTGTTGGGTCCGGACCTTTTCCTACAGAACTCTTTGACGAAGATGGCGAGAAGTTGCGCACTATCGGTGGTGAGATTGGCGTGACTACTGGCCGTGCAAGACGTTGTGGTTGGTATGACGCACCGATTGCACGTTACGCAGTTCGCGTAAACGGTCTTACCGATTTCTTCTTAACCAAACTCGATGTGTTGACAGGATGGGAAAAGATTCCGGTCTGTGTTGCCTATGAGATCGATGGCAAGCGTGTAGAAGAACTTCCATCCTCGCAATCTGATTTCCACCATGCACTTCCTATTTATGAGTATTTGCCAGGTTGGACTGAGGACATCACAAACGCGAAAACGTTGTCTGATTTGCCTAAAAATGCTCGGGAGTACGTGAAGTTCTTGGAAGACATCTCTGGAGCGCCAATGAGCGCCATCGGTGTTGGTCCAGGCCGCACCCAAACAATCGTTGTAAAGGACTTTGTTTAAGGATGAAAGTCCTCCTAGTGGGCGGTGGCGCCAGAGAGCATGCACTCGCACTAGGACTCCAAGCAGATCCAGAGGTCACAGAGATTCACTGTGCACCAGGCAACGCTGGCATCGCAGAAATCGCAACGATTCATCCGGTTTCCGTTTCAGATAATGCGGCGATCGTTGAGTTAGCTCGACAACTTAATGTGGACCTTGTTGTTGTAGGTCCAGAACTTCCTCTGGTAAATGGCATCGCCGATGAATTACGAGCCGCGGGGTTTGCAACATTTGGACCATCAAAAGCAGCAGCGCAACTTGAAGGATCAAAGAATTTTGCAAAGGAAGTCATGCATGATGCGGGCGTTGCTACGGCTCGAAGTGCAACATGCACAAACCGAATTCAAATAGAGAAAGCGCTGGATGAATTTGGTGCGCCATACGTGGTCAAAGACGATGGACTTGCAGGCGGTAAAGGTGTGGTAGTTACCGATGATCGCGATATTGCCCTGGCTCATGCACTCTCTTGTACAACGGTAGTGATCGAAGAATTTCTTGATGGCCCAGAAATTTCGCTTTTCGGAATTTCTGATGGGAAAACAATTATCGCCATGGAGCCTGCTCAAGATTTCAAACGCGCGTTCAATGGCGATGAAGGTCCAAACACTGGCGGTATGGGTGCGTATTCACCATTGCCTTGGGCGCCTAGTGACATTATTGAACAAACTCGCCACGATGTCTTGGCGCCAATGATTGCTGAAATGGCGGCGCGTGGAACTCCTTTCGTCGGACTGCTCTACGCAGGACTTTCGCTGACCGACCACGGCGTTCGCGTCATTGAATTTAATGCACGCTTTGGTGATCCAGAGACGCAAGTTTTGGTCCCACGTTTGAAGACACCGCTAGGCATGTTGTTGTACAAAGCTGCAACAAGAAATCTTGATGGCGTGAAACTTGAGTGGCGTAAGGAATCAGCAGTGACAGTAGTTCTGGCCGCCAAGGGATATCCAAGTGATCCGCAAACCGTGGGAACTATTTCAACGATGCCGGCAATCCCTGACACCCACGTGTTTTATGCAGGAGGCGGGCGGATTCTGAGCATCACGGGAATTGGCGAGGACCTTACTGAGGCGCGCGATCGCGCTTACCGCGGCATTAGCCAAATCGTGCTGGATGGATCTTTCTACCGTACTGATATTGCGCTGAACGCCTCAGTTGCAGAGAAGGGCAATTAAATGCGAGAGAATGCGCACGTGAGTGTTCTAGCCAGCAGATACGCATCTAAGGCAATGTGCGACATCTTCGCGCCCGAGGCCAAGATTATTTCTGAGCGAAAACTTTGGTTGGCCGTTGCTCGTGCCCAATCCGCGCTAGGTCATGCGATTCCCGAATCAGTTATTGCTGATTATGAAAAAGTTTTAACGAAGGTAGATCTTGCATCCATTGACGAGCGCGAAAAAATTACCCGCCACGATGTGAAAGCCCGTATTGAAGAATTCAATGCACTGGCTGGGCATGAAGTAATCCATGCAGGAATGACAAGTCGCGATCTCACCGAAAATATCGAAGCGCTACAAATTCGAAATGGTATGAATATCGTTCACGATAAGACGATTACCGTATTGGCGCGGCTCGGTGAACATGCTGCAAGTTTCGCCGATCAACCGATTGCTGGACGATCCCATAATGTTCCAGCGCAAATAACGACTCTGGGAAAAAGATTTGCAAGTGCGGCGGAAGAATTACTTTTTGCCTATGAGCGCCTTGATGCCTTACTTGATCGTTATCCAATGCGCGGTATCAAAGGACCAGTAGGTACATCGCAAGACTCCATTGATTTATTGGGCTCATCCGAAGCTCATCAAAAATTGGAAGCCGCGATCGCTTCCGAACTGGGTTTCGAGCACGTTTTGGATTCAACAGGCCAGATCTATCCACGCTCATTTGATTACGACGTCGTGACGACATTGGTTCAAATTGCTGCTGCACCTTCATCCTTGGCAACGTCCATTCGTTTGATGGCTGGCGCTGAATTAGTGACTGAAGGTTTTAAAGCCGGGCAAGTTGGATCATCGGCGATGCCTCACAAAATGAATACGCGCTCTTGCGAACGCATTAATGGTTTAGCTGTTGTGCTTCGGGGATATGCATCCATGATCAGTGAGTTGGCCGGGGATCAATGGAATGAAGGCGATGTCTCCTGCAGTGTTGTTCGCAGAGTCGCACTTCCTGATGCGTTCTACGCGATCGATGGACTCTTGGAAACCACACTCACTGTCCTCAATGAGTTTGGTGCATTCCCTGCAGTGATCGCTGCAGAATTAGAGCGATACCTACCTTTCCTTGCAACGACAAAAATATTGATGGCTGCTATCAAGGCAGGTGTTGGCCGCGAAGTAGCCCATGAAGTCATTAAAGAGCATGCAACGAAAGCGGCGCTTCAGATGCGTGAGGGCAAGGCAAATAATCTTCTTGACGCTTTGGGTGCGGATTCACGTATTCCACTAGATCGCGCAGCACTAGATGCGCTCATTAGAGACCCCATCGAATTTACTGGCGATGCTCGCCAACAAATTGCGCGAGTTGTGAGTCGCATTGACGCGATTACTTCCGCGCATCCTGCGCAAGCGCAGTACAAACCCGGCTCAATCCGGTGAGCGGCTTCGGTTTAGCTGGCCCACCGCCAGCGCCTTCAATATCCGGGTGGAATCATGTGCGCACTGGAAAAGTTCGCGATCTTTACACCAATTCCTCGGGAGAACTTCTACTCGTTGCTTCAGACAGGGTCTCTGCATTTGATTGGGTTCTGCCCACTGAAATTCCTGGCAAGGGTGCCGTACTGACACAGTTGTCGCTCTTTTGGTTTGAAAAACTTGCGAGCGTTGTCCCTAATCACATTCTCAGCACCGATGTTCCAGAACAAGTTAAGGGACGTGCAGTAATCGTTATGCCACTCGAGATGTTTCCTATCGAGTGTGTTGCTCGAGGTTATCTCACAGGCAGCGGCTGGAGTGAGTACAAGAAATCACAAACTGTCTGTGGCATTGCACTACCTGCCGGACTCCTAGACGGATCACAGCTACCAACAAATATTTTTACGCCGGCAACCAAGGCGGAAATTGGCGACCATGACATCAACATTGATTTCGAAGAAGCTTTGAAGATTTCTCCGCAAGCGGGTGAACTTCGCGATCTCACACTCAAGCTTTATGGCGCGGCTGCAGATTACGCGAAAGAGCGAGGAATTATTCTGGCTGATACCAAGTTTGAATTTGGTACCGATGCATCGGGGAAAATAATTCTTGGCGATGAAGCACTGACTCCGGATTCATCACGTTTTTGGGAGGCCGAGTCGTGGGTGCCCGGCGGTGCTCAGGCATCCTTTGATAAGCAGTATCTACGAGACTATTTAACCTCTAGCGGATGGGACCGCGAATCTGCGCCCCCAGAGTTACCGCAAGACATTGTTGAGAAGACAGCTCAGCGATATAGAGATGCATATTTAAGACTCACCGGCACTCAGTTCAACTAAATCCATAAGGGAGCGCATGATGGCAAAGATCGTGGTCGAAGTAATGTTGAAGCCAGAAATCCTTGACCCACAAGGCAAAGCTGTTGCCGCCGCTCTTCCACGTCTTGGTTTCACATTTGCAACTTCTGTGCGCCAAGGTAAGCGATTTGAGATTGAAGTTGTAGGAGATCCAACCACGGAACAACTTGCTGAAGTTTCTCGTGCTGCTGAAACATTACTTGCCAACCCAGTCATCGAAACTTTTGTTGTGAAGGTTGAGAAGTAGATGAAAGTTGGTGTCGTCACTTTTCCCGGATCACTCGATGATCGAGATGCCGCGCGCGCAGTTCGTGCAGGGGGATCCGAAGCGATTGCGCTCTGGCACGATGATGCAGATTTGCATGGAGTCGACGCGGTAATTCTTCCAGGCGGATTTTCTTACGGTGACTACCTGCGATGTGGCGCGATTTCTCGCTTTGCTCCCGTCATGGGATCGATCATTGAAAAAGCTAATGGGGGAATGCCTGTTCTTGGAATTTGTAATGGTTTCCAGATTCTCTGCGAGTCGCATCTGCTGCCTGGCGCGCTCACACAAAATCAAGGCCTTCACTTTCTCTGCACTCCGCAGAAGATAAAGGTTGAAAATATTTCAACGCCGTGGACCTCTAATTTCACCGAGGGCCTCGAGATTGTGATCCCGCTAAAGAATGGCGAAGGTTCATTTCAATGTGATGATGAAACGCTCGCGATGCTGGAAGGTGAAAGTCGGGTGATTGCTCGATACGTCGGCGTTAACCCCAATGGTTCACGCAATTTGATCGCAGGGATTTCAAATGCACGAGGCAATGTTGTTGGACTCATGCCGCACCCTGAACACGCAATTGACCCATTGACTGGACCTAGCGCCGATGGACTTCCCTTCTTCACCTCCATTCTTAACGCGATGGTAGGCAAATAAATGGCGCTAGATACCGTTGCGATTGCGGCCCAGACGCCTGATCAAGAACAACCCTTTGCCGCCCTTGGACTAAAACCTGATGAATATCAACGTATTCGCGAGATTCTTGGACGACGTCCGTCATCGAGTGAATTAGCCATGTATTCGGTAATGTGGTCAGAACATTGCTCGTACAAATCATCGAAAGTTCACCTCAAGCAATTTGGGGAGAAGGCGCCCCACAGCGATGCACTGCTCGTTGGTATTGGCGAGAACGCTGGCGTTGTTGATGTTGGACAGGGTTACGCCGTTACTTTCAAGATTGAATCTCATAATCACCCATCATTTGTTGAGCCCTATCAAGGAGCAGCAACAGGTGTGGGTGGAATTGTGCGCGACATCTTGACCATGGGTGCGCGCCCTATCGCGGTTATGGATCCACTTCGCTTCGGCCCTGCCGATGCACCTGATACACGCCGCGTTCTTCCAGGAATTGTTGCGGGTATTGGTGGATATGGAAACTGCTTAGGACTTCCCAATATCGGCGGTGAAATAGTTTTCGATGAAACGTATGCCGGCAATCCTTTGGTGAATGCACTCTGTGTTGGTGTTATGCGCCATGACCAAATCAAATTGGCGAAAGCTTCAGGTGCAGGAAACCTTGTCGTGCTCTTTGGTGCACAAACTGGCGGAGATGGCATTGGCGGCGTGTCAGTTCTGGCTAGCGAAACATTTGGATCAACGGGACCCGCAAAACGTCCCAGTGTTCAAGTAGGAGATCCATTTACCGAGAAGGTCTTGATTGAATGCTCACTAGAAATCTTCGCTGAAGATTTAGTGGTTGGTATTCAAGATCTGGGTGGTGCCGGACTTTCATGCGCAACGAGTGAATTAGCATCTGGCGGATCAGGTGGAATGCGCGTTGAGTTGGACACGGTTCCATTGCGCGATCCAAGTTTGTCTCCTGAAGAAATCTTGATGAGTGAATCACAAGAGCGTATGTGCGCCATTGTTGAGCCCGGCAAGATCGCTCGTTTTCTAGAGATCTGCAAGAAATGGGATGTCACCGTCAATGTGATTGGCGAAGTGACTGACGGCGATCGTTTGATCATCACATGGCACGGAGAAACGATTGTTGATGTGCCTCCCCGCACAGTGGCCCACGAAGGTCCGGTCTATAACCGTCCACTTGCCAAACCCGAGTACGTAGATCGCGTGAATGCACAGGTACTGGATTTGCCAATGCCTCAAAGTGCGCACGAGGTAAAAGCAGCGATTATTAAGCTTATTTCGAGCCCAAACATGGCTGATAAATCGTGGGTCACATCCCAATACGACAAATACGTGCAGGGCAACACGATCCAATCCCAGCCTGAAGATTCAGGAATGATCCGGATTGATGAGAGCACACACCTTGGTGTCGCGATTTCAACCGATGCAAATGCATCCTGGTCCTATCTCAACCCATACGAAGGCGCGAAGTTGGCCCTTGCCGAAGCTGCAAGAAATATCGCCACTGCTGGTGCCAAACCTTTAGCAGTGACCAATTGTTTGAACTTTGGTTCCCCCGAGGATCCAGGTGTCATGTGGCAGTTCGCTGAAACTGTGCGCGGCTTAGCCGATGGATGTTTAGAGATGGGCCTACCTGTGACAGGCGGCAATGTTTCCTTCTACAACCAGACAGGTGATGTTGCTATTTTGCCTACACCCGTGATCGGAGTTCTTGGAGTGATTCAAGATGTTCGATCACGTACTCCCATGTCCTTTACTGATGCAGGTCTAGAGCTATACCTCATCGGTGAAACAACCAATGATTTGGCTGGTAGTGAATGGGCATATATGCACAATCAACGCGGTGGTCAATCACCGATTGCTGATTTGCAGAGGGAGATTCGCCTCATTGAACTCTTGCTCGAAGGGCAATCAATCTTCGCAGCTGCGCATGATTTAAGCCAAGGCGGTCTAGCCGTGAGCATTGCTGAAATGGTCCTTCACAACAACATTGGCGCAACCATTTCTTTAGATCAGGAAATCGGAATCGTGCTGCTTAGTGAAACTCCAGGACGTGTTGTTGTTGCGATTTCACCTGACCATGCTGGCGAACTTATTTCGCTGGCCAGGAAATACGATCTTGCGATCACAAAATTAGGCACCACCGGTGGCACTTCATTGACTGTCAATGACGCCGTCATTCCACTCGATGAATTGCGGACCGCTTACACGCAAACAATTCCGAAGCTATTTGGGTAATGCGCGACGAGAAGATTTTGCAGGAAGTTAAGAGCACCCTGTCTCAGTTGGAAAAATTAGCGCCCGGTCACGCAATTGAAGTTCGCGTGCCACCCTATGCAGCAATTCAATGCGGAGAAGGTCCAACTCACACGCGTGGGACACCACCTAACGTCATTGAGATGAATGCACATACCTGGCTGGCACTGGCTAGAGGTGAACAATCCTGGGCAGATGCATACGCCGCGGGCGACATCCGAGCCTCTGGCGCTCGCGCTGATTTGTCTGCGTATTTACCGCTTAGGATTGCGCCGTGAAAACACTCACGGTCATCGTTCCAATATTTAACGAGGCGCGCTCAATTCCTCAGTTAGTTAAAGAGATCAGTGAGCTACCAAAAGGTGTGGTTTCAGAAGTTATTTTCGTAAACGACGGAAGCAGCGATAATTCCGTAGAACTTTTAGAGGGCGCTCTATCAAAGACGCACCTCAATTATCAGGTCATTACTAAAAATAATGGTGGCAAAGCCAGCGCCATTCAGGCAGGGGTTGTCGGAGTTCACTCCACTCACTCACTCATTTTGGATGCTGACCTTGAATTAGCAACGACGGATATTTTGAAACTATGGGACGTGGTGCTTTCGGGAAGATCAGAAACCGTCTTCGGATATCGCAGCTTCTTGGCACAATCCTCGTTTACTTATCGTTACGCAAAAGGCAATCATGTTATTTCGAACCTATATGGATTACTTTTTAATGCAGTCATCACCGACATTATGTGCGGATATAAATTGGTACCAACGCCGATGTTGCAATCCTTGCCATTTAAATTCAAGAAATATGCCATCGAGATAGAGATCCCAATTCACTTATGGGAAAACAAGATCAGACCCTTTGAAGTTCAAGTTGAATATTTCCCTCGCTCTCGTGCTGAAGGCAAAGGAATTACCGTCCACGACGCAGTTTCCATTATCTCCTCCATGATTTGGTATCGAATCTTTAAGGTGCACAAAAAATGATTCGCCGGATATTTGCTGGCGACCTTAAGACATCACTCCTTCGCAATGGGTTAATCGCCTCGCTGTGGTGGATTGTTTTCTATCCAGGTTTTTATTCTGATGATTCCTTTGCTGCTGTCTCTATGGCTAGGACTGGTCAGCTCTCCAGCGCGTGGAGTGCACCGTGGGCCTTATTCGTTCGCATTTTCTCGTTGCACGGACGTTATCCAGGAATAGTGACCTTGATTTTCGGCCTAACTTTGGCGTTAAGTCTCACGATCTTCATCTATTCCTTAATGGCTGAAAAATCAGCTTCCATCACCTCATCTTTACTGTCTGCGACCCCGCTGGTTGGCGCGATGGGTGTCACGTTGTGGCACGACATCCCGATGACGTCAGGATTTTTTCTTGTTGCGGCTTTCATGATTCGTGCCTACAAGAATCAGGCGGTCACGAAAAGCGATATCGGCTGGTTGCTCTTTCCTGGAATGTTCCTAAGCACCTTCAGGCTCAATGGGATTCCAACCATTGCCGTGCTGGTTTTGTTCTATATGTTTATGAAGGTACCGAATGTCGCCAAGAAATTTCTTGTTGTGGGGCTTGTCTTTTCAGCGCTAGTCACATTGCTCGCTGGCACTGCAATAAATGAAGTGAAATCAAGAAACGGCGACATGGCTGTGGGTTGGATGCAGTACGACCTCTCTTGTTATGCGAGCAAGCCCGCGGGTGTTGGTTTTATTGAAAAAGCAATGCCAGGAGTTGGAAATACAGACAGTTGGAAATCAGGGTCAGCTTGTGTTTGGTTTTCTGATGCAAAGTTGACGCAGGCCGATGTCAACGCTTCTAAGAGCCATCTCATGTCAACGTGGTTGCGGTTGCTCAAGCACGACCCACTATTTGTTCTGACTACACATATGAAGCGTCATGAATATTTGGTACCACTGCCGGTTTACGGTTTACCTCGCCCACCATTTATTCACAGCACCGTAGAGTTTGCCGATCAAGGGATTGCTTGGGCATTTCCTCAAGTGGCCAATAAAGCACGTCTCTATATAAGAGCATGGAATGCGGGCAGTCCGCTTTTTGCTTACTCAGGCTTGTGGTTGCTCTTCCTCTTTGTGGCATGGATTCGCACCAAACGACAAGATTTGTTGATACTTGTTTTGTTGGCAACAATCCTTTCCGCCGGGCTCTTTGTAGCCGCTGCAATCTCTGATGGACGTTATGCACTATTTACATTGCTTGCGGGACAAGGCGTTGCACTTGGCTACGTGGTGGATGTATTCCTAAAGAGAAGGCGGTCATCACATGGGGCGTAGACCAGATGGATTGCTTAACCATGAAATGTTTGAGAGCGATAAGGGCCCACAGGATGCCTGCGGCATCTTTGGTGTCTGGGCACCAGGAGAAGAAGTAGCAAAGTTAACCTTCTACGGTCTCTACGCACTTCAACATCGTGGAACTGAATCTGCCGGAATTGCCACCAGTGATGGAGAAAGAATCCTTGTCTATAAGGACATGGGACTTGTATCCCAGGTATTTACAGAAAGTGATCTGACTTCTCTTACAGGTTCGCTAGCTATTGGCCACTGCAGATATTCCACTACAGGTTCTAGCACGTGGGTGAATGCGCAACCTACCTTGCGACCAACTAAGTACGGAACCTTGGCACTGGCCCACAACGGCAATCTCACAAACACGGGCGACCTAGCCGAACTTCTACAACGCCAGACTCTTATGGCTCCAAGCAAAGACCGAGGAGCCACAACTGATACTGAAATCATGACTGCTCTCATCGCGGGCCAAGATGAAAAGAATTTCGAAGCAAGTGCCATGAGCATTTTGCCATTGCTCGAAGGTGCATTTTCCCTGGTCTTTATGGATGAGCACACGCTGTATGCAGCTCGCGATCGTCACGGTGTTCGCCCTCTTGTTGTTGGCAAACTAGAACGTGGCTGGGTTGTTGCGTCAGAGACTGCAGCGCTCGACATTGTTGGTGCTTCCTTTGTTCGCGAAGTTGAACCCGGTGAATTCATTGCCATTGATGAAAAGGGAATTCGTTCTCAACAATGGGCCATGCAAGAGCCCAAAGGTTGCCTCTTTGAATATGTTTACCTGGCCAGACCAGATACCAGCATCGCTGGTCGGGGTGTTCACGTCACACGTGTTGCCATTGGTGAACGATTAGCGCACGAGCATCCAGTTGAGGCGGATTTAGTTATTCCAGTACCTGAGTCAGGAACGCCCGCAGCAATTGGTTTTGCAAAGGCATCAGGAATCCCTTACGGATCAGGGTTTGTAAAGAACTCATACGTAGGACGCACATTTATTCAACCCAGCCAAACGATTCGACAACTTGGTATCCGCCTGAAACTCAATCCACTTCGCGATGTCATTGAAGGCAAACGCATTGTTGTTGTCGATGACTCCATTGTTCGCGGTAATACACAACGCGCCATTGTCCGTATGTTGCGCGAAGCTGGTGCGCTGGAGATTCACGTGCGCATTTCAAGCCCACCCGTTAAATGGCCATGCTTTTACGGCATTGATTTTGCTTCGCGTGCAGAGCTCATTGCTAGCGGTCTAGCGGTAGAGGAAGTTCGCAGATCCATCGGGGCTGACTCCCTTGGCTATGTTTCGCTCGAGGGCTTGATCGAGGCCACACAGATCGCCGAGTCAAGACTCTGCCAGGCGTGTTTCACCGGCACATATCCGATAGCAATTCCTGCAGATATGTCTGAGGGCAAGATGCGTTTGGAAATTACTCCCGTTGAAGGTGGGCACTAATGGCTACCTATCGCGAGGCTGGTGTTGATATTGATGCGGGAGATCGCGCCGTAGAATTAATGAAGGCCTCTGTTGCTAAGGCAACAAGATCCGAAGTTGTCGGTGGCATTGGTGGATTCGCAGGTCTTTTTGATGCGAGCGCACTCAAGAAATTCAATCGCCCACTTCTCGCGACATCCACCGATGGTGTTGGTACAAAGACAGAGATCGCACGCATCATGGGAATTTATGACACGATCGGCGAAGATCTTGTCGCAATGGTTGTTGATGATCTTGTGGTCTGTGGCGCCGAACCACTTTTTATGACTGACTACATTGCGGTGGGCAAAGTTATTCCAGAACGCATCGCGGACATTGTTAAAGGAATTGCAGCGGGTTGCGTGAAAGCAAACACCGCTCTCATTGGTGGCGAGACCGCCGAACATCCAGGGCTTCTTGGTGAAGATGAATTTGATATTGCAGGCGCGGCAACGGGTGTCGTAGATGCCGATCACTTGCTGGATAAATCCAAAGTACAAGCGGGCGATGTTTTGATTGCGATGCCATCGAGCGGATTTCATGCCAACGGTTTTTCTTTAGTGCGCAAAATTATTCACGACAAAAAGCTTGACCTTCATGCGCCTGTGAGTGAGTATGGAATGAGCGCCGGTGAAAAGTTCCTGACTCCCACAGAGATCTACACATTGGATTGCCTTGCGCTAATCAAGGCCCTGCCTGGACATGTGCGCACCTTTTCTCACATCACTGGTGGCGGCCTTGCGGAGAACACAGCCCGTGTGATCCCAGATCACCTCACTGCCGTTTATGATCGCTCGACATGGTCACTGCCCGTAGAGATGAACCTAATGGCTTCCCTGGGCGGGGTGCCCCAGGAGGACATGGAACGGACCTGGAACGCTGGTATCGGCATGGTGGCCGTTATTGACCCATCTCAGGCCGATCTTGCGCTCAAATCCTTGGCTGCCCGGGGAATGAAAGCCTGGGTTGCCGGCGTTGTAATGGGGAGAAATGGGACAGAGCCGCGTTCGGCTTTGGAAGGTACCTACCGGGCGCGATAGCCTACGCCCCTGACGTTAGACGCTAAGTAAGGAGGTCACGCTATGGGGCGCGGCCGATCAAAAGCCAAACAAACCAAAGTCGCTCGCGATTTGAAGTATTCATCCCAAGAGATGGATCTTGATCGCCTTGCAAAAGAACTGCACGGAGATGCCGACCCAAAGCAAGATCGTGATGATGACGATCCCTTTGCTGAAGGCAATTACATTCCCCGCGCTTAATTCTCATGCGACCAACACCCTACGTTGCATCGCTTCGAGTGTACGAACCACTTTCTGCATTTGAACCAGCAGATCGTTTGCGATGGACCCAATTAGAAGCAACAACGCAAACAATTCATGATGAACAATCTCGCGCGCTGCAACGAGTGATCTTTCCCGAATCACCAGCCCTTCGTTTAGATGGCGCGCATGTTTTAGATATTGAAGGCGCTCGCTATGTTTCGCCGTGGTCAACTGCCACACGTTGTTGGTCGGCTCTAGAAACATTCAAGTTATCAATGCCTTCAAGTGTCAGTCCAATGTTTTTACCTCCCGCAATGGAAGAAGTAATTTCCGCAGGAGAAGATTTTGTTGAAAATAGAGTCCCACACATTCTCACTGAAACGTGGATCATTCCTCCGCGATGGTTTTCTCTTTTTCTTCCGGAGGAAAGAGTTCGTGGTCGCGATGCCGATGGTGCATTCACTGTTATGCGTACATCGATTGCACATGCAAAGACCAGGGCGCAATCTGCACATGCATCAGTGCAAGGTGCATTCGGTGAAGGACCGGTTGAAGAAGAGATTCAAGATTTGGTTGATTGGCTTGGCATGTTTCATCCGCAATCATTTCTCGAGTTGGATTACGGTGGGCTAGCTGGTTATTTGGAGAAATCGCTACAGGATCATGGCGAAGAAGGAATTGATGCGGATACTTCTATTGAAGACGTCTTGATGTCCATTGGTGGTTTGGCATCCGGTGATGGTGCTATTGCTGGGCGTGGATATGAACGTCTAGTCAGTCGATGGCGGCGAGTGGCAGCCTTCGAACAGGCAATGTAAAACCTCGATGCGTCATGCTTAATCGGGAAAGTTTTGACCAGTCCTTCGTGAAAATAACCTTGCAGCGGCTAGGATAAAGGCGGATACTTCCCCGCAATTACGAACTAAACGGACATTTGTGGAGGTAATTGCATGAACAGATTGACAGATGCTGAGGTTCTTTTAACCCCTGGTGAAGTTGCCGCCCTCTTTCGTGTGGATCCCAAGACTGTCACCCGCTGGGCAAAGGCAGGCAAAATCACCTCTATTCGTACGTTGGGCGGACACCGCCGATATCGCGAGTCAGAAGTAAAAGAACTTCTTCTGGATCAACCTAAATCATCCAGCTAAGCCGCTAATAAAGCCGCCAATAAAAAGGGACAAGACAACTCACCTCTTATGCAATATTCCATTCAACGATACCTATTACTTGGCTTCGTCACCCTTGTATTTGTTGGTGTGCTCACTCCTGTAATGCGTTCCATCGCGATGAAGATCGGCGCATTTGATGCACCAAATATGTCACGCAAGATTCAAAAAGAACCTGTCCCGTATCTTGGCGGAGTCGCCATCGCTATCGGAGTCGGCATCGCTTCCTATGCCGCGCTGATGTATGCCGACAATTCAATCCACACTTTTGAACTTGCCAGCACAGTTTTACTCCCAGCACTTGCAATCTCTGTGATGGGATTGATTGATGATTTAAAGGGCTTAGAACCTTGGCCAAGATTATTGGCGCAGACTGGGGCAGGATTAATTGTTGCGATCATTTTGATTACAACGAACACCATTGGTACCCCTTTTCATAATCGCTTCATTGATGGCACCATGACAGTCGTTTGGATAGTTGGAGTCTGCAACGCCATTAATTTCTTTGACAACTTAGATGGCGGAGCGGCTGGAACCATTGCAGTCACATCCGTTTTCTTGTTTCTAATTGCCTACGACGCACAACAAGTTTTGGTCAGCGCTCTTGCCATAGTGACCGCTGGGGCCACACTTGGTTTCCTTTTCTGGAACAGATCTCCCGCAAAGATTTACATGGGGGACGCCGGCGCACTTTTTTTAGGCGTCATTATTTCCGTGCTTACAATTCGCCTTGATCCCCACATTGCCTCTCGCAAACTTGCCTTATCTATTCCTCTAGCGTTGATGGCAGTACCAATCATGGATACAACAGTGGCTGTCTGCTCACGGCTAAAACGAGGTATTTCACCCTTTGAAGGCGGACGTGACCATTTATCCCACCGCTTGATGCGTATTGGCTTTGGTCGTCGCAGAGCGGCCCTGGCTTTGTGGTCATTAACGGCCATATTTGGGGCAATTGCCTACACCATCTACAAATGGCCAGATCACTATGGCTATCCATTTATGACAAACGGCGCAATCCTCTGGGTCATTTTGGCAATTCTCTTTTTTAGCATCCCAGCAACGGATTGATGACCAGTCAATGACGGTAACCTTCTCCCATGACTGAGAAGAAACCAGCTGATGATGCTCGCGCCAAGTTCCTTGAGGCGCTCGATAAGAAGAATCAAAAGGGTGGCGCGGGCAGCAATGGCGGACCATCTAGTGGCTCCAAAGTTGGCGGAGGACAAGCCGGCGGCGGGGCACCGAAACGTTTCCAGCGTAAATCCGGATCTGCCTAAACCTTAAGGACTTTATGACAGAGAAAGTTCGGGCACCTTTCTTCTTTAATCCTCTTCGTTCTCGCTTGCTTTGGATATTCGTCGCAGCACATGGTGCCTTCGCCCTGGTACTTGGCGATGTCATGGCATTTGCCCCGGATGAAGGCGGCTATCTCGGCATATTCAATGAACTCTATTCTCGTAACTTTTCGTTTGCCGGCCATCTGGGGTGGGTTGGGACAACACCGACTTTGTATCTTCAGGTTGTTTATCTACCAGCCAAGTTACTCACATACTTAGGTATACCCACGTACCTGGCCCTTCGGATTCTTGCGATCGCCTTATCCACTATTTCTGTATACCTACTTCTATGTATTGCTAAGTATCAAGGCAGTAAAGAGAAATTCTTTTCTCGGGCATTGATCGCTGTATTAATTATTCCGACCTCATTTATGTGGATGTCACTCAGTCTTCGCGAAGAGTTTCTGTACCTAGGTTTTTCTGCCTTCGTAACTGGGCTCTACTTAATGAATCGAACGAGATCTCGTCCGGCGATGTTTCTTTTAACTCTTGGAGCGTTTTTGGTGTGTTACACAAAGGGCTACCTATTCGTGGCTCTTGTTTTTGCAGCAATTGCGCTTTTATTGATTCGTGTGATTCTGCAACGAAAGCTTGCCATGCCTCTTCAGTATGTTGCGCTCGCAATCCTTATTCCGTTGATTTTTGCACCAGCAACTAGCAGGAGCTTAATTAGCGCAGTCGCGGGTCAGATCACTGGAGCTCAGGGTGCGCTGACCGCGTCTGACGGCACAGGATCATCCGCCCCAATTTCCTCAACATCAGGTAGCACGTCGGCGGCGATGCTTGCTGCAGAAGTAAGAGCAAACCCCAATAGCCTCTTCTCTCAGTTAGCACTCAAAAGCAAACTCGTCTCACCCTCAACAGCACCCTCAACAGCACCCTCAACCCCAACCGCTGACCTCGACAAAAAACGGGTCGACCGACTTTCACTTCAGCCCGGCCATATTCGAAAACCTTTAACCTTGATTACATCATCAGCGCGATTCCTTTTTCTGCCTTCGCCCTTTATCGATAATGGATCCAAATTTCAAAACATAGGTTCCTATGAGGAGATTATTTGGTGGGGGCTCTACTTACTGGTTGGATTCATGATTTTTCGGCTAATAAGAAGCCATCGCAAGATTGATGATCTCTTCATCTGGGCAACTACTTTTTCGCTCTTCTTTATTATTATTAGCGCGGTGACAGAAATCAATGTGGGAACATCGCTACGCCATCGTTCCATCTTGCTAATACCCATCTTGGCAATAATTCTTACGTGCCAAATATCAAACGAAGAGGTTCCGGTAACAAGTGTTTCTGCTTGAGATCCGAGTACGCCCCAATGCTTCGCGCAACAAAGTGGGCGGCACTGTTGGGGATCCACCACGTTTAGTTGTTGCCGTACAAGCACCGGCCGTGGACGGCAAGGCTAATGAGGCAGTCTTGAAGGAATTGGCTAAGGCGTTCGATGTACGCCAAAGAGATTTCAGTATTGTCTTTGGTGAACTTGGGAGAGATAAGCGAATTGTGGTTGCAGGGGATGAGGCCCAATTGCAGAAGAGATATGAAGAATTAGTAGGAGACCCGAAACTTCTTTAGTGCTATCGCAAGAAGTGGAAGTGGCTCGGGACAGGATCGAACTGTCGACCTCACGATTTTCAGTCGCGGTCGGGTTGTTTCATACGGTTTCTAGTTTCCATAGTGACCCACTTTTCAGCGTGAATCGGTTGGAAAGTGGGTCACACTTCCCTGGGTGATTCACAAGATTTCCTTCTTGGTGTTAGCAAGGTGTTAGCAAAACGCGCCGATGCAATCTTGGGGATCTATCTGTCCTTCATCTTCAAGTTTTGGACTTCTTTTGCCATTTGCTTCCTTAAGTCCTCTCGAATGCTATTTGCCCTGGTTATATTTTCCTCTTTCTTGGCGGGATCTAAAGTTTCTTGCCAAAGGTCTATCCATGAATCGAATATTTCTTTAACTTCTTTGCTCGACCAAAGTGCAATCTGGGCGGCCGCTTTATAAACTAACTCCGTCCCCTTTTCTTCAGATCCAACGTGCTGCAAGAATATGATCTCTGAAATGGCCAAATAAGTATCTTTTTTCTCTTTCACTAAACGAAGTCTCTCGTCTTCGCGTCTGTCTGAAAGGTGGATGAGGGCCGGGACAAGTATCCCCGCGGTAGCGACAACGCCAGATGTAATAATTGAAGAAAGTGCGATAGTCGTATTTGTCAGGTCCATAGTGAGAACTTTGAAGTACCCAGGTGGGTAAATCAAGCGCACTTTCGGGAATTGACCGTTGGCGCAAATAGAAAGATGCGTAGATCATGAGTGAGGCATTCCGAGGCAGGGGGTGGATGCCTAGAATGGCGGCAGAAAGGGCAATATCGAGCCTCAGACGGGGGCAGCTTTCCAAGATTTCACCAAACTTAAAGCATTAGACTTGATTAAGTTGGGGCAATCGACCAGACTGGTGTCACCTACCCAGTTCATTTCTATGACTGGGCTCGGAGCCAGGTTGGCAACAACCTGGCTCTTTGTATTTAAGCCCATGAAATTGGTTTTGTGATCGTGTTGCCATTGAGATCAAGTAATGTCGCTGGCAGTTGGTTATTTCCCAGAGTTTGCGGTCGAACTCGCCGCCGTTCGTCGCCCAATAAGGAAGGGTGTTTGTTATTGCGAGGGTCAGCCACAATGACTTTTCGCCCCAATTCCCGCCTCACGAGATCTACTGCTGGCTGTATGTCTGAATCATTGCTTACTACGAGCGCCACGTCGTAATCCTGCTTATATCCATCATTGATCAGTTGAATTGCCAATTGAACATCGGAGCCTTTTTCTTCACGCTTGATTACTGGGATGGTATTTCCGCCGCAACATTTACAAACTGGGGTTAGATGGTCACAACATTGGCACCCAATTTCTGGACGCCTCCACATCCGGATGTCCTGAACGGTGAACTTTCCTTCATATATCTGAACGGTAGGTAATGTCTTGATCGCGCGTAGGTACATGTCTTGGCGCACGTGGATATTCACATCTCGTGCATCAGGTATCAGTCTTGCGGTGCAATAGACCACACGCCCAACTTCGTATGAGGGCATAAGCGTCTTGGCCCATCTCTCAAGATCCAGCCATTTATATGACGTTTTCGAAAGTGCACCCATATAGAGATTGAAGCCATCAATATAGACATTTGCGCGAAGTTTTTGAGTCATGGATAGAACATTAACTGGCTCCTCTAAGCCCGTCACTAGGGGCAAATTAAATATTTGTTGGGCCAAAGGTCACGACGCGCCGGACTTCGTGAACAACGCTTTCACGATCTTCGAAATTTCCACGCCACCGTACTACTCGAGGCGGGAATTCCGCTTCATGTGGTGGCACAACGATTGGGGCATCGGGACGCTATGACAACGGCAACGACGTATGCGCCCGTAACCAATCAACAAGCAGAAAATGCTTCACTCATCTTCGCGAAAGCGGTCGAATAATTCGAGGGTGTTAGCAAAGTGTTAGCAGTTTGAATGATTTACAACTAAATAAGTAAGTGGAAGAAAAGAAAATAGCCGTATGACCTGCCTCTTTAGAGTGGCTCGGGACAGGATCGAACTGTCGACCTCACGATTTTCAGTCGCGCGCTCGTACCAACTGAGCTACCGAGCCTAAAAAAGTTCAACGCCGGCCACGTAACCGTGTACAGCGCCAAACTCTTGCGACCCAGACGAGACTTGAACTCGCGACCTCCGCCGTGACAGGGCGGCGCGCTAACCAACTGCGCTACTGGGCCTAACCGAGGTTTCTGATCGATTACTCGACCTGACGTTTCCTCAGAGCCAACTGTATTGCTCTGGAGTTTCCTCCCGAGAATAACTGTCGACCCCTTCGTGCCCCCAACGGGATTCGAACCCGTGTTACCGCCGTGAAAGGGCGATGTCCTAGGCCCCTAGACGATGGGGACGTTAAAGGCTCGCAAAGCGTACCTTTAACAGGGCGCTGAGCAAAACTCAGTTTTAAATCAGCCTAGAAAATAGCGAAAACTAGAGTTTTTTGATTAATAGCGACTAGAGAAGCGCCCATTGAACGCTGATCGAGACCGAGACATCTTGTTGGCCCAGATCGATTTGGGTGGCACCAGAATCTGCTTTCGCCATTGCCATTACCGGTCCGCCATAAACAACTGGTGAACTATTTTCAATCAGGTAATTCACTTTGCCAAGTTTCACTCCAAGCAGTGATGCGTAAGAAGTTGCTTTAGCTCGGGCATTCTTCACTGCAACAGTGCGTGCAGCGATTGTGGCTTTCGTTGAATCTGATACGAATGGAGTTACTCCGCTTACCTGCAAGTTATCTCCACCGGCTAAGACAACGGCATCAACAACGGCGCCAGCAGTGGCAGTCTTACGAATAATGACGACAAAAGTTTGGCTTCCGCGATATCCAACAAGTACTGAACCTTTATCTTGTGTGTAGTTGTATTCAGGATAGACGGTGACACTTTGTGTTGCGATGTCCTTTACAACCACACCATTTGCAAGCAAAGCGGCGCGAACTGCCGATGACGAAGTTGATGTAGCAGCCAGGGCATCTTTATTTGTTCCGGCAACGACAGAAACTGTGGCGTTGAGGCGGACGGCATCAGGAGAGACCTTGACGCTTCCATCGGAGGAAATCGTGATGTAACGGCTAGATGATGCGGCCATAGATGCTGGTGCAAGAGCTACACCCCCGACAAGTGAGAGGGCAATTGCAACGACAGCAATTCGCTTGAGATATTTTCTATTCATGGCATCAGTGTTCTAGGAATCAGCGTGAAAAGCCAATTATTTGGGTGTATTTGCTCGGGGAATTGCCTCATAAAATCCTGTCAAGGATTGGTAGGGTTGGGCATATGGCACACATTGCAGTCACCGGCGGGGCTGGATTCATCGGTTCAAACCTTGTTGTTGCCCTTGCCGAAAAAGGTCATAAAGTCACGGTTGTCGATGACCTCTCTACTGGGCTGTTATCCAACATCGATCAGAACCTATGCGACTTTCATGAAATTTCACTGGTAGATCGTGTGGGTTTGGCCAAGGCGCTTGGGTCTGCCGAATTCGTTTTTCACCTTGCCGCTCGAGGATCGGTTCCTCGCTCGCTCAAGAATCCCATTGCAACTCACGATGTAAACGCAACAGGAACGTTGAATGTTTTGGAAGCTGCGCGCGAAAGTGGTGCGCATGTAATTTTTAGTTCATCGTCATCGGTATATGGCCGTAATGGCGTCCTTCCAAAAGATGAAACTATGTGGCTTGCACCCATGACGCCGTATGCGGCAAGCAAATTAGCGGCCGAGGGATATATGCAGGCGTACGGTTCTGCTTATAACGTACCTATTACTCTGCTCCGTTTCTTTAATGTATTTGGTCCGCGCCAACGCCCTGACCATGAATACGCAGCAGTGCTTCCTAAATGGATATGGAAGGCAATGCGCAACGAACCCATCGAGGTTTTTGGAGATGGCTCCCAAACGCGCGATTTTACCTACGTACGTACTGTTTTGGATGTCTGCATGGATGTTATTGATCGCCGCGTGACTCATGAGGGCGCGGTGAATTTGGCTTTCGGAAATCGCATCTCCTTGCTGGAAACGATTGAGATGATGAAGAAGCATTTCCCTAATCTTGATGTGAAGTTTGTGCCAACACGTGCCGGCGATGTGAAAGATTCGCAGAACTCACCCGGATTGCTCAAGCAACTATTCCCTGATGTGAAACCGATGGAATTTGAGCAAGCGCTCGCAGAGACAGTGAACTGGCTCAAGGAGTACGGCGATACTGTAGCCAACGGTCCTTCGGTCTCCGACTAACTCTTATGTGTGGCATCGCTGGTGGAGTAGGCGCTCGCGCCCCCAAGAGTGATGGACTTACTCGCCAATTAGATTCTATTCACCATCGCGGACCTGATGAAACAGGACGATATTTATCCGATGGTGTTGCCCTTGGTATCCGACGTCTTGCAATCATTGATGTGGGTACAGGACAACAGCCCGTTTCCAACGAGTCAAAGACCATCCATTTAGTTTTCAATGGTGAAATCTATAACTTCGCATCATTACGCGATGACCTCGCAACTAAGGGTCATCACTTCACCTCAAACGGTGACTCAGAAGTCATTGTGCATCTTTATGAAGAGTACGGAATTGATTTCATTTCAAAACTCAGCGGAATGTTCGCGATTGCTATCTGGGATTCTCGCGATGAATCCCTAATTCTCATTCGTGATCGAATGGGCAAGAAACCACTCTGGTATGCACATCAGGGTGATGGAACGTTGTTTTTCGGATCAGAAGTTAAGGCGCTCAAGGCCGCAGGCGTTAGGACTACGTTGCGCAAGGAGGCAATCTCAGAAGTAATGCAATTTGGTTATGTGAATGCCCCGAGATCTGCATATAACGAGATTGCGCAAGTTCCACCTGCAAGTTATGGAATATGGCGAAATGGCGCATGGAGCACAAAGAAGTACTGGTCACCAGATTTTGAAACCGTTCATGACATTTCCTATGAAGATGCACTCAGTGAAACCAAGAGACTCATCCGTGATGCAGTTGAACGTCGTCTTATATCCGAGCGTCCGATTGGTTCCTTCCTGAGCGGTGGTTTTGATTCCACAATTGTCACCGCCTACATGACGCAGTTGATCCCTGGAAAAGTAAAGACTTTCTCGATTGGTTTTAACGATCCAAGGTATGACGAATCCTCTTATGCACGAGCAGTCGCAAAATATCTGGGAACTGAACACGTTGAAGAAAAGTTAACGCCAGATCCTGCTCTCTTATTGCAACAGTTATCGAGCACACTGGATCAACCCTTTGCGGATTCATCCATCATTCCCACTTTTATGTTGTCCAAGTTTGCCAGGCAAGAAGTTGTCGTCGCCTTGGGTGGAGATGGCGGAGACGAAGTCTTTGGTGGTTATGACCGTTATTTAGCCGCACCTTTCATGCAACAGTGGAATTCGTTGCTCAAGATTGGTGCACCATTGAGCGCGGGATTGGCTTCAACGGGGGCGATCAACAATCGTAAGATTAAGCGCATTCTTTCGCAGGTTCAGTCGCATCCTTCGCTGGCTGCTCGCTATCTCTCGGTGCTTTCATTGGGACAGGGGGCGCAACTCAAGAAATTGATTGGCAACGACTTTCATTCCAACGCTGCCTCCGCTGAATTCGTTTCGCACTTTGGGTTACCGGGTGCGCGCGATGATTTGTCTCGCATGATTCGATCAGATTTTCAGTGGTACTTGCCCGGTGATCTTTTAGTGAAAGCTGACCTTGCAACGATGGCAAACAGCCTTGAAGTTCGCGCCCCGTTGCTGGATCACAGCGTTGTCGAGTGGGCTACGCGTTTACCATCGCAGTACAAAATAAAGGGCCGCCAGACAAAATATATTTTGAAAGAGATTGCGCGATCCCTAGTGCCGTCAGAACTTATTGATCGCCCCAAGATGGGTTTTGCAATTCCTCGCGCAGACTGGCTACGTACTGGGCTTCGCACGATGACATATGACCTGTTGACAGATCCGACGGCGCAAGGACGTGGATGGTTTATCCCCTCAGAGGTCGAAAGTATTTTGGCAGACCACATGTCAGGTCACGATAGAGATGCACTTATCTGGCCGATGTTGATGCTGGAACTTTGGGCTAGGACTTGGCTCGATCACTAAATAGTTGCAGGTATAAATCTTGGTGGTCCTTCACGAGCCTTGCCACGCTATATCGCTGCATCGTATAAATATGCGCTGCATCGCCCATCTTTTTTCGTAGTGCAACTTCATCGCCAAGTGTCACAACGGCATCTGCAATCGCATTAACACTGAGGTCGGTCAAGATCCCCGTTTGTCCGTTGATCGCGATTTCGCGCACAGATCCAACGCTTGTAGAAACAATAGGAAGGTGGGCCATTCCCGCTTGGATCAAACTCAGTGGAGTTCCTTCGTTATCGCTTGTGAGTACCACCATGTCGCAGGCTGCCAAGACCGTTTCAATATCTTCCCGCCATCCAAGAAATGTCACAGGTAGAGCTTCTCTAGTAACGCGTTCTTTGCAGTAGTCCAGCAAACCTCCGGCGCCCGCAACTATGAAGTGAACATCAGATCCAGATTTTTTCACCTGCCCAACAACATCGAGAAATCTATCGGGTCTTTTAATTTGTGTGATCCGTCCAATGAATGCGCAATAGGTTTTGGATGGATCTAAATCCAATTCTGCGCAAGCGTCTTTGCGTGATGGAAGAGCATCAATGTGCAACCCCGGAGGCATCACTGAAAACTTCTTCGCCCCACCAATGCCAGCAGATAACAAATCGTTCATCACCTGCTTGCCCACTGCCAGAAGATGAGTTGTGTAATGACCCAAGGTGCGCTCGATAAAGATCACGATTCCTGTTTTGAATGTGCCGAAATATCCGTGCAAGAGATGCCCGTGATAGGTATGAATACGAATAGATGGATGCCGAGAAATGATGGAGGCGACTCTGCCAATTACACCCGCTTTGGCGGTGTGTGTGTGAATCACATCGGGCTTGAAGGTTCGAATCTCTTTCACGATCTTTATAAATGCTTTGAGGTCGCCCCCCACTGATATGGATCGACCAAGGCCATCAATACGTATGGCCTGTATATCCGTGGCAACGGTTTCCAAATAGTCGGACTCGTCTTCGGCGCAGTATCCGGTAACGAGAACTTGCTCGAATTTTGTCTGATCAAAACTTCGCATAAGCCCAGAAACCTGCACCGCAGGTCCGCCCACATTCATGCGGGCTATGATTCGCATTACGCGAATGCGCCCATCGGGGCTCTTGGTCATAGGAGTATCTTGGCTCAAAAATGCTTCATAGTTGGTGCACCGAGCACCCACATTGGAGCGCGCCCGTGACTTCGCAGTTTCTCTCCAATTGCAGCGCTGATTCTTTAGCCCAAGCTGCTGCACACTTGCAATCTGGCAACCTTGTCGCATTTCCAACGGAGACCGTTTATGGGCTGGGTGCGGATGCATCTAGCGAAAACGCCGTTGCTCGAATTTACGAAGTCAAAGGTCGTCCCTCCGATCACCCGCTTATTGTTCACATCGCGGATATGCAAGATATGTCGGAGTGGGCCAGTGATATTCCAACATATGCGATCTCACTTGCACGCGATTTCTGGCCTGGTCCTATGACCTTGGTATTGCATCGCTCTGAATTGGCTAAAGATTTCATCACGGGCGGACAAGAGACGGTTGGACTTCGTGTTCCTGCGCATTCCCTGGCACTCGGACTACTTAATGAATTTAAGAAGATTGGCGGACGTGGAATCGCAGCGCCTAGCGCAAACAGATTCGGACAAGTCTCCCCAACCACTGCAGTTGCAGTGCAAGAGGAGATGGGGCAATACCTTTCTGAAGGCGATTTAATCCTTGATGGTGGTCCATCTCTTGTGGGGGTGGAATCAACAATTATTGATTGCACTAGTGCTCTTCCAAAGATTTTGCGCAGTGGGGCTATTACAGCCGAGATGATCCAAGAAAGTACGAGTCTTGACGTTGCAGACAACGCGCATTCGCAGATTCGAGTTTCAGGTTCGCTAGAAAATCATTACTCACCGAAAGCTCAAGTAATTCTCGATGCAATGGCCGAACCGGGCGAAGGTTTTATTGCTCTTGCAACGATCACGACCCCTTCGGGTGCAATACGTTTGGCATCGCCTAAGTCCGTTGAAGATTATGCCCGCGTTCTGTATGAGGCGCTTCGTCTGGGCGATGCGCAAGGTTTAGCAAAGATTGCTGTTATACAACCAACAGGAGACGGATTAGCGATTGCAATCCGCGATCGCTTGGCACGTGCTTCTCGAGGGCGTTGATCTTTTAGGCGTTCACTGTGGACATGTCGGGATATCGATCCCCAGCAGTCGCACCAATCGGTGCCATCTCATTCAGGCGCGCAAGATCATCAGGGGAAAGTTCAATATTCAATGAACCACAGTTCTCTTCTAGCCGTTGAATGCTGCGTGTTCCTGGAATTGGCACGATGTCATTTCCTTGCGCCAGCACCCACGCCAGCGCCAATTGCGCAGCAGTTGCACCTTTCTCTTTAGCCATGTCGTTCACTGCATCAACGATCTTCATGTTGAGTGCAAAGTTTTCACCCTGAAAGCGTGGATGGCGTCGACGTGTATCGCCCGCGTCAAGATCGTCAATCGACTTGATCTGGCCCGTGAGAAATCCACGTCCTAATGGCGAATACGGCACAAATCCAATGTTGAGTTCGCGAGCTGTAGCTATTACTCCATTGCTTTCTGGATCGCGTGTCCATAGTGACCACTCCGATTGAATCGCAGAAATGGGATGAACGGCATGAGCCTTTCGAATTGTCTCGGGCAACGCTTCAGAGATACCAAGATGACGCACCTTGCCTGCATCGACAAGTTCTTTCATCGCGCCCCATGTATCTTCAATAGGGACTGTGCGATCAACGCGATGTTGGTAATAGAGATCAATGTATTCAATGCCAAGGCGCGAAAGTGAATCATCACAAGCCTTGCGAACATACTCAGGCTTTCCGTTGACTCCAATGAAAGTTCCATCAGGGTTTCGTTCGTTGCCATATTTTGTTGCGATCACGACACTGTCACGACGCCCCTGGAGGGCAGTGCCTAGCAAGATTTCATTTGTGTAGGGCCCATACATATCTGCTGTATCAAAGAAGGTGATGCCCAAATCAATTGCCTTATGGATCGTGGCCGTTGACGCCGCATCCTCACGAGCCCCGTAGAAATCGCTCATCCCCATGCATCCAAGACCAAGCGCTGAAACTTCCAAGGTGGGACCTAACTTACGCTGCCGCATCTTCTTCTCCATTGCTCAAATTTTGCCTAGTCTATGGCCATGGGAAGCAATGTGACTTTTGAAATCGATGGAATGTCGGGCCAGGGATATTTGGCATCACCCAAATCCGGAAATGGCCCTGCGGTGATCGTCATCCAAGAATGGTGGGGACTAGTTGGCCACATCACCGACATCGTTGATCGTTTTGCAGCGCAAGGATTTGTTGCATTTGCTCCCGATCTGTATCACGGACAGGCAGCAGCAGAACCAGATGTGGCGAAGAAGTTAATGATGGAGCTGCAACTCGATCTTGCAGGTAAAGAAATATCTAACGCTGCGCAATATTTATTATCGTTGCCACAAGTTTCATCAAGACATGTGGGAGCAATTGGTTTTTGTATGGGCGGTTCACTTGCAATTTGGAGTGGAACTCTGACGCAATCAATTTCCGCGACCGTTGGTTTCTATCCCGGTTCATCATGGGAACGTCATGCACCCGAATGGAGTAATTACGCGGGCAAAAATTCCATCATTCATTGTGCGCAAGGCGACGGCACATCATCAGCACCCGGCATTCAAGAAGCGCTCACTAAAATTAACGCCGCCGGCGGTTCCGCGAAGGCCTTTGACTACGCAACTACCCAACACGCCTTCTTTAACAATGATCGACCAGAGGTATACAACGCAGAAGCTGCTGAATTGGCCTGGACTCGGACTTTGGATTTCTTTAAAGAGAAGTTGTCATAACCCCCGAATAAGGCTTATTTTCTAGTGAAATTCGGCGCTTGGACCCCCTGGGTGCTAACCTCAGCACGCTCTTATGGCGCCCAGAAACAGGTCATAGAAGCAGTGGGGCCTTTAGCTCAGTCGGTAGAGCAACGGACTTTTAATCCGTGGGTCGTCGGTTCGAGCCCGACAGGGCCCACTCCTATCGTTAAGAATTAGCCCTGGAACGCAGATGGCCGTAAATCTGCATCATTGAAATGGTGCCACAACACGTTATGGACTTCTGCGGGGTGCTCATCATCCTTTCCTTGCCATGTCTGCGTGGCTTGCGCATGTGAGTGATTGCGCAAGACGTGATGATGCATTTGCCCGTCCACAAAAAACCATTCCTCCCACACGGTAGGTTCCGCGCTCACGAGTGGCGGTACGAGGTGAAGAACCCCAGGCTTGATCCGCGAATTCTGCATGATCTCCCAGCGGTAGCCAGCGTAAGGATTGTGAGAATGCGCAGCGCTCGCCAGTGAGTCAGCGAAGGTTGATTCGAAATCGATGCCTATGTGAGCGCAGAATTCGGCAACCTCCGCCGCGCTCCATTGGGCGCTTACTTCTCTTTTCCAGTCCTGGCTCATATCTACCTACTCCTCAGAATTTTCCGTTATGAAATCGTTATAAACACCTGCGCTCAAAGCTGTTGACCAAGAATTTTCTTGTGGGTACCTTTCGGGACAACGTTGTCTCACATGATAACGAAGTTTACCGATTCACTCAAGGTGAGTGGAAAAATCGAAAGGGAAAATATGGCAAAGCGTCGCTCAATTGCCGCCGTGGCTCTTACTGCTACTGCAGCAATGCTCTCCGTTGGCATGATGGCACCTGCACATGCTGCAACGAAGTACACCATCGCATTCGTAATGGGTGCAGAAGCAGATCCATTCTTTAAGGCAATGAAAGTTGGCGCAGATGCTGAAGCAGCTGTTAAGAACGTAACAATCATTTGGCAAGGAGACCCATCGGTCTACTCACCTGCGACTCAAATTCCTATTGCTGATCAGGTACTTGCACAGAAGCCAAACGGCTTAGTGCTGATCCCAACAGATCCAACAGCTCTACAGGCAACTAATGACAAAGCAATCAAGGCTGGCATTCCAGTTGTTAACGTTGACACACATGTCAATGATCTTTCAAAGGTAACTTCATTTATCACGGGTGATAACGCAGATGGTGGCGCAAAAGCTGCTGATGCATTAGCAAAGGCGATTAAGTACAAGTCAAGCGGTTCATACCAGGTTGTTGTAGGACTTACTTCTGCAACTGCAACAACAAACGTTGGTCGCTTGGATGGCTTCACTGCTCGTATCAAAGTACGTTACCCACACATCAAGATTGTCGATAAGGCATACTCACAATCTCAACCATCCGTTGCAAACACAAACGTTTCAAACTGGTTGACAAAGTATCCAAAGCTCAACGGTATCTTTGCAATCGATGGAACCAACGCCGCCGGTGCTGCCTCAGCACTTCAGGCGAAGGGCCTCGTTGGCAAGATTGCATTGATCGGATATGACGCTTACCCAGGAAACGTTGACTTGATCAAGAAGGGCGTTTTCACTGCTCTTGTTGCTCAGAATCCAGCTGCTGAAGCCAAGCTTGCAATTGACTACTTGGTTGCAACATTGGATAAGGATGCAGCCGGAATCGCAAAGATCAAGAAAAACGTCGTGATTCCTAACGTGGTTCTCAGCGCATCAACATCCGCTGCTGACCTCGTGAAGTACACATACGTTGCCTAATAAGGCCTAGACGATAGATTAGGTTGATTGGCGCGGAGGGGACTTGCGCCAATCAACCTAATTCCTTGGTATCAAGGAAATAACGCAAGTGAGCAAAGGTGAATTGATGGATTCAGTGAAGACTCGAGTCAAAGGAATACTTGGCAATCAACAAGTACTTTTATTCGTTGTCCTGATTCTTATGGTCGCCTTCTTTACATGGCGCAACCCAATCTTCTTCTCGAATGCTGTATTTGGAAATATTCTTTCAGACTGGGCTCCTATTATTTTGATTGCCGTCGGAGAATCTTTCGTAATCATTTCTGGTGGCATCGATCTTTCGGTGGGATCGACAGTTGGCATTGCTGGTGTTGTTGCAGCTTTTGAAATGGAACATTTAACAACTTCGCATCACAGCCAGAATTTCACTTTGATAGTTGGCCTGCTTATTGCCGTAGGAACGGGAATTATTGTTGGTGCCATCAATGCATTTTTAATTACAAAGACACACGTAGTTCCCTTTATCGCGACTCTGGTCACCATGGGCGCAGGCGCCGGTCTCTCGATTGTGTTTACTGGCGGTGGTCCAGTCGGTGGCGGTCCAGAAAATGCTATTTCAATGACCGTGCCAACTATTGGGCCGCTCTCTAAGCCTGGAATTATTATCGTGATACTTGTACTCATTGCTTGGGCTTTCTTGTCGAAAGCGCGATTTGGTCGTTACACCTATGCAATAGGTTCTAATTCATTTGCTGCCCGTGCTGCCGGAATAAACGTTAATCGTCATCTGGCAAAGATTTACATTCTCTCAGGCATACTTGCTGGATTAGCCGGCTACTACTATTACTTAAGATTGGGTGTTGGCGCACCGACGTCGGGTCAAGGTGGCGAATTACAGGCAATTGCCGCTGTTGTTATTGGTGGGATTGCGTTGACCGGTGGTACTGGAAAACTGTCTGGAACAATTTTAGGTGCCCTTATTTTAACAACCGTCACTAGTGGATTGATCATCATCAATGTGGCGGCAAACTGGAAGCAAGTTGTAGTTGCGATTCTTATTGCTGCCGCTGTCTTACTCCAGCAACTGCGCAGTAGAGCCAGAAAGTAGGGAGATGCGATGAATACAACTTCTGTGCTTTATGAGGTCTCACATGTGTCTAAGAATTATGGCTCGGTGGTTGCACTGACCGATGTAAGTTTCAAAATTCATGCAGGCGAAGTTGTGGGTTTGGTCGGAGATAATGGGGCTGGCAAGTCCACGTTAGTCAAGGTTCTTTCTGGGGCTCACCAACCCAGCGAAGGAACCATCACCCTCGAGGGAGTGGAACGTCACTGGGATTCGCCACACGATGCCCTCGAAGCTGGCGTGGAGACGTTATATCAAGATTCTGGCTTAGCTCCAGATTTGTCAGTGAGTGCAAATGTTTTTCTGGGCCGAGAGAAATACGTCAAAGGCGTTCTTGGAAAATTAGGATTTCTCTCTCAAAAAGAGATGGATATCGAAGCCCACGAAAATCTTGAAAAAGTAGGGATCGCCGTACCTCAATCAGGCCGTTCGGTCTCACAACTCTCCGGCGGGCAGCGTCAAGCCGTTGCAATTGGTCGCGCAGTTTCATGGGCTAGCAAAGTAATCATTTTGGATGAACCCACGAACCACTTAGGTGCACGGCAGGCCGGTGAAGTTCTCCAGGTAATTCGTGCAGCTAAGGCTCGGGGTCTTGGGGTTGTATTTATATCCCACACTTTGCCGCATGTTCTTGAAGTCACTGACCGCATTGTCGTTTTGCGCTTGGGTAAGATCGTCGCCGATGCACCCACAAATAGCTTCGATTCCCAAAGTCTTCTTGGGACTATCACCGGCCTTATTGAGTAATCATTGATGGCAGTTAAGAATTCGCGCCCAACCATGCGTGAGGTCGCCGCATTATCAGGAACAAGTCTGAAAACAGTTTCTCGTGTCTTTAATGAAGTGAGCACTGTTGATCCAGAGCTTGTCGTAAGAGTAAAGAAGGCAGCCACAAAACTTCACTACACACCAAATATGACTGCAGGTAGCCTTCGAAGAATTGATGGAAGAACTAGGACAATCGGTCTTCTCCTGGAAGATATTTCCAACCCGTTCTCATCTGTTCTCCATAGGGTTTTTGAAAACTATGCACGCGAACTCGGATTCATAGTTTTTGTTGCAAGTTTGGATGAGGAAGCAGATCGTGAAAAAGAATTAGTGTCTCTTTTTATTTCTCGCCGCGTTGATGGTTTGATTATTGCTCCCTCAACATCTGATCACAGTTATTTGAAACCCGAAGTAAAGGCCGGAATCAAAGTTGGGTTTATCGATCGTCCACCAATTAATTTCGCCGCTGATTCTGTCCTTTCAACCAACAAGGAGGGCAGTAAAGACGCAGTTGACCACTTACTATCCTTTGGACATAAAAGAATCGCGTACATCGGAGACCAACCAGATATTTACACCGCACAGCAACGATATTCGGGATACAAAAGCGCATTGCAATCAGCGAAAATCCCTCTAAATAAATCCATGGTGATTCAAGGACCCAGGAGTCACGAAGACCTAATTGATCAGATCAAGAAACTCGTCACCAGTTCCAATGCACCCACAGCAATCTTCGCAAGTCAGAACTTGGTAACACTCGCAGCCATTAGGGCGCTCCGGGATGCCCACTTGGAAAAGAAAGTAGCGCTCATTGGGTTTGATGAAATCCCTGCGGGGGACCTTTTGGATCCTGCAATCACGTTAGTCACTCAAGACATCCGAGCCATGGGTGAAAAGTCAGCCGAATTATTGTTTAGCCGCATCAATGGATATGACGGCAAGGTACGACAAGAAATTATTCCAACAACTCTGACCGCTCGAGGTTCCGGAGAAATCCGCCCCAAATTCTAGCGATTAGCTTTAGAACTCATACGGGCCGTTGAATTTCGCACTATCAAGTCACACGGAAGTAAATGTGCCTCTGCCTTCTGCGTTCGTTTGCCACTCATAATTTCTAGAAGGATGACAGCCGCGTCTTCGCCCAGTTGATGCTTGGGTAAATGAAGGGTGGTCAAACTTGGTTGCAGACGATCCACCAGCGGGCTGTCATTAAAACCAATCACGGATACATCTTCTGGGCAAGATAGTTTTAATTGACGTAGACCATCGATTGCCCCTATTGCTATCTGGTCATTACCGGCAATGATCGCTGTTGGCTTCACTTTGGTAGATGCAAAGAGTTTGAGCAGCGCTGCTTCACCTGCGTCTTCACTGTACTCGCTGGCAACAATCACGGGACAGTGATCCTTTTTCAATTTCTTTTCTTCGACGGCGTCAAGAAATGCAGCACGGCGGATGCTTCCGTTGGAGATACTTCGCGGACCTGCAATGTGCGCGATATGCGTGTGTCCTAAACTAATAAGGTGATCAACGGCAACATGCATCGCAGACCATTCATCACCCGATACTGAAGGCAAGAGTTTTTTGTCTGTTAAGCGGTTCACAAGAACTGATGGAATATTTCGTTCGGCGAGTTCTTCGACGATTGGATCATTTCTAAAAGCAGTGGCAAGAATGAATCCGTCACATTGGCGAAGTCGTAGGGCCGTAAATAATTGGTTTGCCTTTTCAGGATTGTTATCAGTATTTACAACAAGTGCATGTAAACCATGCTCGCTAAGCACGCGTTCGATTCCACGAACGATCGGTGGGAAAAGTGCATTCGTTAGGTCAGGTACAAGAAGACCGATTGTTCCGGTTTTCCTCGTTCGCAAACTTCGAGCAATATTGTTGGGTTGGTAATTGAGTTTCTTGGCAATAGAGAGCACCCGCTTGACCGTGTCGTCGGCGACGCGGTGGCGCGTTTCAGGATTGAGAGCCTTCGAGGCGGTTCCTGGGTGGACGCCAGCTGCCTTGGCAACATCGGCAAGCGTGCTGGTCATGAGAACAGGATAGGGCCATCTCTCTTGGCGTCTATAACTCTTTGATAAACCTTGGGCAATTTCGTGTTGCCTATTGACGTTCCGAAAAAGCCCTCTTATGGTTATGACAACCGATTGTCGTCCGAGTTTGGCCGGGTCCCGACCTGCAAAGACGCTAGCGGAAATACTCCTTATGTCTTAACGGGAAGGTTGTGCAATGAAGGACAATCGATTGTTATCAAGGCATTTCAAGCCTATTTCACTAGTTGCTGGAGCATGCGCAGCTGCGTTGGCTCTTACTGTTACTGGAGCTACCTCCAGCGTTGCAGCAGCAAAGCCATTAGTAATAGGTGTTTCGCTCTCTCTCACCGGCGACTTTGCTGATCCAGGCAACGCCGTTAAAAAGGGATATCAACTGTGGGTTACCCACGTCAACGCTAAGGGCGGAATTCTTGGCCGCAAAGTAACTCTCAAGATCGTTGATGATCTATCAAGCCCTACCCAGGTTGTTACTAACTACACCAACCTGATTACCCGCGACAAGGTTGACCTCGTTGTTGGACCATTCTCCAGTTTGCTTACGGTCCCCGCTTCCCAGGTAGCTAATCGCTATAAGTATGCATTCATCGAATCAGCTGGTGGAGGACCAAAGGTCTTTGCACAGAACCTCACCAACTTGTTCTTCGTGCAACCAGGACCAATCGTCAAGCAAGGTGATGTCTTCGCTGACTACATCTTGTCGTTACCTGCAGCGCAACGTCCAAAGACTGCTGCATATCCATCTCTTGATGATCCATTTGCACAGCCAGTTGCAGACACAGTCCGCGTTCGTTTTGAGAAGGCTGGAATCACCACTGTCTACAACGAAATCTATCCAGCTGAAACTCCTGATCTCACACCGATCATGGCAGCAGTTGCAGCCACAAAACCTGATGTAATCGTTTCGGGAACTCAATCACTCGACGCGTATCAGCAAGTGAAGGCACTGATTCAGTTGAAGTACAACCCTAAATTCCTCTATATGAGCAATGGAGCAAATTCACCAAGTGAATTCCCAAGCAAGGTTGGCGCAGCAAACGTCAATGGCATCTTCTCCTCAGGCGACTGGTTTACCACCAGTACCGCACCAGGAAGCCAGACCTTCGTGAAGGAATATCTTGCTAAGTTCGGTGGAACTGCTGCTTTGATCGATAACTCATCTGCTGAGGCATATGCAGCTGGTCAATTGATTGAGCTCATTGCACAACGTACGGGCAAGATTGATAACGCAACAATTATCAAGTCTTTGCACTCAGGGACATGGCCAACGCTGTTGGGCACGCTTTCATGGGATAAATACGGAGTGCCACAGTCTCAGTACTTACTCGTTCAATGGCAGAACGGTGCACTCAAGTCAGTGTTCCCAACAGCTGTTGCACAAGCAAAGCCAATACTGGCGAAGCCCGTCTGGCCCTAACAATCGATAGACAGTAAAGCCGTGGGTGGTTCGTTATGGATTGCGAGCCACCCACGGAATTACTTACATCCACTGAGAACTATTAGGAGAAGAGAGTTGCAATGCATGTCTTGATTCAGGGCCTCATTATGGGAGTCCTTACGGGTGGTGTTTACGCACTTATGGCTTCAGGCCAGACCCTGATTTTTGGAGTCATGAAAGTTGTCAATCTTGCGCAAGGTGCTTTCGTTATTGCATCCGCATATTTGACGTTCAGTCTTTTTACACAATTTGGCATAGATCCATTCGTTTCAATTCTCATTACTACACCTCTTATGTTCGGTATCGGCATGCTTGCGCACTGGGTTTTCTTGCGACCTTTGCGAAAGGAAGATGCCGTTGAACTATCTATTCTTGTTACTTTCGCCCTTGCTTTACTGGTTGAAGGTTTGCTTTCCGTCACCTATCGAACTACTTACCGAAGCATCAATAACACTTACTCAAACAAGGCCTTCCTTTTGGGAGACGGTTTTAGCATTCCTTACGTTCGTTTATATGGGTTTTTCATCTCTATCGCTCTACTCCTGGTTTTATATTTCGTGCTCCAAAAAACCAAATTTGGTCGTGCCATTCGTGCGACTGTTCAAAATCCACAGTCCGCCACTTTGCTGGGCGTTGATTCAACTCGCGTAAAGGCATACGGATTCGGACTTGGTATTGCGACATCGGCCGCATCCGGATCGATATTCGGCTTGCTTTACCCATTTAATTCTGGAAGTCACTACGACTTAATTTCCAGGTTGCTCTCTGTTGTCATTCTCGGTGGACTAGGTTCAATCGGTGGCGCAGTATTTGCAGGAATTTTGATCGGCGTTGTCTCCTCAGTTGCTGCAGTCGTCTGGTCACCTACTTGGTCTGAAATGACTTTCTTTATCGTCTTGCTCTTAGTGCTCCTTTTCCGTCCTCAAGGAATGTTTGGTCGACTAGAACGAGGAGCTGCATAACGTGAAATTATCAACCGAGCCAACAAAGTTGGTTACTCGAAACGGACTGATTCGCGGTGGAGTTTTCATTGCTCTCCTTGCCGCTTTGCCAGGAATCTTCCCGCAACACTGGCTATGGAACCTCATGTTCTTCACAATTCTTTACGCAACGATGGCAGTCTCATGGAATTACATCGGCGGTTTTGGCGGATATCCATCGCTAGGTCACGCGGCCTTCTTTGGAATCGGTGCATATACCGAAGCGCTCTTCTTTAAGACTGATCACGTCCTTCATAGCGGCTACGAACCATTCTTTATGCTTCCTGTAATTGGTCTCATATGCGCGCTACTTGCAATCCCCATTGGAATGGTGGCAATGCGCACACGAGCCGATGTTTTCGCAATCGTGACGATTACGTTGCTATTCGTAACTCAAACACTTGCTTTCAATTTAAGAAACTTAACCGGCGGGGCCCAAGGTGCGGCAGTTGTTCAGCCAAAGTTCGATGTTAAGTTCTTTGAACTGCCTTTTTATTACACCGCAGCCATCATGCTGCTGTTCGCCTTTGCGCTGAGTTACTACTACAGCAAGTCCAAGATTGGTCTTTCTTTAACGGCTATTCGGGCCGATGAAGATAAGGCGAAAGGTGTCGGAGTACGAACCCTTCAAGTTAAAGTCATAGCGTTTAGTACGAGCGTTGCATTCACAGGCATGGCCGGTGCTACGTGGGCTTTCTACATCGGATTCATCTATCCTCAATTTGCTGTCGATCCCCTGATCACAATCACGATGGTCTTGATGACATTCCTGGGAGGACGCGCAACTCTTTGGGGACCCGTGCTAGGTGCGGTTATTTTGATGCCTGCTCAGCAGCTATTGGCCTATTACGTAGGTGGAAGTCAGTTGTATTTGCTGGCCTACGCCGCAATCTTCTTGATCACGATTCTCTTGCTTCCTCGTGGAATCTTGCCAACGGTGACCAATAAGCGCCGGCTCAAAGCCCTTGCGCTGAAATCCGTTGCTGCAAAAGCAAGTGATCCCCTAGCGGAAGGACAATCCGCATGAGTGCGATTCTCTCCGTCAAGTCTTTAACTAAAGAGTTTGGAACCCTTAAGGCTGTAAATGATTGTTCCTTTGATGTTGAAGAAGGAAGCATTACGGCTCTCATCGGTCCGAACGGATCGGGTAAGACCACGGTCTTTAATTTGGTTACTGGATACATTGGAAGGCAAAGCGGTGCTGTAACTTTCGACGGTGTAGATGTTTCGAAGGAACACGCGGGTAATCTTTATCGTCGTGGATTAACTCGAACTTTTCAGCAATCTCGCGTTTTTGGCGACCTAACAGTTCAAGAGAATCTCGTCGTCGCAAAAGGCGGCAGTTGGAAAACCATATTCGCTCCTCGTGTCTCGAAGGATGATCAGTTACGTGCTGACGAATTGCTGGAAGAATTTAAACTCAGCCATGTTGCTGACCTTTACGCGAGCGAACTTTCATGGGGCCAACGCAAGCTTCTGGAATTTGCATCTGTTTTGATGAGTAAGCCAAAGTTGGTTCTGCTTGATGAACCAACTGCAGGTGTGAACCCAATCCTCATTGAAACAATGGCTGATCACATTCGCAATTACAACAAGCTTGGCGTGACCTTCTTAATTGTTGAACACGATATGAGTTTCGTTATGAGAGTCTGCGATCCTGTGATTGTGCTAGATCGTGGAAAGCCAATTGCTCAAGGAACCCCTGATGTTGTGCAATCGGATCCTCGAGTCCTCGACGCTTACTTGGGAGATTAAGGGCTATGACAACTCCTCGTTTAGAGATTAAGAACATCATTGCCGGATACGGTGCTGGGCTTGTGCTGAAGGGAGTAAATCTTGAACTGCAAACCGGTGAAGTCATGTGTCTCATCGGACCTAACGGCGCTGGCAAGTCCACAGTTTTAAAAACCGTCTCAGGACTACTGCCACCACGAGAAGGTCAGATTCTTCTTGATGGTGAAGACATCACGGGACAAACGCCAAAGGCAAATTTACGCCGCGGTGTTGTTCACGTTCCACAAGAGCGTTCGCTCTTTCCTGGAATGACTCTGTGGGACAACTTGCTCATGGGTGGCTACTTGATTCGCGATCGCAAATTAATTTTGAGTCGCATCGAGGAAGCGGCGCACCTATTTCCAATTATTCGTGAGCGTCAAAAAGAGCATGCAGGGTCACTTTCTGGCGGCGAACAAAAGCAGGTAGAACTAGCCCGTACTCTGCTCTTTGATCCAAAACTGATTCTTCTCGATGAACCTTCAATTGGTCTGGATCCAAAATCACGCCGACTGGTTTTTGATGCTATCAACGGTCTTGCCAAAGCAGGCCGCACCATCTTGCTTGTCGAGCAAAATGCTCGTTCAGGTCTGGCAGCCTCCGATAAGGGAGCCGTGCTTGAGACAGGCGTTGTTCGTATTGTTGGAAAGGCATCAGACTTATTGGAAAATCCAGAAGTAGCGAAGTTGTATCTTGGCGCTGCCGGAAAGAACACAACCGTTAAGGCAGTTTCAGAAAAAGCGAAAGAAGGTCGATCATGAGCGCTGGGTCCGATGTAACAATTGGTTGGATTGGCGCAGGACGTATGGGATTTGCCATGGTCTCGCGCATTCTTAAAGCAGGCCATACCGTAAAGGTGTACAACCGCACCAAAGCCAAGGCTGAACCGCTGAAGGAATATGGCGCAGTGATCGTGGACAACATTTCTGAACTTGCCGATTGTGACATCGTCTTTTCGATGGTCTCCTCATCGCCAGATCTCTTGCAGATCACCATCGGCGAAGGTGGCGTGCTTGTTCAAGAGAAGGCACCTCGGATGTTCGTTGACTGCTCTACGGTAGATGACACCGCATCTCAGAAAGTTCGAGAAGCAGCTCTTTCTCGAGGAGTGAAATATCTCGTCGCACCAGTTTCTGGAAACGGCAAAGTTGTTAAGGCTGGAATGTTGACGCAAGTTGTATCAGGCCCTCGTGATGCATTTGATGAAGTAGAGGAAATCTTGAAGTTAATGTCACGAGGTGTCACATACGTGGGCGAAGGAGATTTAGCCCGCTTAGTGAAATTGGCACACAACATTTTCCTCGGAGTTGTTACTCAATCCATGGCCGAGATTACTGTCTTCACTGAGAAAGCCGGAGTGCCACGTTCAGCATTCTTAGCCTTCCTGAATGATTCGGTCATGGGATCGGTCTTTACTCGTTACAAGACACCAGCATTTGTGAATCTCGATATGACCACTACTTTTACGCCGATCTTGCTTCGTAAGGATTTTGATCTCGGGTTGGCTGCGGCCCGCAAACTTGAAGTTCCGATGCCGGTTGCATCAAGTGCCCATCAAGCAGTGCAGCAAGCAATTGGCCATGGAAATACGGATATGGATTTTGCAGTTCTACTTTTGGAACAAGCAAAGGCATCTGGGATGGAATTAGTTTCGGAAAATAAAGCAATTGCAGATGGACTCGAGAGCAAAGAAGGTAAGTAGCCATGAGCAATCACAAGTCACTCCAAGCCCCCGGACATATGGGAGTGGACTACGAAACGCGCGTTGATTTTGACCGCCTTCGTAAGTACAGGATTGGCCGTGCCAAAGACGCGCTCGCTGGTAGCGAATGTGGCTCCTTCTTGCTCTTTGACTTTTACAACATCCGATACACCACACAAACATGGGTGGGCGGAGCACTTGGCGACAAGATGACTCGTTATTCACTGCTTACTCGCGGCGGAGATCCAATGTTGTGGGATTTCGGTTCTGCGGTGCGCCACCACAAACTGTATTCACCATGGCTTAAACCAGAAAACAATCGCCCAGGCATGTTGGGTATGCGTGGAGCCGTTGCACCATCTGCTGGTCTTATGGAAGCTGCAGTGAAGGAAATCAAGGGGCTTCTGATTGATGCAGGAGTTGTGAATGAACCAGTAGGTATAGACATTGTCGAACCAGCATTTCTCTTTGAAATGCAACGTCAAGGACTCAAAGTTGTAGACGCCCAGCAATACATGTTGGATGCGCGCCTTATTAAATCCGAAGATGAAATCATGCTTCTCAACCAAGCAGCTGCAATGGTGGATGGTGTGTATCAAAACATTGTTGATGTGTTGAAGCCAGGAATTCGCGAGAACGAAATTGTCGCCCTTGCTAACAAGCGTCTCTATGAAATGGGTTCCGATCAAGTAGAAGCGATCAATGCAATATCGGGTGAGCGCTGCAATCCTCATCCACATAATTTCACAGATCGCATTATTCGCCCAGGGGATCAAGCATTCTTTGACATCATCCATTCTTATAACGGATATCGCACCTGCTACTACCGAACCTTCTCTGTCGGTAGTGCAACGAATTCCCAACGCGATGCTTACACAAAGGCGCGTGAATGGATGGATGCCGCGATCAACATCGTCAAAGTTGGCGTGGGTACAGATGACATTGCTCGGGTTTGGCCGAAAGCGGAAGAGTTTGGCTTTGAAAGCGAGCTCGCAGCATTTGGTTTGCAATTTGGCCACGGCTTAGGACTGGGTCTTCATGAGCGTCCAATTATTTCCAGGCTCAACAGTTTGGATAATCCGGTGGAGATTCAAGCGGGAATGGTCTTTGCGCTTGAGACATATTGCCCAGCATCTGATGGTGTTTCGGCTGCGCGCATCGAAGAGGAAATTGTTGTGACGGATACAGGTGTGCACGTTCTGACCAAGTTTCCTGCTCAAGAACTCTTCATTGCTAACCCTTATTAGTATTTGATGAGCACAGGCAGATTGGAGTCGAAACTTTCATGACGGATGCACAGAAGGGTCTGCCTGGTCTTCGGGGACTAGATCATGTTGGAATCACCGTTCCAGATCTCGAACAAGCGACCAGATTTCTCATTGATGTAATTGGCTGTGAATACATGTACACCCTTGGACCTTTCCAGAGTGATGAAAATTGGATGGCCGAACATTTAGGTGTGCATCCGCGTGCCGTCATGCAGGAGCTGCATTTCTTTCGATGTGGCGGACAAGCTGTTTTTGAAGTCTTTCAATATTCCGCTCCTGATCAAAATCTCACGCCTCCCAAGAACAGTGACGTCGGAGGTCATCACGTTGCGCTGTATGTAGAAGATATGGATGAAGCAGTTGCACACTTGAAATCCCACAATGTCGAGATTTTTGATGCACCAACTTCCAGCAAAGGTGCAAGTGAAGGTCAACGTTGGCTCTATTTCCGTGCTCCGTGGGGCATGCAATTTGAACTCGTTTCATATCCGCAAGGCAAAGCTTTTGATCATCATCCTGAAAGCTTCGAAAAGAAAGTGGTGAACTAAGTGGTTCTGCACAATAAGCACAAGTCCTTATCTCCATGGGTAGAGGTTGTCACCACAAATGAAGATTGGGATCACGCTTCGCCGGATCTACTTAAGACCATGCTCACGCAACTCGTCCTTATCCGAACGTTTGAAGAGTATGTTCTTGAACTTTCCAGTGCAGGTTTGATTCACGGACCTGCACACTCCAGCGTCGGCCAAGAAGGTGGCGCTGTTGGCTCTGTCATGTCACTCACCTCAGTTGATTCAGTCAATGGCTCCCATCGCGGTCACCATCAGTTCTTAGCAAAAGTGATCAAGCACCTCTCACCTAATGGTCTTGATCCCGAAGCAGAAATCTCACAAGACATTAGAGATGTCATGCTAAAAACACTTGCAGAGATTTGCGGATTAGATCGCGGGTTTAGTCATGGACGTGGCGGGTCCATGCACTTGCAGTGGATTGAAGCTGGTGCGATGGGCACGAACGCCATTGTCGGTGGAGGTGTTCCACTTGCAGCGGGCTTTGCGTGGTCACATCGACAAGCGGGCACAGACGCGGTCTCTGTCACCTACTTTGGCGACGGTGCAATCAATATTGGTTCCACATTAGAAACTTTCAATTTAGCTTCAGCGTGGAAACTTCCGATCTGTTTCTTTGTTGAAAATAATCTTTACGCGGTCTCCACGCACGTGAGTGAATCAACGGGCGAACCTCGACTTTCTGCGCGCGGGCAAGGGTTTGGAATTCACAGTTGGAAAGTGGATGGAATGAATCCACTTGCAGTGCATATTGCTATGGAAGAAGCGGTTGCACATATGCGCGCTGGTAATGGTCCAACGATTATCGAGGCCGAGGTCTACCGATTCTTCCACCAAAATGGATCTTTCCCAGGAAGTGCTTTTGGATATCGCTCAAAGGAAGAAGAAGCGCATTGGCGCGCACGCGACCCCATTCTTCAAGTAACTGATCACTTAATTCGCAGAGGATTGATTACTCAAGAGAAAGTGGACGCGCTGATCTCACGCGCGAAAGAGACAATGTCGGCAATGGGTGATGTACTTCTTGAGCCACTACCTGGTGGCAAGCCCGGGCAACGTCAGATCAAACCATCTGAATGGCCCAATCCGGATTTTGTTGATGTAGGAATTCGCGGAGATCTCTCCGAATTTAACGGTGCACACATTGCCGACCTTGATACCTATAGCGCCGACATTGTCGAAGGTAAATTCATCGACTCCGTTGCAGCCGTAATGGGCCGACGAATGGAAACCGATAACACAGTTGTCGTTATGGGCGAAGACGTTCATAAACTTGCCGGCGGCACCAATGGAGCAACTAAAGGATTGAAAGATCGCTTCCCGGATCGCATTCTCGGTACTCCTATCAGCGAGAACGCGTTTACGGGCCTTGGTGGCGGAATGGCAATTGATGGCCGTTACAAACCAGTCGTTGAGTTTATGTACGCGGACTTTATGTGGGTTGCCGCCGATCAACTCTTTAATCAAATTGGAAAAGCACGACATATGTTTGGCGGCACAGGTCCCGTTCCCTTGGTCTTGCGCAGCAAAATTGCAATGGGTTCTGGGTACGGGTCTCAACATTCAATGGATCCTGCTGGTGTAATGGCAACCAATCCCGGCTGGCGCATCGTTGCACCGTCTACGCCATTTGATTACGTCGGACTCATGAACAGCGCGTTGCTATGCAAGGACCCCGTGATCGTTCTCGAACACGTAGATCTTTACGCCACCATGGGACCAAGTCCGACAACAGATTTGGATTACCACTTGCCCGTGGGTAAAGCTGCGATACGTCGGGAAGGTTCTGAGATCACAATCATTTCCTATCTAGCCATGACCAACTTTGTTCTTGATGCAGTTAACACCGTGGGCAGTGTTGATGCTGAAGTTATTGATCTTCGATGGCTAGATCGCGCGAGTATTGATTGGGACACAATAGGTGCGAGCATTCGAAAGACTAACAATGTGCTTATCGCCGAACAAGGTTCGATCGGTACTTCCTATGGCGGATGGTTGGCTGATGAAATTCAGCGTCGATATTTTGATTGGCTCGACGCTCCTATTGAGCGAGTTACCGGTGGCGTTGCCTCACCAAGCATCAGCAAAGTTCTAGAACGCGCCGCTATTGCTAAGAGTGAAGAAGTAGTAAAGAAGCTTAACGAGCTCAGTGCGAACAATCGTTTGAAAAGGAACTAATCTTGGCTCACTTATTACGTATGCCAGAGACTATGGCTAACTCCGTTGAAGCAATTATTCAGCGGTGGTATGTCGATGAAGGCGTTGACTATGCCGCTGGATCAACCATTCTGGCCATCGAAACAGAGAAGGCAGTTGTCGATATCGAGGAAGAAAAGGCCGGCGTAATTTTGCGCAAACTTTTCCCAGAGAATAAAGCCGTTGAGGTAGGCGTACCGATTGCCCTCATCGGTGCTCCTGGTGAAAAGGTTGATGATATTGACGCGCTTCTGGAAACACTCGGCGTTGATGCAGTTGCGGCCAAGACGGAAAAGACTGTGACGGCCACGCCAGTCCCCACGAGCGCAGCTCCCATCGTTGTTGAACATATTGAAGCCGGAGATCGGATTTTTGCTTCTCCTTTGGCTCGTAAATTGGCAAAGGAAAAAGGTTTATCTCTAGCTCAACTCATTGGAACTGGACCCAACGGACGAATAACTCGTAATGACGTGCACTCTGCAAAAGAATTAGGTTATGAAGTAATTCCACATTCCATGATGCGCAAAGCTATTGCATCACGACTGGTGCAGAGCAAGCAAGAGGTTCCACATTTCTATCTGCGAGCAACTGCGCAAGCTGACACGCTTTTGGCCTTGCGAACAGAACTCAATAGCCAAGGTAAAACCAAGATTTCAGTCAACGACATGATCGTGAAGATTGCAGCACGCGCCCATGTTCTAGTACCGGACGTCAATGTAATTTGGACCCCTACGGCGCTTCATAAGTTTGAGAAAGTGGATATCTCTATAGCGGTCGCAGGCGAACGTGGTCTTGTAACTCCGGTAATTCGCGATGTAGATAGCAAATCCGTCTTTGAAATTGCTGATGTGGTCCTGGATTTCAAAACTCGTATCAGCGCCAATCAACTTAAACAGAACGAAATTGAAGGCGGGTCCTTAAGTATTTCTAACTTAGGAATGTATGGGACGGAAGAATTTGCTGCCATCATAAATCCGCCTCAGGCGGCAATTTTGGCTGTTGGCGCCGCCCGTAAAGAAGCAATCGTGATCGATGACAAAATCGAGATTGTCAGCGTTATTCATTTCACGCTTTCGGTGGATCATCGGTCGGTGGATGGGGCTTTGGCTGCGCAATGGATGCAAGTATTTGTCGGACTTATTCAAGAGCCACGAGAAATCCTTCTTTAGTTTTTGACGTTCGAAAACCCTTGCGTAGTTGAGAAATCCTCCTACGATTGGGAAACTGCCAACAAGCCACATTCACGATGACCCATAAAGGAGAGTTATGAGTTCCCAAGCAGGTAAGAATCAGGATGCATCTCTAGGTTCCGAGCAACTGGGACTTGGTGATGTCATTGTTTTAGCGCTGGCTAGTTCGGGTCCAACGCAATCAATAGCGGTCAGTCTTGCTGCAATTGTGGCTGCAGTTTCCTACGCGGGTATCGTCCCGATCTTCCTCTGCTTGATTCCGATGCTTGGAATTGCCATTGGTTATCGCCGGCTAAATGCCTGGCAATCTGATGCTGGAGCAACTTTCGGATGGGTTGGTCGTGCACTCAATCCCAAAGCAGGTTTTCTTGCTGGCTGGTTGATGCTTCTTTATTACGTAGTTGGAACAGTAAGTTTGACGATTCCACTTGGAACATATTCGCTGAGTTTGTTTAGCGACAAGCTTGCGAATAATAATTTTGCCGTTGCCGTGGCTGGAACCATTCTGGATCTGCTAGTACTTTTTGTGGCAGCGCGCGGAATCAAACTCTCGGCCCGCTTTCAGTGGGGTTGGGCGGTTTTCGAATATGTGTTGCTCCTTGGATTTGGAATTCTTGCCCTTGTTAAAATTTATGGAAGCCACCTGGCAGGCTCGGTTCATGCCAGTTCTTCTTGGTTCACACTCTCAGGTGCAGGTGGATTTCATGCGCTCCTTTCCGGAATTCTGATTGCGATATTCCTTTACTCTGGCTGGGATACGGCCGCATATGTAGGCGAAGAATCCAAAGGCAAGTCCTCTGGTGATGCAGCCCTACTCAGTGTTGTTCTCTTGTTCTTTATTTATAGTTTTGCGGTTTTCGCATTCCAGGGAGTAGTTCCTGCTGATGCCCTTCAAAAGAACTCAGGAAATATATTGAGTTATATCGGTCAAGTATTAGGCGGTAGCGTCTGGGCAAAAGTAATGGTGATAGCTGTGCTTGGCGGAACTCTAGCTTCGTTGCAGGCTGCCATTGTTTCTTCATCGCGTATTGGTTTCTCGATGGGACGCGAGCGCGTTATTCCACAGTGGTTTGCGAAGGTAAGTCCTCGTTGGATGACTCCGATAAACGGCACGCTTCTCTTTGGAAGTTTGAACATTCTTTTCCTTTGGGGCGCACTCTCACTCGACACCATTGGCACCGCACTTTCAGACATCATCTCCACTTTAGGGCTATTTGCTGCGACTTTTTATGCCCTAACAGCCACAGCTGCCGTTTGGTATTACAGGAGAGTTGTGACTCAATCGCCGAAAGATTTCATTCTTGGCGGAGTTCTTCCTGGATTTGGTGCCTTGTTCATGATTTTTGTTGTGGTGTATTCCTTAAGTAGTGGTGCGCTCACAGGTGTTGAACTCGCGACAGGTGGAGGGTTATTGGTCGCTGGTGTAGTGATGGCCTTTGTGGCAAAATCATTGAGTCATTCTGCATTCTTTACAAACGACAGAGAGTCGCACTAAATATGTCTTCAGCTGATGTGCCAAAGAAATTACGATATGAAGCAGTAAAGGATCTGGTCATCTCGATCATTAACGACCAGAAATTGGTGCCGGGTGATCGACTGCCAAGTTCCACGGAGTTGGTGGAGACATCTGGAGTCAGTTCAATTTCAGTGCGCCGAGCCCTGGATGAACTAGAACGCGAAGGACGCATCCAACGCCATCAAGGAATCGGCACCTTCGTTGCGCAACCGCGCATTGTGAGCGAACCATCCCGACTCGGAGATTTACTTGCAACATTGGGTGGAGGCAATGGCGAAAAAGAGTTGGCAACCGAACTCATTAGTTTGCGAGTTGGTATGCCGGGCGCCACTATTGCTCAAACTCTGCGTATTAGTACGGGGCAACCTGTGTGGGAAGTAGTGCGAGGACGACGCGTTGCAGGTGAGCCAGCAATTGTGGAGCGCGCGATTTTGCCATTGCAAATGGTTCCATCACTTGAAGAAAGTTATTTAGCAAAGGGTGGATCGCTCTACAAATTTCTTGCCGAAAAACACGGCATCATTGATCATTCCGAAGAGCAATATATTGAAGTCTCCTTACCTGGAACCCTCGAGCGAAATTGGCTCAATCTTCCGGCTCGCGAATTAGCTGTCACCGTTAAGGGAGTGAGTTTTAACGAAGAAGGCGTTCCCTTTGATTGCTTCCAACAGACCTATCCTGCTCAACGTTTTGTTTTCTATGTTTCAGGGTCTAAGGAACACCGACTCTTAAACGCCCCAGATCGCGATGATTGGACTGTTACCTCCCTGACTCAATAGGCAATGGGGTTCTTGCTTAATTCAATATGCAGAGTATAAAGTGTCGCCATGACACGAGCTGAGACAGATAACGCTGCTTTTAATACCGCCTATCAAGCCTGGGCCCCTCTTTCAGGGGAGCTCTTTGCCCAAGCAAGCACAGTAATTCCAGGCGGCGCGGGCTCAAGTGCTCGTACTGCGCCATTTGGTTGGAAGCCGTATCCACTTTTTATTGCTCAAGGGCTTGGTTCACGCATTACCGACGTCGATGGCCATGAGTACATCGATTATCTATTAGGACTTGGACCAATGATCCTTGGTCATCGCAACCCCATTGTCACTGAAGCGGTCGTCAACGCTATTCGCGATCTGGGAACATGTTTTGGATTGCCGTATGAATTAGAAATTGAAGCGGCACAGAAAGTTGTAGATGCCGTCCCCGGAATTGAAATGGTTCGCTTTACAAACTCTGGTTCTGAAGCGGTGGGATCCGCAATTCGTATTTCTCGCGCCGTTACCAAGCGCCGTCTCATCATTCGCTTTGAGGGTCACTATCACGGCTGGCAGGACACTGTTTATTGGAGTAACCACGTAGATCCAGTTGCCGCTGGAGATCCAAATAGCCCACGTCCAATTCCATCTGGACCCGGTGTACCGATTGAACTGGAACAGACATTGATCGTTCTCTCTTGGAATGATCCTGAAAGTTTTATTCGCGTTATGGCAGAGCGTGGTCATGAAGTTGCTGCCGTTATTACCGAACCCGCAGTTCTTAACACTGGTTGCATTATGCCGTTGCCGGGCTACCTTGAACTTCTTCGTTCTGAGACAAAGAAGTATGGCGCACTGCTAATTTTCGATGAAGTTATTACTGGGTTCCGTTTTTCTCGCGGAGGCGCGCAAGAGTGGTTTGGAGTCACTCCAGATTTAACAACATTGGCGAAAGGTCTCGGTGGCGGTTTCCCAGTCGCCGCAATTGGTGGATCTAAAGAAGTTATGTCCATCATCGCAGAAGGTCGATATTCGCACTCTGGTACCTATAACGCGAACGTTATTCAGTGCGCTGCGGTTTCGGCCACGATGGATATTTTGGCAACGCCGGGCATCTATGAGCGCCAACGTGAACTTGGTTTCCGCTTAGCTAACGGCCTATCTGCGATTGCAAATGAAGTTGGGATCCCTGTAATCGTTGAAGGAATCGGCACCGCCTTCCAGATGTGGTTCTCGGATAAACCCATTCACAACTGGCGCGAAGCCGACAAATTTGCCAACGAAGAAATTTTTACTCGTTGGTATCGCGAGATGTTGCAACGTGGTGTGCTCTTCCATCCAAACCACCTTGAAAACCTCTTTGTATCACTCGTCCATACCGACGCTGATATCGACAAGACTTTAGAGGCGGCACAAGGCGCTCTTTCGGCAATTGCTAAGAATCTTTAACCAACTTTTCTTAGTAGGCTGATTTCATGACAGAGGCCGTGATCGTTGGTTTTGATCTAGGCACATCCGGGATGAAGGCTGTCGCGATTAACCATGCGGGCGAAATTCTTGCCAGGGCCAGTGCAAAGTACGTCACCTATCGCCCCGAAAGTGGCGCATCGGAACAAAACCCACTGGATTGGATTGCAGCCACCAAAGAAGTAACTGCCGCGATTGTGCAGGCAACAAATTCTGCTCCTTGGAGTGCTATCGGACTATCGGGAATGTTGCCGACCTTGGTTACCGTGGACGAAAATGGAAAACCGATTGGTAGTGCGATTACTTGGGAGGATGGACGAGCAGAAGCAGAAGGCGATGAACTTCGCAGGAATATTGGCGAAGATGTTTTATATCGCCGAACAGGTCAGTGGGTGGACGGTCGCTATCTCTTGCCGATGCTTGCCCGCTTATGCACGATCGAACCTGACCGAGTTTCTCATTCGACAACGTTGTTGGGTGCCAAAGATTTTCTCTATGCATGGCTAACTGGAAAAAATGTAACCGATCCGAGTATCGCTACTGGCTTTGGTTGCTATGACCTGAATTCTGGAAAATGGGATGAAGATGTCATTGAGGAATATTCGCAAAAGAACACGATGTTGGATCTGCCAGAAATTGTTCCCTCCAAAACGCTTCACCCACTTTCGGCTTCCGCAGCAGATGCTCTGGGGCTCACTATCGGCGTTCCTGTGTGTGTAGGAGCTGCAGATTCTGTGCTCGGCGCAATAGGGATGGGCGCTAATAAACCCGGTGATATTGCCTATGTAGCGGGCACAAGCACCATCATTTTAGGAATTAGCGATACTCCGACTTATGACGCCAAACATCGCTATCTGATTACTCCGATGGTGGATGCCGGCACATGGGGACTTGAGATGGATCTCCTTGCAACAGGTAGTGCAATTCGCTGGCTTTCGCAGATGTTCAATCTAGATGATGAAAAAGATTTGCTAGCGTTGGCAGCGAGATCCCTTGATGATCGTGCACCAACATTTTTGCCCTACGTTGCCCCCGGTGAACAAGGCGCCTTGTGGGATCCGACTTTGACAGGAAGCATTCTCGGCATTGACCTTGGGCATTCACAAGCCGATATTGCACGCGGACTCATTGATGGAATCGTCAATGAAAGCGCTCGCTGCGTACAGACTCTGGATGCAATCGGTTTTGATAAGTACAACGATGATCGCCTTCGAGTTTCGGGCGGAAGCGCGAGTGATCTATGGTTTCGCCAGCAACTTGCCGATGCAACATCTCGTCGGGTTCAAACAACACTCGGTAACGAGCCGGATCGATCTGCTCTTGGCGCCGCCATTGTTGCGGGGCAAGCAATCGGAATTGAGTTTTCTAACAAGGCCAACGAATTCGAAATAGTCACTCCAAATGAATCAACGAAGAAATATTGGACCGCCCGACGGTTGATGAATGACGATGCTCGGAAGAAAATAGCCGTAATTCATCCTTGACCGATGGAGTGTGATCTGCTTGACTCTCATCATGGTCAGTATAGAGAGCTCAATATTTAATCGCCGAACCTTCCTTCAAGCCGCAGTAGTGACATCTGCTGCAGTCGGAGTCGGATCACTACTCACATCGTGCGGGGTAAGCACGCAGAAAGTCGCGAGTAAATTGATTCGTGTTGGCTGGAAAGCCGACATGGACACCTTCAATCCTTTCACTACGGTGACCACTGAAGGCGTCGAGATTCAATCGATGATCTATGACAAGTTGCTCGACTATGGTCTTGATCTTAAATCTGAGCCATCACTGGCTACTAAATCCGTTGTAGCTGGAAATACCATCACGTACACCATTCGCGATGGCGCCACATGGCATGACGGCACAGCTTTCTCGGTTAAGGATGTTGTTTACACATACGACACCATTGGAAAAAACAAGCTCGGTATTAACGCGCAATTCCTTGCAGATTTTGTTTCAGTGACCGCACCAGATGCAAATACCGTTGTGGTGACATTTACTCGCCCTCAGGCATTTGACCCAGGTTTGGTAATTCCAATTGTTCCTGCACACATCTGGTCCGCCAAGACAACAGCCGAAATCAGTAAATTTGATAACGCTGCTCCAGTGGGAACGGGTCCATTCACATTCGCTACTCGCAAGCAGGGCCAGATTGTGACTGTTACTCGCAATGATAAATGGTGGGGAGTCGCACCAGCCGCCTCTGGAATCTCATGGGCGATCTATAGCAACGATGATCTCTTGGCGCAGGCGCTGAAGAATGGTGAAATTGATATCGCACCAAACGTGCCACCTACTGTCTTTGATGGTCTTAAGAAAGATAGTTCCGTAACTGCGGTCGAACTCAATTCTTTCTCATTCCATCACATCGGAATGAACGTTTCTAAAGTGAAAGGCTCAACAGGCAGTCCGCTCATGCACGATAAAGCAATACGCCAAGCGTTGGGGTACGCACTAGATCGCGAGCAGATTGTTCAGATTGCTTACGCCGGTCACGCCGTTGCAGGTGGAAGCATCTTGCCTCCGCTCTTTGGCGACTATTACTACGAGCCAACGGGCGATGCGATTATTAACAACAATCCAGCAAAGGCGAATGCACTTTTGGATGCAGCCGGTTACAGCGCCAAGGGTAGTGATGGAATTCGCAAGTCTAAAGATGGAAAGCCGCTGAGCTTTAAAATGATCTGCACAGCAACAACTTCCGTGGATGTTCGCACTGCGCAACTTTTCCAAGCATCAGCTGCAAAGGTCGGCATCAAGTTAACTCTGACAACACTTGATTCAGACACCATGGCAAGCACCGTTTACAACGTCGAACATCCTGATTGGGACATCTTTGTATGGGGCTGGGATTCAGGCGTAAACGATCCAAGTTATCTTCTTGGAGTTCCACTTACTAGCCAAATTGGTGGCAACAACGATGTGTTCTATAGCAACCCTGTTTACGACAAGTTGTTCACCGAACAATCTGCTGAACTCGATCACACAAAGCGCGTAGCAATCGTAAAAGAAATGCAGAAAATCTATTACGAAGATTGCGTCTATCTAGTTGCGGTCTACCTGAAGAAGTTGCAGGCATATAACAACACTGGTTGGACTGGCTGGACGAATGTTGACGGTGGAATCATCTTCAACTTCACCCGAGACAATTACCTGAAGGTCAAGGCTGGCAAGTAGAAGATACTTAATGCCCTTCCTTTTACGTAGATTCTTCACGTTATTAAGTTCGATCTTTGCGATCGTAACTTTTAACTTCTTTCTCTTCCACATAATTCCTGGCGACCCAATTCGCTTGATCGCTCGTACTCAAAGACTTAATGCTGAGGCGATTGCCAAGATGCGTGCCTCTTTCGGGTTGGATGGTTCCATCCTTTCGCAGTACTTTCGCTACCTCTCTAAACTTGTTCACGGTGATTTGGGTTATTCATTTTCATTTAAAGAAAACGTGAGTGGCCTTGTTGGTCGCGCACTTGGCAACACATTGCTTCTCTTAACTGCATCTACTTTGATTGTGGTTATTTTGGGCATTGCCATCGGCGTTTTTGCGGGATCACGACAAGGCAAAAAGAGTGACACGGCCACTGTTATTTCCTCATTAATTTTATGGAGCATGCCTACTTTCTGGGTAGGAATGCTTCTGGTTTTCACCTTTGGCGTGTGGGTGGGTGGGCTGCCTATATCGGGAATCTCGACAGCCAACGCGGTGTATTCAAACGGATTCGAATACTTTATGGATATTTCCCGTCACCTCATTTTGCCGACAGTGACTTTGGCGATCGTAGATATTGCATTTTTCATCATCATCACTCGTACTGCCTTGATTGATGTGATGTCAGAGGATTACATGTTGACCGCACGTGGCAAAGGTTTGGGCAGGCGAGCAATCGTCTGGCGCCATGGATTTAGAAATGCGATGTTGCCTGTTCTGACGGCGTCCGCTTTGTACATCAGCGCCCTAGTTGGTGGCGCCATACAAGTGGAAGTTGTCTTTTCCTGGCCGGGTATGGGTTTACTTATGTATAACTCAGTTCTAGCCCGTGACTATCCAGTTCTTGAAGCCTCATTCCTGCTGACCACCGTTGCAGTTCTTGTTGCAAACTTTGCCGCCGATCTTCTTTATCGCGTTCTTGATCCAAGAGTTGCGGTATCCAAATGATGAAACGAGACAGAACCAGCGCCAACCACGGTTTCTGGTATTTCATGGGAAAACTGTGGGCCGATCGCATGGGTCGATGGGGACTAATTGCATTAGCGATCACGACTTTTATCGCCGTCATTTGCCCGATCTTCTTTCCCTTTGATCCATCCAAAGTTGGCGCGGATGCAGCATCGATCTTGACTGGCCCTTCAAAGACACATTTATTAGGCAGCGATGAACTTGGCAGAGATGTCTTGCGACAATTCTTCACTGGCGCCCGGATTTCGCTCTTTGTTGGAATTATGGCGACGGTCATCTCTACGATCGTCGGTTCTGGTCTGGGAATCTTTGCTGGTTATTACATGGGTCGTCTCGATGGCATTCTGATGCGCATCACTGATTTCTTCTTAGTGGTTCCAGCCTTGCCTTTAATGATTGCACTCGGCGCAATTTTTGGGCAGAACATCACAGTAATTATTATGGTGATTGGTTTTCTAAGTTGGCCACGTACCGCAAGGATTGTTCGCTCTCAAACGTTGTCTCTGCGTCAAAGACAGTTTGTCCCTCGAGCAAAGTCACTGGGTTCCAGTAATTTGCGCATCATCCGCACGCACATCGTTCCTCACGTTATGCCTTTGATCGTTGCCAATACGATCCTTGTCGTTGCTGGATGTATTCTGAGCGAGGCAACTTTAAGTTTCATTGGCCTAGGTGATCCCGACCGAATCTCTTGGGGCACCATGCTCCACTTCTCCTTTGTATCTGGCGCTATCGGCCGAGGTGCCTGGTGGTATTTCTTGCCTCCTGGTTTTGGCATTCTCTTCATCGTTCTTGGCTTCACCCTTGTGGGACATAGCTTTGAAAAGATCACTAATCCACGCTTGGGAGGATCAGAGTGAGCCTTCTTGAAATTCGTGATTTACATATTTCCTACCCCAATCCCAAGGGCGAATTTTTTGCAGTAGACGGTGTCGATCTCACCATTGAAAAAGGCGAATTCGTTGGCTTAGCTGGTGAATCCGGATGCGGAAAAACAACGTTGGCACTTTCGATTCCGAGACTGCTTCCTCGAGGTTCTCACATAGGTGCGGGTTCGATTCATTTCAACGGCGTCGACACTACCGCCTTAAGTGAAGAAGGAATGCGCGCGCTTCGCTGGAAAGAAATTTCCGTTGTCTTCCAAGGCGCGCTTAATGCCCTTAATCCCGTGCATACGATCGGTAGCCAAATCGCTGAACCAATTCGGATTCACGATGAGAGTGTTTCTAAAAAGCAAGCGCATGATCGAACCTTGGAGTTGCTTGAAGCGGTCGGGATTCCAGCGCGACGTTTCGAAGATTTCCCCCATCAATTCAGTGGCGGTATGCGCCAACGGGTAATGATCGCAATGGCGCTGTCATGTATGCCAAAATTGGTTATCGCAGATGAGCCGATCACCGCGCTCGATGTTATGACGCAAGCACAGATATTAGATTTGCTACGAAGTCTCTGTGATCGATACAGCCTTTCGATGCTTCTCATTTCTCACGATTTATCAGTACTGGCCCAAACATGCGACAGGGTTGCCGTTATGTATGCGGGGAAGATGGCCGAGCAAGGTCCAACTTCTCGCGTCTTTGGCAACCATGGTGCGAAACATCCTTATACCCAGCGTTTGCTGAGTGCTTATCCGAATATTAAACACGAGAGAAAATTTATTGACGGGATTCCGGGATACCCTCCGGATCTATCTCAAGAGCAAGTAGGTTGTCGTTTCGCCGATCGTTGCGATGTTGCCTTGAGCCGATGCGCTACAGAAGTTCCAGAACTCATTGATATCGGTGGCGGACAAAGTGTTGCCTGCCATTTAGCTAGTGATATTCGTGCAGGTGTGCAATGAGTAAGAAACTCGCGTTATCAATTGAAGACTTACATGTCACCTATCAACTCAATGGAGCCTCAGGAAAAAATAAGGTTGCTCGCGCCGTTGATGGGGTAGATCTACAAGTAGCGGTGGGTGAAACTCTTGCACTAGTAGGTGAATCAGGTAGCGGAAAGACATCCATGGCTAATGCCATCATGCGCCTGATTGACCCTAGCGCCGGCAAGATTGTGATTGACGGTGTTGATGTTGTTCCATTGCAGGGCAAAGGGTTGCGATCCATGCGCCGCAATTTCCAAATGATTTTCCAAGATCCCTTTGAATCACTGGATCCGCGCCAACGTGTGATTGAAGCCGTCATGGAGCCTTTAGAAATCCACGGAATTGGGGGTTCTGAATCAGAGCGCCGAGAAATGGCGTTAGCTGCTCTGGCACAAGCCGGGTTACGACCTGCGGCTGAAATTGGCGAACGCTTTACACATCAGCTCTCTGGTGGACAACGCCAGCGTGTTGCCATTGCTAGCGCCATTATTTTGAAACCTGCTCTGATCATCGCTGACGAACCTGTATCCATGCTGGATGTTTCCCTTCGTGCAGGAATCTTGCGCGTTATGGCCGATCTTCGCGATCAATTAGGAGTTTCATACCTCTTTATTACACACGATCTCTCTTTGGCGTGGATGTTCGCTGATCGGATTGCGGTTATTTACTTGGGGCGCATTGTTGAAGAAGCGTCCGCTGTCGATTTGATTGCTAATCCCATGCATCCGTATACAAAGGCCCTTGTTTCGGTTATCCCGGTCCCTGAAGTCACCGCATTGGAAGACCGAATTATCCTCACCGGTGAAATTCCAAGTCCTGCTTCTATTCCCTCCGGTTGTCGCTTCCACCCACGTTGCCCACTCTTTCGCGAACTCGGTGAACCAGAGCAGTGCCTTACGCAAGATCCCGTTTTACAAATCCAATCGAATGCGGAATCACATCATGTGGCATGCTTCTTTTCTGAACATAATAAGGGGAACCAATGACAACAGACCGCGCCGAAGTAGTTTCACTACTCACGGATTTGGTTCGCATTGAATCAGTAACACCATGGCTCATTGCCGATGGAACCGGAGAGCGAAACGTCGCGGAATTCATGGGTAAGTGGTTGGAAGCCGCTGGCCTAGAAGTTCTCCTTGATGACGTCACTCCAGGACGACCTAACATGTTGGCTCGCCTGCGCGGATCAGAACCTGGACCAACTCTATGCATTAATGCCCACAGCGACACAGTCGGTTATGCGAACTGGGCCGATCGCGCACTTAATCCTTGGATCGATGGTGATCGCATGTACGGCTTGGGCGTTGTTGATGACAAAGCAAGCTGCGCCGCTGCGATGTTGGCACTTCGCGATTTAGTGCGCGACAAAGTTCCACTTAAGGGAGATGTACTTCTTGCTTGTGTGATCGATGAAGAAGGAACATCCATTGGCACCGAACACTTGGTAGCAAATCACAAGATCGATGCGGCAATTGTTATCGAGCCAGCAGCGCTACCTGTTGTTGTTACGGAACATCAAGGTTTTGGTTGGATCGACATAACCGTCTTTGGAAAAGCATCACATGGTTCAACTCCGGATGAGGGTATCGATGCGATCGTCCATATGGCAGAGGTTATTCGCGCACTTCATCAGTTAGATGAGCGTGAATGGAAGAAGAATCCCCACCCACTCAACGGTCGCACCGTATTTCATACGGGAACGATCCATGGTGGAACCGACTATGCAACCTACCCAAGCCAGGTAGTGCTGGGTATCGAGATCGGTACTCAACCTGGTGAAACACTTGCCAATCGGGTTTCAGATATCGAAAATATCTTTGACGAGATCCGCAAAGAATTCCCTGATTTCAAAGCAGAGATTGATGTCAAAGTAGATCGTGATCCGTTTGTTGGTGCAGATCTGGGTCCACTACTACAAGCATTTGATGATGCATCACGTGAGGTTTTGGGTAAACCAGCAGATGAGCAAGGTCTCAATGCATGGACGGATGCAGCGCTCTTGCAAAACGCTGGCATTCCAACGATCTTGATTGGGCCACTGGGTGGCAATCTCCATTCACCCGATGAATGGGCCGATATTCCAGAAGTTGTACAAACCGTTGACCTACTCAAATCCACGATTGTTAATTTCCTTCGCTAATGAATACCAAGGCTGATCAACTTAAGGTTTTCATTGAAGACCTTATGAAGTATTGGCCTCTGCCCGGTGGAACCGTGGTAATCACCAACAAGAATGAAATTGTTAGTGAGTTCGCTTTCGGGTATGCCGATATCGAACGTGCGATACCTACGCGAACAGACCATCTTTATGAAATTGGCTCCATTAGTAAAACATTTGTTTCAATCATTATTAATCAGCTTGTCGTTGAAGGACGCATCGATCTCGACCAAGAAATTACATCCATCTTGCCCTGGGTGCAGATAACTGGTGACTCACCCGCGGTAACGGTGCGAAATCTATTGGCACACACTGCCGGTTTGATCATGGGTGGGGATGGGATTCCTGATGATTTCGCGCAGATCTGGGCGCTTCGGAATTCTCCAAAAGTGGAGAACGCCCAGACTCATTTCCATTATTCCAACGTCGGTTTCATGCTGTTGGGTTTGGCTATTGAAGCGCTGACGAAATCATCCCTTGCCGATCAACTCAAAGTACGAATCTTTGAACCACTCGGGATGGATAGTTCGGTGGGAGCCATTCTGCACGAGCATCGAGATTCCATGGCGGTTGGGTATTGGCCCATGAGAGAAGAACTTCCATGGCGTCCGGGGGATGCACAATCGCGTGCAACATGGTTTGAAGTTTTCCCAGCAGATGGATGCGTTGCATCATCCTCAACGGATATGGCCAAGTTCTTATTCCTCCTCTTAAACCAAGGAAGCGTTGCAGGAAAAAAAATATTGCCGATTACTAATTTCAAAGAAATGGCTACACCACATGCACCCGATGGTGAAGACATGATTGAGATTCGTGGCGGTTATCAGATCACGCAAAATCACTATGGACTTGGCGTAAATACCGAGTTGGTGAATGGCAAGCAATGCCTTTCGCACGGCGGTGGAATGGTTGGGTATTCCTCATTCGCTCTCGTTGATACAGAATCCAATTTTGGTGTCACAGTTCTTACCAACGCAAACGGTGACTACCCTGCTGCGCATCTCATTGCCCGTGCTGCACACCAACTATTTGTCCCTTCATCGGATACTTTCGTTCCACTTCCACCAGCAGAACTGTGCATCGTCAACGGAATTTCATCTCCAACGCCAGAAATGCTTGGTATCTTCACGAGTTCCAGTGGAGAGATCACGCTTTCGAATGATGGAGAAACTGGCATTCGCATAGTTACACGTGGCCATACAGGTTCTTTGCAACCTACCTGGACAGGGCGTTATGTCTGCGATTTACCGGTTCTGGAAACTTTTCGTTGGGATTTCTTGAATGATGATCGCGGAGCACGCTGGGTCTGTGGTCCCGATATCTATTATGCAGGTGCGACCAAAGTTTCTGAACCAGGTTCATCGAATCACCCACTTGTGGGTCATTACCGAAATTACTCGCCTTGGTTTAACAACTTCAGAATTATTCAACGAGAAGGCCAGTTGTTCTTAGTTGCACCTGGTGGAGTAGAGGCGCCACAGTTTGATCTCACACTTGTTGCCGTTGGAGACAATACTTGGCGCATCGGAGAAGAAGCGTGGCTTCCTGAAATTCTTGTTGCAGGCCCGGAAGTAAATGGCGCTGTTATTTCAGTCTTCCGCGATGGTGTTCAGTACTCACGTACTCCAAAAAACTAACGAACTAGAACGGCCTCTCGGGCATCGCCTGCAGCACCCAAATGTGTAGGTAGTTGCATCGTTGCCAACATGCGGACCATGCCATCACCCATGTGATTGGCAAACACGGCTTCAATCTTGTGTTCTTTTAAGAATTTTGCGATGCGAGCATGATGCGATCCGTGCGTACCTTCATCGTGAAGCGTGTTCCAAAAGGTGTCATATTCATTCCAGTTGATGATTGCGCCATCGACAATTTCGGCAACAGCAATTCGATCGGCGCGACCCCAACTGGGATCTACTGTTCCGCTAGTTGTGACTGGTACACAGACGATCATTTCACTAACTCTTTTCTGGAATCATAATAATGGAACCGGATGGACATTCAGAGACGCAGATTCCGCAACCCTTGCAGTAATCCAGATTGAATTCAAAACCTTTACCAGGTCCTAATTTGATGACCGCGTTATCAGGGCAGACACCGAAGCAGTTATCGCATTCAAAACAATTTCCGCACGACATGCATCGGCGCGCTTCGTAGAGCGCTGTGGACTCGTCAAGCCCTTGAACGACTTCGTCAAAGTTGGAGGCGCGGCGTGCACCTTCAAGGCGGGGACGAACTGCATGTGGTGCATCCGAGTAATACCAAGGGTTGAGGTCTGAGTATTCGACAACCTTAGGATTTGGATCCTTTTCAAACTTCTCTTTGCGAAGCCATGCATCAATATTGCGCGCGGCTTTCTTACCGTGGCCAACACCTGTTGTGACTGTACGTTCAGCCGGCACCATGTCGCCACCGGCAAAGATTCCTGCACGCCCTGTCATCATGTTGGGATCTACATGAACCACGCCATCGCGAACTTCAACATCTGCCATGTTGTTTATCAGAGATAGATCCACCTCTTGACCAAGGGCCAAAACAAGGGAATCTGCTTCTAGCTCTTCGAATTCACCTGTTGGTTGTGGGTAGCCCTTGTCATCTAATTCCATGCGTTCGATTTTGAGAACGCCCGCATCGGCATGTTTTACTGTCGAGAGCCACTTCATAAGAACACCTTCTTCAATGGCTTCTTGAATTTCCGTGTCATTTGCTGGCGCTTTTTCACGAGTACGGCGATACACGATCATCGCTTCGTCGGCGCCCAGGCGCTTAGCAGTGCGAGCAACATCGAAGGCAGTATTTCCGCCGCCATAAACAACGACTTTGCGACCGAGCAGTGGAGCATCTCCATCTGCTACATCGTGCAGAACATTGACGGCATCGAGAATGCGTGCGGCTTCTCCTGCAGGAATATATGCACGCTTACCGATTTGCGCACCAACAGCTAAGAAGACCGCATCAAATCCATCATCGATTGCGTCTTGTACATTATCGACCTTGTGATTCATCTGAAAACGAACGCCCATATCTTCAATACGGGCAATTTCGGCGTTCAGAATATTTCGTGGCAAGCGGTATTTAGGAATACCAAAACGCATCATTCCGCCGGCAAGATCTGCTGCATCGCGAATCGTGACTGCATGCCCCATACGACGCAGGTGATAGGCGGCAGATAAACCTGTTGGGCCGGCGCCGATTATGAGCACTTTAAATCCAGTAGATGGCGCAGTGACTGGAATGCTCCAACCTTTTTCAATGGCGAGATCTCCAAGAAAACGCTCCACCGAGTTAATGCCGACGGCTTCATCTAGCTGTCCCCGAGAACAGACTGTTTGGCATGGGTGGTAGCAAACGCGTCCCATGATTGCTGGGAATGGATTTTCAACAATCAGCGCACGCCATGCTTCTTCGTACGATCCATCTTCAGCGGTGTACAACCACTTTTGAACATTCTCGCCAGCAGGACATGCGTTGTTGCACGGTGGCATGAGATTGACATATTGCGGACGCTCTACGCGCCATGACCCCGTGTGGTTGGCAAGACTGGATTCAACTTGCAGGGTTATTGCAAATGGTTGCTCCATTAGAGATCACCTTCTTCCTCTGGTAACAAGTTATACCGTTTGATATTTCGATCTGCCGCGGCTTGCAATTTATCGATGACATCATCGCGACGCTTTGGTGAAAACAAATGTGAATATCGACCCTGCAATTTAAGGTATTCCTCTACTTGAACTCTTTGACGAATCGGCGTTGATGAAACTACTTCACCGCGTTCGGCTTCAAAGACAGGGAAAAGACCACTTTGTGTGGCAAGACGAGCGATTTTGACGGTGTCACACGATTGCGATCCCCAACCCAGAGGGCAAGGGACAAGCACGTGTAGATAGCGGGCACCACGAAATTCCATTGCGCGTGCAACTTTTGCTTCTAGATCGCGCAGGTCGGCAACTGTTGCTGTTGCAACGTATGGGATTTCATGTGCCATTGCGATACGTGGAACATTCTTGCCTTGACCAAATACATTGCCAGGCTCTGGTCCCACCGCTTGCGTTGTTGCAGTACGCGCCGCTGCTGGAGTTGCTCCAGATCGCTGAACACCGGTGTTCATGTACGCCTCATTGTCATAGCAAATGTAGAGAACATCGTCGTTGCGTTCGAACATTCCAGAAAGTGGACCAAATCCGATATCAACGGTTGCGCCATCTCCGCCCTGGCCAATAACGCGTACCTCGGTGCGCCCCTTTGCTCGAAGAGCTGCAGCTACACCCGTTGCGACAGCAGGTGCATTTCCAAAGAGGGAGTGCAACCATGCAATGCGCCATGAACTTTCTGGATACGGGGTAGAAAAAACTTCGAGGCATCCCGTTGCATTTACTGCAATAACTTGGTCGTTGGCTGCACGCATCGCGGCATCCATTGCATAACGAGCACCGAGTGCTTCACCGCAACCTTGGCATGCACGGTGGCCCGATGTGAGTGCGTTGGTGCGTTCCATATCTGACTGCACTGAACCTGCTGCGGCGGGAAGTAAACGGTTTCCAACTGCGAAACTTCCGACTTGATAAAACTTTACGGGCGTCGTGCTCATGATTGACCTGCCTCACGTTTCATTTCTGCATCTACCAATTCTTGATCCAGGTCCAGGAATGTCAGCCCGCGAATGTCATCAACAACTGCTTTATTAAAGAGATCATCCAGCGATGCCTTTGTAATCGGGCGGCCACCAAGACCGGCGATCACGGTGTACTGATGAATCTCAAGTCCCGATAGCGCGTGGCGAATATCTTGCGCGACCACGCCGCCGATGCCGACAGATAACGCTTTCTCAATAATCACGACGCGTTTTGCATCTTTGAGTGCTGCGCGAACCGCATCAAAAGGGAATGGGCGATATGAAATGATTCCAAGTGCACCGATGGATACGCCATTTTCTCGTTGCTCATCAATAACATCTTTGATAGTTCCCAGTACCGAGCCCAGTGCAATGACTACGGTCTCTGCGCCTTCGCAGTGGTATCCGCGGATGAGGCCACCGGAGTCGCGATGAAAGATTTCTTCGAAATCTTTTGCAACCTGAGGGATGAGTTCTAGCGCCGATAAAGTCTTCATGTGGGCCATATAACGCACCTCTGTAAAGGCTTCAGGGCCAACCATCGCGCCGATGGAGACGGGATTAGCTGGGTCCAAAACCTGACGAGGCACATAGGGCTTAAGGAAAGAATCCACTTGCTCTTGCTCTGGAATATCCACGCGTTCTGATGCGTGTGTCAAAATAAATCCATCCATGCAGACCATGACGGGTAGTGATAATTCCTCTGCAATCCGAAATGCCTGCACATGTAGGTCTGCTGCCTCTTGGTTGGTTTCAGCAAAGATCTGAATCCATCCAGAATCGCGTTGGGACATCGAATCAGAGTGATCATTCCAAATATTGATGGGCGCACCAATTGCGCGGTTGGCCACCGTCATAACAATCGGTAGACCAAGACCGGATGCGTTATAAACGGCTTCGACCATATACAACAAACCTTGGCTTGCTGTTGCTGTGTAGGTGCGCGCACCTGTTGCGCTGGCACCGATGGCAACAGACATTGCCGCAAATTCAGATTCCACATTGACGAATTCGCAGGTGCCGAGTTTGCCCTCTTTGACGATGCGGCTTAAGCCTTCGACGATATGTGTTTGCGGAGAAATAGGATATGCGCAGATTACTTCTGGCCGACAAGCAGCCACGGCTTCGGCAACCGCGCGAGAGCCCTCAACTTGTTTAAACACGGGCGGACCCTTCTAATTGTTGTGCGACAAATTCGTATGCCGCCGTTGCTGCCGCGCAGTTTCCGTCGGCTAACTTCGCGCTAAAGCGATCACGGATAGCGTCATTGACTGACTTTAAGGAAACAACTTTTGTTAGGGCAGCAAATGCGCCGAGCAATACTGCGTTAGGTACCGGGCGGCCAAGGTGTTGCATGGCCAATTGCGTTGCAGGGACGGTGATAAATCGATCTCCAACTGCCGCATATTCGCCAAGACCCAGCTCATCAAAGGTGCGCATAGAGTTAATAAGTACATATCCCGTGGATTGAAGACCGGCGAAAACATCTACTGCGCGAAGCAATGTTTCATCCTGCACGATCACTGCGTCCGGGGCCATGATCGGTTCGCGCACGCGGATTTCTTTATCGGCGATGCGACAAAAGGCAACGACAGGGGCGCCAGTGCGCTCGGAGCCGAAACTCGGAAATGCTTGGGCATGGCGACCTTCATCAAAGGCGGCCTGGGCTAATAATTCGGCGGCCGTAACAACTCCTTGACCGCCACGACCATGGATGCGTACCTGAAACACGAGTGTGGTCTCCTCTCCGAGGCTCACGCTTACGAGTTCACGGTAGACCTGGCTTCTACACAAATCGCCCAAAGCTATGAGTGGTCACCCTCCAAAATGGCTTTTGAGTTGATAGGTGGCTCACATATAAGACATCCCTGATTCCGCGCGCGCTTTGGGGATAATGAAAACATGCGCATAGATACGGAAAACCCAACAACATCCCAAAGATCCAGACGAACCCCCGCACGTTCAACGCTGGTGGTGGCGCTTGCGGTGGCGGTTGTTTCTCTTGCGCTCGCGCCGATTGCTCAAGCGACGGCAACGATCTTTGGACCATTCCCGCGCATCACTACTACATACGGAGTCGGCACCGTCACGATCGTTCCACCCACAACAAACTCTCCAGGGTCATGGTCATACGTTTCCTCCAACCCACGCGTTGCAACGGTCAACGGTGGCGTTCTGATTATTCTCTCGACGGGCACATCAACAATCACTGCAACACAAGCTGCTAGTGGTGCATTCACCGAACGCTCACGATCTGCACTATTAGTTGTTAATCCAGGAACTCCAATTGTCGGTGTATTTGCATCGCAATCGGTTTCAATTACGCAAGGCTCATTGATGCTCAGTCCACCTACATCTACTTCCAACGGAAGTTGGACATATGCATCATCCAAACCTTCGATCGCATCAGTAAGTGGAAACGTTGTGACATTTCTAGATGGTGGAGTTGTTGAGATCACCGCAACGCAATCCAACACAACTTTATTTACTGGTGCGACAGCAAAGATGACTCTGACTGTTGTCGCACTCGTTCCTGTTCTTGGAACTTTCGGGAATATCACACTCATGAAAGACAGTGTCGGTAGCGTGACCCTAATTGCACCAACGTCCACTGGGCCTGGCGCCTGGACATTTACGTCATCCAATCCCGCAGTTGCTTCAATCAATGGAGCAACGCTGACGCCGGTTGGTTTAGGAACGGCCATAATCACAGCAACACAGGCTCACTCTGGCAACTACGGATCTGCCACCGTTTCTATGACCACAACAATTCAAGCCGCACTTCCCACAATTGGTGCATTCCCTAACCTCACTGCCGCATACACATCTTCAGGCGCAAATACCGTGATAATTAAGGCGCCAACATCAAATTCTTCAGGAGGTTGGACGCTGACTTCCTCCGACCCAACTGTTGCTTCGATTCCGGCAACTGGCGTTGCCGCAGGGGCAAATGCAACAGCTACGTTGCACAAACCAGGTGCAACGTTGATCACTGCAACGCAAGCAGGTGTCGGAAATTACGGTTCATCAACTCCCGTTGCGATGACGCTGACCGTTGTTGGTACACCAACAATTGGCGCATGGGCGAACATTGAAAAAGTTATTAAGGATTCAGATTTCACTTTGACTCCACCTTCAACAAATTCTCCAAACGCATGGACGTATACATCGGCAGATACAAATGTTGTAGAGATCGTTTCGGGAGTTGTGAAAGTTAAGGGTGCAGGACAAACAACTATCACAGCAACACAAGCTTCTTCATCCACGTGGGCACAAGGTGCCGCAACCTTAACGATTCGCGTTCTCGGAGATATTCCAACGATCGGTGCATTTGCTGCGATGACTGCAACAGTTGGCCAAACTCCCTTAGAGATCAAGGCACCGACAACTAATTCACTCGGTACATGGACCTACACATCATCGGATCCAAAAGTGGCAACTGTTTCTGCGGGCACACTTGTCATTGTCGGAGCAGGTACAGCAACTATTTCTGCCATGCAATTGCCTCTAGGAAATTATTCGCAATCCAATACGGTTCAAACCACTCTTACTGTTAAAGCCGGCGCAGTTGTTCCAACACCAACACCATCAGCGAGTGCCTCACCAAAACCAAGCGCATCGCCAACAGTTACAGCAAAACCAACACCGTCTGCGACCGTAAAACCGATTCCTGCACCGACAGTGAAGCCGATTGCCAAACCAGTCGTCACGGTCACGGTGGTCAAGCGAGTCATCACGATCTCGGTTACCAAAGCCGCAGCCGGTTCCAAGGTCACTGCCACCATTAATAAGGTGGCTGCCAAGATCGGCAAGAACACAGTGAAACCGGGTATCAAGACCGTGGTTGTGAAGATCGCGGGCAAAGTGGTCTACACGCGAGGCCTCACCATTAAGTAGTTCCTTTTCTCACGCAATTACCAAGGAATACCTCTTCTATAGGCAACAAAGCCGAGCGTAAAATTGCCCTGGATCCAATCAAAGGTAAAGGTGAGGGTGCATCCAGCGCTCGCTAGGGGCAGGAATTGACCCACAAAGAGGCAGGGCACGCTCACGGTTCAGCGAAATGTCCGTTTTGTCCGTCCACCGCGACAAAGTGGATACGGATTCGTAGTAGCAAGTAGAGGCAGCGACGGCTGACTCTGCACAACAAAACCGGTTAAAAAGGAATCTCAAAGTGGCCAAGAAATCTGCAGCTTCAGCAGGTCCGACAGTATGGACCGTCGCTGAGCTCGGTGCTTTCTACACAGAGCACCGCTCAGAGCTTCTCTCCCACGCAAATCGCGTCCTCAAGGATTCCGCCAAGGCTGAGGAAATCACTCAAGATGCCTTGATCAAGTTCATGTTGGCCGCTCCAGAACTCGAATCTGCTGAGCACGGCCTGTCCTACCTGCACCGCACCATCGAAAACCTTTGCATCGACTACTTCCGCATGGAAGGCCGTCGTCCAAACTTGGTCGTCCTCGATGATGCCACCGCAGAGATCGAAGCTACCTGGCAGGCAGATGGAGACCACTCCGCCGCAATGAGCGCCGCTGAAGATGCCGCGATCATCCGCCAAGCCTTAGCCCTACTTTCCCCAGCCGAGCGTGCCGCCCTTGTTATGTGGGAGATGGAAGGCCGTTCCACCGAAGAGATCGCCGCAGAATTGGGCATCAAGGAATCTGCCGTGCGCCACACTGTTTCTCGCGCTCGCGCATCCCTTCGCCGCATCATGTCCGAGATCATCATCGACGAAGAGCGTGGCCTCACCGCCCTGGATATGTTGTCGACCTCTTATAAGAGGGCCGCCGATGTTGCCAAGAAATCTTCCAAGGTTGCACTTTCACTCCTTTTACTTGTGACCGCATTCCTTGGCTTTAACTCCATGACTGGCGCTGAGAACAACAACGTTCCACTTGCTCAGTCCGAGATTGCATCTACCCCTATTGCTGGCGCCGATAAGGCCGCCGCGTCAAGCAGTGCCTCAGCAAGCGCATCTACTTCTGCCTCAGCCACTCCAACGGCGGTTGCCTCAACACCTTCCAAGAAGGTCAACGGACTTGTCGGTGGATTCGCCATTAAGGGAACCAATATCTCCTTCGTCGGCCTTGATTCTGAGGGTATCCCTACAGGATTCACCGTTGCTGATTCCAGTAACAAGCCTGGTCGCCTCTATGTCAGCAAGGATGCTCCAACCTTGACCGATTCCGGCATCATCGTAAATTCCAAGGCCATGACTGCCGCCGCCGGACCTAACCTTCTGATCAATCAGGTCATCACCGTTGATGGTTCAGGTACC
>CAILHY010000017.1 GCA_903834145.1 uncultured Actinomycetes bacterium
CGTGAAGGCTCTTTTGCAAATACTGCGTGCACAGTGAGTGAGTGAGTTGTAATCACAGGAACGCGTACGCATGTGGCCGCAACTTTAAGATTAGGAAGTCCAAGAATCTTGCGAGATTCATTACGAACCTTTAATTCCTCAGATGAATAACCATCTTCCTTCAATGAGCCAGCCCATGGAACAACGTTCATAGCAAGGGGAGCAGGGAAGGGTCCGTTATCTGTAATGAATGTACGTACATCACTTGTATTGGTTCCGGCATCTGTGCCAGCAACGGCAGAGATTTGTGCACGTAGTGTGTCGATACCCGCTTGACCAGCACCGGATGCCGCTTGGTAGGAAGAAACAACGAGTTCTTCTAATACGTATTCGCGGTGGAGCGCACCCATAGCAACAATCATAGAAAGCGTTGTGCAATTTGGATTAGAAATAATTCCACGCGGGCGATTCTTGGCATCCTGCGGATTAACCTCAGGTACAACTAGTGGAACATCTACATCCATACGGAAAGCACCCGAGTTATCAACCACAACTGCCCCACGTGAAGCAGCAATCGGTGCCCACTCAGCAGAGATCTCATCGGGAACATCGAACATGGCAACATCGATGCCATCGAAAGCCTCGGGTGATAGAGCAATAACAGTGAGTTCTTCTCCGCGACATATCAACTTCTTGCCCGCGCTTCGTGCTGATGCGATCAAGCGGATTTCGCCCCACACATCAGTGCGAGTGGAAAGTATGTCGAGCATGACGGTGCCGACGGCGCCCGTTGCGCCAACTACTGCAAGGGATGGCTTCTGAGTCATCGACCAGAACCTCCGTAAACAACTGCTTCGATCTGATCTGCATCTAAATCAAAGGCAGTGTGTGCGGCTTTAACACCACGTTCTAAATCAGAGGCACGGCAAACAATGGAGATGCGAATTTCAGATGTAGAAATCATTTCGATGTTGACGCCTGCTTCAGACATTGCGGCAAAGAATGTGGCAGTCACGCCAGGGTGAGAGCGCATGCCTGCGCCGACAAGTGAAAGTTTGCCGATTTGATCATCGTATTGAATGGATGCATATCCAACTTCGCCTTGGATACGTTGCAAGATTGCCGTTGCATTTGCGCCTTCGCTCTTAGGCAACGTGAAGGAAATATCTGTGAGGCCGGTTGCTGCTGCAGAAACATTCTGCACAATCATGTCAATGTTGATGTCGGAGTCTGCGATGGATTGAAAGATGCGCGCGGCAACACCGGTGCGGTCAGGCACACCCACGATGGTGATCTTTGCTTCGCTCTTATCGTGTGCGATTCCGGCGATGATTGCTTGCTCCATGGTTCCTCCTTCAGGATGGTTCTTGACCACCCAGGTTCCTTCGTTGGTAGAAAAAGATGATCGAACGTGTATTGGCATTTCATAACGGCGTGCATATTCAACGCAACGCAAATGTAAAACTTTGGCGCCACTTGCTGCGAGTTCCAACATTTCATCGTAGGTAACAGATTTCAATTTCTTTGCTGCAGGAACAACTCGAGGATCCGCACTGAAGACGCCGTCAACATCTGTGTAAATTTCACAGACATCCGCATCTAGCGCTGCCGCTAAAGCAACCGCAGTTGTGTCAGATCCGCCTCGACCAAGAGTTGTGATGTCCTTTGTGTCCTGACTAATTCCTTGGAATCCAGCGACAATGGCAATCGCGCCTTCTTTTAGAGCTTCTTGAATTCGGCCAGGAGTCACGTCAATAATGCGAGCGCGACCATGTGCCGAGTCGGTAATAACGCCGGCTTGGCTTCCCGTGAATGAGCGCGCTTCATGACCTAAATTCGAAATCGCCATTGCCAGCAGCGCCATAGAGATGCGCTCTCCAGCGGTGAGCAACATGTCGAGTTCGCGCCCCTTGGGCATTGGAGTGATCTGATTGGCCAGGTCAATGAGCTCATCGGTGGTATCGCCCATGGCGCTCACAACGACAACAACCTGATTTCCATCGCGCTTAGTGGCCACAATTCGGGCGGCAACACGCTTCATACCCTCGGCATCGGCTACGGAGGAGCCGCCGAATTTTTGAACAATTAATCCCATGACGCTATTTTGCGGGAGATTTAAAGGAAAAGGAAATTAATCTCAGAATACGAGACAGGGTTTAATCCACATAATGAGATAACTACTGATCGACGGTGCGACGTCCTTCAAATGCGCGGCCAAGAGTCACTTCATCGGCATATTCGAGGTCTCCGCCAACTGGCAACCCACTGGCTAAACGAGAAACTTTAAGGCCAAGGGGTTTGAGCATTCGAGCCAAATAGGTAGCTGTGGCCTCTCCCTCAAGATTGGGATCGGTGGCCAAAATGATTTCAGTGACGTTGCTGTCGGCAAGGCGAGCCATGAGTTCGCGGATGCGTAATTGATCCGGGCCGATGCCATCGATAGGACTGATTGCCCCACCAAGCACGTGATACTTCCCGCGAAATTCGCGAGTGCGCTCAATCGCAATCACATCTTTACTCTCTTCGACAACGCAGATGGCGGTGTTGTCGCGACGTGGGTCGCGACAGATACGACATTCGGTTTCTTCTGAAACGTTTCCACATTGCGTACAAAACTTCACGCGCTCTTTCACTGTGCGAATGGCGTCAACTAAAGCAGCAGCTGTTTCAGTTTCGGATTGAAGGATATGGAAAGCAATTCGCTGGGCGCTCTTTGGGCCAATACCGGGCAGACGACCTAACGCATCAATGAGATCTTGAATGGCTCCTTCATACATGCCGCTCATGGATTCTGAGTCTCGCTAATAAATTCTGCACCCAGTTCTTGCGCAAGTAACGCCTTACCCGAAAGGAGATTGGCATCTGTCGGTGCCTCATCAACGCGAACCGCGCGAGCTTGCGGTGTGTTCGGATTAATGGAGGGATCCACGACAACTTCGATCTTACGATCCAAGCCAACAATGTCTACGAATGCTTGGCGCAAAATTTCATCGCTACCAGAACGGATAAAGGAATCTCGCGCACCAGCATTAACAATGGCGATCGTGATGGCGCTGTCATCAAGTCCAAGAATTTGTGCGCTTGTGCTGAGCAGCGACCACGTCAATCGACGACGCTTCTTTACATCTTCAATAACATCTGGCCACAACCTGCGAAGCCCTGCAATATCCGTTGTCCCTGTTGGAGCTTTCTTAACTGGTGCGACAGGCTCATCAACAGGACTTGTTGACTCGGCCTTCTCGTCAACATGGACGGGTTCATCAATACGATTCGTTGACTCGGGAATAACTTTTTTAGAGTTGACTCTGTCGTTTGATTTCACCGCTACTGGCGCTGATGACATCGGAGCCAAACTTTCGGCGCGCTCTAAACGCTCTACTCGTACTAACAATCCGCGATCTGACGTATCGCCCAATGGCAAAAGCATGCGGCCGCAAATGAGTTCAAGCATCAATCGTGGGGCAGTGGCTCCACGCATCTGGGTCAAGCCTTCGGCAGCAATGTCGGCCGCACGAGAAAGCCCCGCTGAACCAATGTTTTGTGCTTGATTGCGCATACGCTGAAGTTGATCATCGGAGACTTCGCGCAGAATTGCACTTGCGCCACCCTCAGGCAGTGCATCCACAATCATCAAGTCACGTAGGCGCTCAAGGAAATCCGCAGCAAAACGGCGTGGATCGTGTCCGGATTCGATAACGCGGTCAACTGTTTTAAAGAGCGTTGCACCATCGCGAGCAGCAAGTGCATCAACGGCATCATCAAGAAGTGCACCATCGGTAAAACCAAGTAGTTGAATGGCAATGTCATAGCTGACGCCTTGATCACCAGCACCCGCAAGGAGTTGACCTAAAACAGAAAGGGCATCGCGCACAGACCCACCACTTGCACGTACAACTAATGGAATAACTCCCTTGGCAACTTTGACGCCTTCGGAGTTACAGACTTTCTCTAAGTGCGCAGCCAAGATTCCTGGTGGCACCAATCGGAATGGGTAATGGTGTGTACGAGAGCGAATAGTCGAAATCAATTTATCTGGTTCGGTCGTTGCAAAAATAAAGATCACGTGGGGAGGAGGCTCTTCAACAACTTTCAAGAGCGCATTCGCTGCGCCTGGCCCAAGTTGGTGTGCCTCATCAATAATGTAAATCTTGTAGCGACTATTTACTGGTGCAAAGAATGCTTTATCGCGAAGATCGCGCGCATCATCAACTAAGCCATGCGTTGCTGCATCGAGTTCAATTACATCTAAAGAACCTGGACCATTCGCTACAAGATCGGTACATGATTGGCATTTGCCACATGGATCAGGTGTAGGTCCTTTTTCGCAATTGAGACTTCGCGCCATGATGCGAGCGCTTGATGTCTTTCCGCAACCGCGTGGGCCAGAAAATAAATATGCGTGATGAATACGTCCAGATGCCAGGGCATTAGAAAGAGGAACAGTCACATGTTCTTGCCCAATAACGTCAGCAAAGAGGGAGGGACGATATTTGCGATAGAGCGCCAAACTCATGTGCCTCCCCTTTCTCTACGTTCTGGCTATAAAAGGACCCCTCGCGCACCCATTAGAGCGTGCCTACCCTTGCTGCCTTCCAGCCCTGGGGGAGTTTGGCACGATAATGCCGCGCGAGGGATCTGGTCTAAGCATAGTTAAGAGCACCGATAGAGTTCTCCACGGAGGATTCGCATAGCGGCCGAGTGCGCACGCTTGGAAAGCGTGTAAAGGGCAACCTTTCAGGGGTTCAAATCCCCTATCCTCCGCCATCTTTTTCTTAACGAGGAACCCCTGCCACATTGATCTCGTTCCGTGGCTCGGACACCTCCGCCATCTTTACCTACTTGGCCGATATGTCCTAGAAATTTTTCCAAGTTTTTTTAAGATTTCTTTCCCCTCCACAGCAAGCTGCCTAGCAAACGTCATTCGCTCTCTCCAGCTCCCCGAGTTTTCGCTCGACACTTTCACCATCTCATGAACAACTTTGGCACGGTTATCGCTCCAACTACGAATGTCTGCCGCTAAATCTTCAGAGATTATTCCGAGTGAAATCGCGTTCTTTACCAGCGTGCGTAAATTTTGAACTTTCTGAACTTCCCCAGTTTTGTTTTCGATAACACTTTCAATGCGATCAGCGATTAAAGACTCAAGTAAAGCTGTCGCCTCTATGTGGAAACCAGATTGGATTGCCCTATCTACTCTTTTTCGAGCACTTCTAATTAACTCATACTTAAACTTTACGTTTTCAACCGACCATTTTAACCAAAAGTTCTGATCAGCCAATTAACTACAATCTCATCTAGTGAATCGATTTCAAGAACTACCCCACCAAATTTCTCTGGCCAAATTTCAATCAATAAAATCGGGGAATTACCCAGGCTGAAGAGGATAAATCCCTCATCCTCCGCCGTGATTGTTTTTCGATTCTCAGATCAAAATTTCAAGGTAAGAATGAGAGTCGCATTTCTCCAAGACCATTAAGGTCGAAGTTGTGCCTCGAGACGTAATTAACCCAAGATTTTTTGCTCGTACGAGCTACCCCTAAGACAAACTCAGAGTGAATGTTGCTGATGATGCCGTCGTCGTTTCGACGGTGAGGAGAATTCGGGTATTAGGGATCACCACTGAATCTCCCGCAACGAAATGCGGGTCGTTAGGAAGTGAATTTAATGTCGTCCTCGTACGTTTCAACAAAGCAATCCCAAGCGAGTTAGTCCAACCTGGCTTGAGTGGCCAAGCGGCATCATTTCCTACCATCCGAATTTCAATAGAAGGTAGTGCGGGAGAATCTGATCGGAATGAAGTCCTGAAGCAATCGTTTGAGAAAGCAGATCGAAATTCGAGGTAAGCAACTCCTAAATCGGTGTTAATGGTAAAAAGAGTATTGGTTACGCCTGGCCCAAAATCTTGCAATGTAAAAGTACCTAATTCATTAATAGGTGTTGAATGCACAGTTCCTAAACCAATTGCTCTTTGAGTTACCGAAATGTTGTCAGCATTCAACAACCCATCAGGTGACTGGCATATGTATCTCTCTCCCTGCCCCATAAAATCTTCGATGTCTCCATACGGTTCCACGTCGCAAGACTTATTAATCGTGAGGACCAGTGTGGATTCATTGAAATTGCAGTTATATGAAATGGAATGAAGTAGTCCAAAAGTGTGTCCGATTTCGTGAGTGATAACAGAAGCAAAATCATAAGGTCGGAAACCTTCGTGGGCGTCGGAGGCAAAATTCTGCATATCTTCAAACGGGTTTATAAGAATGTTTTTCCCTGGGAGTTCTGCAATTCCCCTTTCACCTTGACCGCATTTTGAATCCATTGAAAAGACAATAAATCTGTATTCTCCGGAAGGATTTTTAAATTTTAAGGCCTTTTTCGCCTCAGTCACTGCTTGTGTGGGATCACAAGAAGTTGGGTGGCCTACCACGACAGGCTTTGTAACAATCGGCGCGCTAAATTTGAATCGATTATTCGTGACCTTGCTCCACCAGCCTGTAGCCAAATTAACCGAATCAACCGCGTTGGCAGTCGTAGTTTCATTCCAACTGTATTTTGAGCGACTCCCGATCGTGTAGAGAATCACTGGTTGAATGTGTAGAGATTTCGCCGAAATTATAGGTGAGTGATTCTGGTTATCTGCCAGCACCCAAACCAATTTCCCATTTACTCGCGTGCAAATATAGACAACGCTATCTTTAACAACTTTCACACTTACTTTGGTGCATACACTGCCTTGGATAGGGTGCCCCATCGCTGACACATTTGGGGCCGTAACTACAGCGATAAGTAATGACAATAGCGCCGTCAAAGCCAAGACCACGCCACTCCGCCGTTGCTTAATTTGCGGCATCCTCCGACTTGGTGTTGATGACGAAGCCACAGTCAGGTAACCAAATGCTAGGCAAAGTAAATTTTAAATATAGCGATTTCAGAGAGCTCTTTTGGAGGAAGGCGCAGAGAATCGATGTGTACGCTATTGCTGCCAGTATTAAATTTACTCTTTCCTGCAAGAATAGAAGTGGTACCGCCGATAGGCATCCCTTGTGAATCGAAATAAATTACAGTTCCTGTGGGCGTTCCTGCGCCGCCTCTCCAGGACATAATTCCATTTAATTTGAAGGAGCTGAACGGGGTGCAGTCTGAGAAGTCACAAAGAAGGCCAAGCGGCACGCCAAAGTCATGCCCATTCGGTTCTAGTTCAAGAATTACTGGCGCTTGAATAATGGCTTTAGATGGGTTTACCCATGTGGCTGCAACGACTTTAGCTGTAATGCGAGCAACGCCCGTGATAGCTCCATTGCCGCCATCATCAATTGGCGCAGCCCAACCAATCTTGCCGGGTTTAATTTCTCCGGGAATCGTGGCTACGGTCTGGTAAATGGTGTTGCCCGAAGCATCTTCGAAAGTAAGTTGCGCCCTCACATGCAAAGCCGATTTACGAGTATCAGAATTCGTGACACTAAAAGCCCAATTTGTGCGGAAGGAGAGTGAGCCATTAAAGGTCTTGTCACAAATGCCATTTATGTAACCAGAACAATAAGACACGTCTCTAAAACCAACAGGTGAGGCAACTAAGGATTTAACCGAGGGTTGCGAGGAAGAGGCAGCCTGCCCAGGAGTTGAAAGTAAGCCCCCGATAATTAACGATCCAACGGTAATTCCAGCCAAGACTTTGCTTCTCATGTAAATCCTCCATTAGGTCTCCGTGAAATCCATCTGTATGACTTACCGTGGATTTCCTCGGAATTTATGCATCTTTGGGTTCTTTTTTTGTCGAGGTGGCCAAAGGATTGGATCCTTTGGCCACCCAAGTGACGAATAGCAACCACTCTCTGATTAGCTAGCCGTTGAGGGCTTTCACTTCATCAGCGTAAGAACCTGCCCATGATTGATATGAGGAGCTCGCGGCAATAATTGCCTTGTTCGCTTTAGTCATTAATTTTGAATCATTTTTATTTATTGCAGTTTTAACCCTGCCAACGGCCGATTCATAAGCAGTTAATGACTTTTTCAGAAGTGCGTCAGACTTGGGAAATCCGACTGAAGGTGTGAGTGCCTTCATTTTTCCAATTGCGACAAGAAGTAAATCGCTTTTCGTTGAGGCATTCGCCTTGTAGGTAGAGAATTTTTTGCCAAATGAAAAGGTTGGTGGATTTGAAACGGCAGCAGCCCATTCAGTTGCTGCTTTCCCAAATTGGACGGAAAGTTTGGAAATAGCGGTCGAATAATCAACATCCGCCTGAGTCGCTGCTGCATGTGCCGGAATAAGGGCAACTGTTGAAAAGGAAAGGCCCATGGTGAGTGCCACGGCAACTAAATTAATTCGAGAAATTTTCATATACAAGACCCTTCGTTCGGCTGTTGTTCGTGGCTGGAAATCCCGTTCTCTAACTCCACACCGCCGAGATTGAATATTTTTATGCATCGTTGTGGACTTTTTTGCCCGTACTCGGTGGAAAATAGAACCTGCCCACTGTGCCCCGTATGGACGCCTCCTGTAGCCTTCGCTAATGGCGGGCACAAGTCGGAACTCACGCTCATACATCGAGGGCGAATTCACTGCCTGGCTCTCAACTCATCAAAGAACTCTTATAAAGAGTGCGCGGGCGATCTGCTTTGATCGGCAAAATTCAGATGATGTCTTGCAAGAAGCGCTAGCTGATATTTACAAGCGTTGGGCAAAAATTCGCGACCATGAAAATTTAGAGGCTTACGCGGTCAGAGTAATGGTGAGTAAACACGCTGATTTAAGACGCAAATGGGCTAGGCGCCAAACCGAGTCAGAGACCACCTTAGAGATGGCTGATTTTTTATTGGACTCTGTCGATAACTCTGATGAAGTAGCGGAGAGACTCCTCGTACGGGCTGCCTTGAAATCTCTAACAGCTTCTCAAAGAGCAGTTCTGCTACTTGCTTATGAGTATGGATATCTATTACGAGAAATTGCTGAAATTTTGGATATGCAACAGGGCACAGTTGCATCACATTTAGCTCGCGGTAAAGCAGCAGTTGCTCAGTATGTTGAATCAGTGCCAGCGCTGGAAAGCAGAAGAAGAGGACAAATTCAAAACTCCTCAGATAGAGATGCACAAATAATCGAAGATGCGCAGGTGATAGAAGAATGATGCAAAACATAGATCCACTAATTCAACGAGAGTTTGATCGCCTCGGCATCAATATTTTGGAATCAGAGCACTTGGCTGACCTTGTCATTGCCAAAGTTCGTAATCGACGTACTCGTAAATTCACTCTTATTGCACTTTATGGCGCCCTCGCTATTGGCATTGGGCTCATTCTTTATCTAGCGGGGTCAGCCCTTAATGGTTCGAGTGGAGACCAAATACAACAAATGCAATCCTCATCCCTCACCTCGCCAGCAGGAGCCAACGGGTCACTATCACTGCCTCAATTTGCGGTAATAAATGTAGATACAACTAAGGCTGAAGGTCGAAATCTTGGATTCAGCTTCGACCTGAAAGCAAGAAATATGTTTGAGATGATTTCTGAAATTCCACAGACAATCCGGGGTTTAGCAGGTTCGATAGAGGTCTATCGTGTAAATCCTGATAAAAGTAAAACTTTTTTCACAAACTTTGAATTAGGGACAAGCACGCACATTAATGACTTTTCAGTGCCTGCTGACGGGCAGTATCAGATTGTTTTTCGATTCTCTGATCCAAACTTCAAGGGAAGAATCCGGTTGGCATTCCTCGAAGTCCATTAAAGAACCTGCATAAGTGCATCCTCATACGGTGGTGATAGTTGGAAGAATCGCAGGGTGCTTCACGCATAAATATCAGCAATTATGACGGTATTGAGAATATGAGAAAAAAACTGCTACTAGCCAGTCTCCTTGGGCTTTGTCTAGCACAACTTTTAGCCATAAATGCCGCAGCTGCTGTTAAGGCTGGAACCACCTGCACCAAACTTAACCAAAAAACTAATTCGGCCGGCTTCGCCTACACCTGTATCAAATCTGGAAAGAAGATGGTGTGGAGCAAGGGTGTGAAGGTGGTGCCTCCGACCCCAACCCCAACCCCAGAGCAAACTTCCTCACCGTCTACATCCACATCGGGGCAGCCGGTGCTTGATTCAGATGGAATTGCAAAAATTGCGGATAATGATGTTCAACAGATCCTGAAAACTTCGCCGTCTCCAAAATCTTCCTACGTCGTTCACCAATCACCGAATGTAAGCCAAGCGCTCGTGGATATCGCCAATAAGGTACTTCCAACTGCTGTGAAATTCTGGCAACCTGTATATGCCCCAACAAAGCCAGCGGATGTGATCATGGGTTATTGGTCCGATGGCGATTGGTTGCAAACGACAGATCAACAAGCAGGAGACACTCCCGGTGGATACAGCAGTCTTGGAAGTTGGATTAGTGGTCACCCGACATCTGATTGGCCAAGTGTTTCGGGTTCGGGTTCGCATGCAGGGATAACAGTTAGCGGCGTGACTCCAAAGATCATCATCATTGTCAGTGGACCTAATGTCATTTATCGGCCCGGGGCGTACACAACGCCAACGCACGAATACACCATGAATGTGATGCAAGAGCTTGATCTCAATGTATTTGGGCAATCGCCATGCTGGTTCAATGAGGGAATGGCGCAGTTTTATGGTGCCGCCCTCACATATTCGGATCCAACGACTTACTTGGCGAATCGACGCACCATGCTCCTTGATACTGAGTTTGGTAAATATCCGTTCTCCACTCAAAAGACCGACCCGCAATGGGTTGCGGATATGCAGAATAGTGAGACTGGAGACTGCGCCAATAACAGCAGTGCATGGTTCGGGCAACTTGCGATGGAGAAAATGGTAGCTGTCCATGGCACTGCTGGAGTCATTGCATTTCTTAAGGATCTCAATCTCAGTAAGAATTTTGCGACTTCCTTCCAGAATATCTACAACATGACACTGGTCGAGTTTTACGGCGCCCTCGCGCCACATATCTCAAGCACGGTGAATGATCTTCTTGGGCTTGGAAGTGGACAAGGCACGAACACACCAGCGCCGATAGCAGTCAGTCAAGGAAACGCTGCTGCAATGCAGGCCACTATTCTCAAACAGGTGGGTGATGCGATCACTGCTTCTCAAAGTGTTCCGACCTCCCCTCTGATCTCTTTGAATGTTCAAGATGGAGCGTTAACTTCAAGTCAGCGTCAATGGATCAACAGTGCCTTGCAATTCATTAGTTATCTATCGCCACCTACAAAGAATGCAAAGTGGAACCTGGTATTTCCATCAACGATGGATTGGTTCTTAAAAAATTGGGATATGAATCTCGAATCCCAGCACTATAAAGATATGTTCGCTAACAACACTGCCCAACAATTAATGGGAAGCGTTCATTCGCACGGCACATCTGATGGGGGATGGGATGCTTCCTTCTTTGTATCTCCCACGAATAATTGGTTCAACACTGACTGGCAACTTCGATTCATTACTCAGCTCTTAAAGCCAATTGGTTATGCCGATGGTAGCCTTGGCGTGAAGGTTCCTGATTGGTTTGCCCGTTCCTTTGCATATCCAATTTCAGCGGCGTACACCCAGATTACTTCGCAAGCTTCATATGCTCAAACCCATCAAATGTGGCTCAATAATCTTAAAGAGTTACCAAAGCCATTCGATATGACAATTTACGAAGACCCGAACACTTACACAGCTGGATATGAGAGCTACAAGGCGCCGGGATCGCTTGCAGATGAAATCCTTCTGAGCCAAGCCGGGCTGTCGAAAGCATTGGGTTTCATTGGTGACATTGCCAAGGCAGGAACTGATTGGGCTACCCAGTTACCGAAGACCTTTGGAATCACTAAGAGCGACTTGTACGCCTTGATTACAACATTGGTCGGTGGTTAATTCCTCAAGTGATTTCGGGCAATAAATTCATGATTATCTAAAAATCGGGGAATTACCCAGGTTGAGGAGGATAAGTCCCTCATCCTCCGCCAGTAATTGAAACCAAAAGCACACAACCGAGTTGATCGTGGGCCTTTGGTGTTTATCAGGTTTTAAGGAATCTTGGTGAAGCTAAGGGAGGACCAAACTCCCTGCCCAGTTGGGTTCACAGCAGCAATTCTAAAGCCATAGGTACCGCCACTAACAATTCCGTTTAGGGCAAGCGAAAAAGGGAATGTGCTTATATCTTTTACTAAAATTGTTCCAGGAATTGGCGTACTCGTTAATGAACCTTCGTACCATTCATAAACATAGCCGGTGACCTGAAGCGCCTGTTGGTTAAAAGTTGAGTTATCAACAACGTTTGCAAATAGGGAAAACAGATTTGTATTTGTATCAGTCCCGGTTGTAAAGGTAAATGACGGTGCAGTGGCCGGAGCCGCAAGGTTTGAAATACTCATATCTATTGTGTACTGCGTGCCCCAGGAGTTACCCTCGTTTGTTACAGCGTTCGCCAATTTCACTTGGCTGGCAAGTCGTTGTGCTTCTGCTGTTTTTGTTGTTACTGCTGCGTTGTTAAAACTTTTCTTCATCACTGACATATAAGCGGCGTAATCCGCAAGATACTTTTTCAACAACACGTCGGAACTTTGGTAGCTCGGGCTTGCAACCAACCCATTTACCGCGGCAATCGAACTAGTTACTTTAGTAATTGAGGCATTAATTAACTTCAGCCAGGCCTTGTACTTCGCACTCGTACGAACCAATTCTTGAGCCGGTGATTTAGTAAGTTTTTCATAAGCCGCAACGGCCGGCATGAATATTCCGCTATATAAGGTGTCCATGGCCCCGCTGTAAGTAGTATCTGCCGGCTGATTGTCTGCATAACTTATTGTTGGAATCGCAACCCCCAGCGTGAGGGCAAGCACTGCAACGGTCGTAATCCTCTTTAAACCTTGAATTTTCATAAGAATCCCCTAAGCCTCGGTATTACTGCCTTTACCGCGATTTGCTTGCGAATTTATGCAGAATAAGCCGAGCGAAAATTACTTCTTTAGTTAACTGGTGGTGCCCCTAGCAGAATTCCAACGACGACTGAGTCTTCATAGAACCCATCGGTAAAGTCATAGACAAATAGTCCGGAGTTTTGAATCGCTCCAAACTCATTATGGCCTGATACGAAGGCAGAACAAATTGAGACATTAATTGAACTTTTTGCTCAGAGTGAAGCTGGGTTAATTTCCTAACTAAATCTCTACCCCGATGTACTTGGTCTGTAGGAATTCGTGGATTCCATCGAAGCCGCCTTCGCGACCTAAACCTGACTGCTTCACGCCACCAAATGGAGCTGCCGGATCTGAAATAACGCCTTTATTGATGGCGACCATTCCTGACTCCATTGCTTCGGCAGTGCGCAAAGCGCGAGTGAGATTGCTCGAGAATACATAACTGATCAAACCAAAATCAGTGTCGTTTGCCCATGCAATACCTTCTTCATCTGTATCAAAGATGACAACGGGTGCGACGGGACCAAAGATTTCATGGTTGAGAATTGGGTTATCGCGCTCAACAGTCAAGACTGTTGCAGGGTAGAAAGCGCCATCTCCATCAGGCATTTTTCCGCCAACTTGAACCTTCGCTCCAGCAGCTACAGATTCGTCAACAATCTCTGCGATCTTGTTGCGCTCTTTCATCGAAACACTTGCACCCAAAGTGGTAGCTGCATCGGTACCGCGACCAACGACGAAAGCGGCCATGGACTTTGTGAGTTCTGCGATGAACTTATCTGCAATGGGGCGCTGTACGAAAATGCGATTAGCGGCAGTACATGCAGCGCCACCGTTGCGCATTTTGGCTAGAAGCAATTGTGGGATCGTTACTGCAAGATCAGCGTCATCATGAACAATCACTTGTGCGTTTCCGCCAAGTTCCATCGAACAACGAATCACCTTGTCAGCAGCTTCTTTCAAAAGAATGCGACCAACTTCAGTGGAACCAGTGAAAGAGAGATTCTTAACTCGATCATCATGCAACATCTTAGAAATCGCAGGACCAGAACGCTCTGGGAGAACAAGGTTTAGAACACCCTTAGGTAATCCTGCGCGCTCCATAACATCAACGATGTACATCGCTGTAAGTGGAGTCTCTGTTGCTGGTTTCAAAATCATTGTGCAACCAGCAGCAACTGCTGGACCAATCTTGCGAGTTGCCATACCGGCTGGGAAATTCCAAGGTGTAATAAGAATGGATAAACCGATTGGTTGATGTGTTACGAGGATGCGCTTATCTCCTGACGGAGACTTACGGAAATCTCCTGGTGTGCGCACTGCTTCTTCCGCAAACCACCGGAAGAATTCGGCGGCGTATGCGGCTTCTCCGCGTGCATCCGGCATAGCTTTGCCGTTTTCGCGAGAAATTAACGTTGCAATCGCTTCATTTTCGGCGGTCATGATTTCAAATGCTTTACGCAAAATTTCTGATCTAAATCGTGGGGTGGTCTTCGCCCATGAAACTGCGGCTGCGTCGGCGGCTGCAAGAGCCGCTTCGCATTCCCCATCGCCTGCAATTGAGACCTCTGCGATTACTGAACCGTCGCTGGGATCGTGAACCGCAACTGTGCCAATTCCATCGACCCATTCACCGTTTATATATAGTTTTGTGCGCATAACCAGAGCATACGCTCTAGGATGGCCAGAGTGAAAAACGCATTTTTTTCGTTTTTAGGGAGAAACCGTGCCTAAGTCTTGGACCGATGGTGCACCAGCACCTGAGCCGCTTCGGGAACATGCCCATTTGCGTGACCCGCTTTCTTACAAAGTTAAGCGCTCACTTTTGGGCAATCCACTCAATAGGCATTCCTTAGGACATCAACGCCTTGCAAAAAGATTTGCCCTCGGAATCCTTTCCAGTGACTGCATCTCTTCATCGGCTTATGGAAGTGAGCAAATTCTCATTGCGCTACTGCCGGCCTTTGGGCTAGCTTCCTTCGCTTTGATGATGCCGATGACATTAGTCATTCTCATCATTCTTTTGATTGTCACTTTAAGCTATCGCAACGTGATTGCGGTGTATACAAAAACCGGTGGCGCTTACATTGTTACCCGAGATAATTTTGGGCCGAAAATGTCCATCGTTGCTGCCGTTGCGCTCATGCTGGATTACATCGTGACGGTGGCAATTCAATCAGCCGCAGGTGTTGCTGCGATTATTTCAACATTTCCTTCCTTTCATTCAGGCAAGGTGTACATGACTCTTGGGGTCATCATTCTTATTACGTATGGAAATCTCCGCGGCGTTAAAGAAGCAGGCAAATCTTTTGCAATGCCTACCTACCTATTTATTGGGGCCATGGCTGTTGTTTTCATTACCGGGCTCATTAAAACTTTCACGGGACATCTTCATGTACTAGCAACAGATCTTCCTGGAACCGTTGCTGTAGGTCAGGCGCACGGACTACTTACATTTAGCGCCATCTTCATTCTCTTGCGCGCTTTTGCCAATGGTGGCTCCTCTTTAACTGGTCTTGAAGCAATTTCTGATGGCGTGGCCCTCTTTAAAGTTCCTGAAGATGTTAACGCTCGGCGCACATTGGTCATCATGAGTTCGATTCTGGGAACCCTTGTTCTTGGTGTTTCCTGGTTTGCACAACGCATTCATGCAATGCCGTATGAAACAGGTACGCCAACCGTCATCTCGCAAATTGCAAAGGTGGCACTAGGTGATGGCACGGGCGGAAAGATTTTCTTCATCTTCGTTCAAACCGCAACAATGCTTATTCTTTTTGCGGGCGCGAACACCACCTACAGCGCCTTTCCTATTCTGTGTAACTTCGTTGCAACAGATGGATATTTGCCCCATCAACTCACTAAGCGTGGACACCGCTTAGCTTTCTCCAATGGAATCATTTTCCTTGCCTCTGCCGCATCCGCCCTGGTAATAATTACTGGTGCATCCGTAGATCACCTCGTAGCGTTTTACGCCCTTGGCGTGTTTACGGGTTTCACATTGGCTGGCTTTGGCATGGCTAAACATGCTCATAAAAATCGTCAAGGTGCATGGAAAACGAAGATGTTTATAAACGGACTTTCTGGCTCTGTTTCCATCATTGTTGTTTTTGTATTCGCGATTGTTAAATTTACAGAGGGCGCTTGGCTAGTTATCACCATCGCGCCGATCGCAGTCTTTTCATTATTGCGGCTTAATCGTCAGTATCGCAGAGAGCAAGCGGCACTAAATTTTCGAGCCGATGACTCTCGTGCAACATCCATCAGCAAGCATGACGTGACCATTCTCGTCGACAGCGTGGATGTTGCAACCGTTGGTGCAGTGCGGTACGCGCGAAGTCTTAATCCACACTCGCTCTCTGCAGTTCACTTTGTTATAGATGACCAACGCGCAGAAGAAATTCGCAAGGCTTGGGCATCGTCTCCAGCACTTGGGGATGTAACCCTTGAGCTCATCGACTGTCCAGATCGCCGCCTACCGAATGCAGCTATGGATTATGCGATTCGGGCAACTACGCATCCCGATGTGGAAGTAACTCTGCTTTTGCCTCGCCGTTCTTACGCACCAGTGCTTGGCAAGTTACTGCACGATCAGACTGCTGAAGAAATTGCACGACCTATTTCGCAGTTGCCACGGGTTGTTGCAACGATTGTTCCTTTTGACGTTGCAAAGATTATTTCTGGGAAAGCGGTAACGGTTCACGAAAAACATGAAGAACTTATCGTTCCAGAGCCTGTGGCACCGCGCATCGAAGCGGCCACTGCTGTTTCGTTCAAGAACAGCGAACCTATGAGTCACTATGCAGAGAACTTGACGCCTATAGGCAAAATCACTTGGCGCGAGCGCGCACATGTTCAAGGCCGCGTTACATCCATTAAATCCGCACCTCGAGATTCAGCTCCCAATGTTGAAGTCGAAGTATGGGATGAAACAGGTGGTGTAACTCTGCAATTCTTAGGGCGTCGTGACATCGCGGGACTTGATGTGGGATCGCAAGTGAGGGCTGAAGGAATGGTTGGGGAAGCAAACGGCTCGTTAACGATTCTGAATCCGTCTTACGAAATTCTTATTTAAGAGCGGTGGCGGTGGGATTTGAACCCACGGTTGAGTTTCCCCAACACGCGCTTTCGAGGCGCGCTCCTTTGGCCGCTCGGACACGCCACCAGGAGTGAGGATACATCAAAACTATTATCTTTCTCGATGCCCTTCAAAAAACTCTTTAAGCAGATCTGCACATTCTTTTTCGCGCACTCCCGCTGTAATTTCCATGGAATGAAGAGAACGTGGGTCTCGAAGGACATCCCAGACAGAACCAACAGCTCCTGCCTTTGCATCCCACGCTCCAAATACTAGGCGTGGCATTCTTGCTTGAGCGATTGCCCCAGCACACATCGCACATGGTTCTAGCGTGACAACAAGGGTGTGATCATCCAATCTCCATGAGCCCGTTTTTTCTGCGGCGATTCGTATAGCCACAATTTCAGCATGGGCAGTCGGATCATTGTGAAGTTCTCGTTTGTTGTTGCCGGTTGCAATCACTTCTCCTGCACTATTAAAAATAATTGCACCAACAGGAACATCTCCTGATGTCACTGATGCCTCGGCCGCAATCTTTAGGGCAAGCAACATCGCTTCATCGTTATCCATAATGAGATATTTTACAGTTCTAGAAGTTCGCGAAATTGTTCGCCGAATCCGAGTCGCGTTGCTATCGCATCCAACTGCTCATCTGGAAATAATTCGGCGTCATCGCACAGTGCTGAAATTTCCATGTGAGCCATTCCTAGGTCAGCCAAAATATCAAGGTGACCTACGGGAAGCGGTTCGTCATCTTCCTCAGGGAAGGGGAGATCAGATAATTCAATAAATTCGGCGGCCACTTCATAATCGAACGCGCAAGTAGCATCGCTAAGAAGCATTCGAATATGTGCTCCAAGAACACGAATCACCATAAAGAATTCTTCATCGATAGAGATAAGTGCTATCGCTCCGCCATTGGTTTGCTGCGCCTTAAGCCCTTCAATAATGTGTGCTAAATCATGCGCATCGGGCAATTCAGCAAGTGTCCAACGTCCATCTTCGTGCCACGCAGCAACTGCAATATCAACGTCGTTCGTCATTACTGCCTCCTTTTGCGCGTTTTGCTCACTTCTTAGGTTGCATCCTGACACTCATTTCTTTAGAAAGAAAGACCTGTAAGGTAGGGAACATGAAAGTTCACGTCGCCAATCACCCCTTGATTTCTCACAAGCTGACGGTGCTACGAGATGAAACTACAGACTCTCCAACATTTCGTCGCCTCGTTGAAGAACTCGTGACCTTGTTGGCTTATGAAGCCACACGCGATGTTCGCACCAAAACTGTTTCGATAAAAACCCCCGTGACGCAGACGCAAGGTTTGAAAATGGCCGAACCACGCCCAGTGGTTGTGCCGATTTTGCGTGCCGGACTCGGGATGCTCGAAGGAATGGTTCGCTTAATACCTACCGCCGAAGTTGGTTTCCTTGGAATGGTTCGCGATGAGAAGACATTAATGGCCAGCACTTATGCCAACCGTTTGCCAGAAGATCTTTCTGGACGCCAATGTTTCGTCCTGGATCCCATGTTGGCAACGGGTGGAACGTTGGTAGCGGCATTTAATTTCCTTATTGAACGCGGAGCAACCGATATCACCGCAATTTGCATACTCGCAGCTCCTGAAGGCATCGCTTTTGTCGAGGATGCATTTAAAGATTCGAACGTACCTATAACACTCGTAACGGGTGCGCTCGATGAAAAGCTCAATGAACATGGGTACATCGTTCCGGGTCTTGGTGACGCGGGCGACCGACTATATGGAGTGGTGTAAAAATGGCATCTACAAGTCCTGGTTATGGAATCACTATTCGCGTTGAAGGTGCACCTTCAGCACAACCCGTTGCCCTCGTAACGGCGGCAATTACCGAAGCAGGGGCAACCATAACTGCGCTCGATGTAGTTGAATCACTACTTGAGAAAGTAGTCGTTGACGTAACGTGCGATACGAGCAATGCTGAACATGCTGAAGAAATTTCCAAGGCGATTGCCGCCCATCCTGAATTAACAGTTCGCAAAGTAAGCGACCGTACATTTCTATTACACCTCGGCGGAAAGATCGAAATCGCATCCAAGGTTCCGCTTAAGACTCGCGATGATCTTTCTCGTGCATACACACCAGGCGTTGCACGCATCTGCCAAGCAATTGTTGATGACCCAGCAGATGCACGTCGTCTCACTATTAAGCGAAACACTGTCGCAGTTGTTACTGATGGATCAGCAGTGCTAGGCCTAGGAAATATTGGACCCGCCGCAGCTCTTCCCGTCATGGAAGGTAAGGCGGCTCTGTTCAAGCGCTTTGGAGATGTTGATGCATGGCCAGTATGCCTAGATACTCAAGATGTTGATGAAATCGTTCGTACGGTTCAACTTATCGCCCCTGTCTATGGCGGGATTAACCTTGAGGACATTTCGGCTCCACGTTGCTTTGAAGTAGAGCGACGCCTTCGCGAATTACTCGATATCCCAGTTTTCCATGATGATCAGCATGGAACTGCGATCGTTGTACTAGCAGCGCTTCGCAATTCGCTCAAACTCGTAAAGAAAGACATCGCTGATTGCCGAATAATCATGAGTGGCGCTGGCGCCGCCGGCACCGCAATTGCTCGATTGCTCATGCTGAGCGGTGCTACCAATATCGTCGCATTTGATACAAAGGGTGCAATCAATAAGGCCACTGTCACCACTGATCCAATGCGCCAATGGTTTATTGATAATTGCAATCCAAATAACATCACTGGCACCCTTGCCGAAAGCCTTGCAGGAGCAGATATCTTTATCGGTGTCAGCGCTGCTAACATTTTGAAGGAAGCTGACATTGCTTCAATGGGCAAGGATTCCATCGTCTTTGCGTTGGCCAACCCCGATCCAGAGATTGATCCCTACATTGCGCGCAAATACGCAACTGTTGTAGCAACAGGGCGCAGCGATCAACCAAATCAGATCAATAACGTTTTGGCTTTCCCTGGAATCTTCCGTGGATTGCTAGATGCTCACGCACACAAGATAACGGATGAATTACTCGTTGCAGCAGCTGAGGCGATTGCAGATTGTGTATCGCCAGAGCAACTCAACGCATCCTTCATCGTGCCTAGCGTCTTCGATCCAAATGTTGTGGTTGCAGTCGCTGCCGCCGTTAAGAAATGCGTGTGATCGAATTAGCGGCATCTTTTGATGCGCAGCTTTCCACACTTGCACCCTTTCTTTTCTATCTAATAGTTGCCGTTGTTCTCTTTTGTGAAACGGCAATACTCTTAGGCTTCTTTTTACCTGGGGACTCGGTCCTCTTTAGCGCTGGACTCGTTGTTGCCTCTCATCACAGCCTAAATATTTCCTTGCTTTGTCTGATTAACTTTATAGCTGCATTTTTTGGCGATCAAGTCGGATATGTTCTAGGGCGCACCATTGGGCGGCCATATCTTCAAAAGAATCCTTCCCCACGAATTGCACGGATGATGGGATCGGCTGAACGTTTTTATAACCACAGCGGCTGGTGGGCAGTTGTTGCCGCTCGTTTCTTCCCCTGGGTGCGAAGTTTTGTACCGCCGATAGCAGGCGTCGCAAAAATGAATTACTACCGTTTCTTATCAGCCAATGCGGTGGGCGCACTGTTGTGGGGAGTCGGAATCACTCTTGCTGGCTTCTACTCTGCCCGAGTTCCTTGGGTAAAGAGTTCTTCCTACGCGCTCGCGGCCTTCTTTATTGGAGCCTCTCTAATATCAGCTTCCTGGCATTACTTGCGTGCAAAGCGGGATTGATTAGAACCGCCTACAACTACTCCGGCGTAAGTCATCACAATTCCAGTAACAAGAAAAAGGCTTACGTTCACACCATGAGTTGGAATAACTAAATCAATCAACAATGAACCCAATAACTGGCCACCTACGGTGAGAAATGTAGAAGTAAGTGCGCCCAAGTGTTGAACGACCGTCGCAGCGAAGGCGATATATAAACCACCAACGACGCCGCCGAAATAAATCCACCAAGGGCCGTGACCAAAAGCAGTTATATGCGTCCGATGTACAAGTAGGCCAACAATAAAAATTACTGCAAGAAATGTGGTCCCGGTGATGAAGTTAAGAAGTGAAGTAGTGAAGCTCTGCCGTGAGTATTCATTAATCTTTCCATTGAGAGCGCGTTGTATCCCGACCAGCATTCCCGCAAGTCCTGAAATTGTGACAGGAAGCCAAGAAATTTTGTTGCTATCAATGCGATCCCAAACGGAAATGAGTACTGCGGCAATAGTTAGAACCGATGCAACGACTCGTGGAAGTGTGACTGCTCGCTTTCCTCCACTTGATAAACCAAGACGATCAACAGCAAGAGAGGCTACGGTTTGCCCAGCAATAGTTGCCACTGAAAAAATCGCCACGCCAAGGATTGGAACGACCTGCGATTGAACAGCCACGAGCGTAGCGCCCAAAGTTCCAGCAAAGAGTTTCCACTTGTGAATGTGGCCCTCTCGTACAGCCACTCGAATCTTTACCGCGCCTGCTCTTACCCCTGGAATAAAGAGTGATACCAATCCCAGGGCAAGCAAACCCGAGCTAAAAGAATAGAGGGCAGCTTGGAGCGGATTGCCTAATTGATGAGAAAGTTCGCCGTTGATACGCGATTGAAGAGCAATAAGAAATCCAACTAATGCCGCCAAGAACCCTAAACGCATTTGGGTAGCCTACTAATTTCCCAAAGCAAGGGTTGTTGCAAGCCACTCTTCATCTAATGTGGCTTGGTTTGCCTGTAATAACGCTAATTCTGATGCAATTTCAAGAAGTCGTGGTGCATCAAAAGATGATGCTTCTTGTTCCCTCAGAAGGTCTGCATGCTTCTCGGCAGCTTTTTCTATCTGCCTTTCAACGCGCGCTAAGTCTTTCTTGAGTTGACGCTCTTGCGCCGCGTTTGAGATCCTTTTCGTTGGCGCTTGAGTGTTATTGACATCGGTAATCATTGCCTCGCGTTGTTCAAGATATTGATTTACGCCACGAGGAAGATCGCGAAGTTGGCCATCACCCAATAATCCAACAAAGCGATCACACACTCGTTCTAGGAAATAGCGATCGTGGGAGATAACTAAGATCGTTCCGCCGTAACTATCAAGAAGATCTTCGAGCTCTGTCAGAGTTTCAATATCGAAATCATTTGTTGGTTCATCAAGAAGTAAAACGTTAGGGCTGTCCATAAGTAATCGAGTCAATTGAAGACGTCGTTTTTCTCCACCGGATAGATCGCCCACCGGGGTCCATTGAGATTCACGATCAAAACCTAAGCGCTCACACAATTGAGAAGCAGAAAGAGTTTTTCCGTTGCCGAGTTCCACGTGATTGGCGATGTTTTCAACGGCTTCTAAAACTCGCCATGCAGGATTGAGTTCATCCAAGTGTTGTGTAAGAAAAGCAGGCTTAACGGTGATGCCTGTGATCAGTTTTCCCGAAGTTGGCTTTATCTGCCCAATGAGCATACGCATGAGCGTTGTTTTGCCCGCCCCGTTTATTCCGACGATTCCGATGCGATCGCCAGGTCCAATGTTCCAATACACATCATCAAGAATTTCTTTTTCGCCCGCGTGAATCTTTGCGTGGTGAATCTCGTAAACAGTGTTACCTAAGCGATTGCGTGCGAAACGAAGTAATTCATTCCCATCGCGCGGTGGTGGTTCAGTGGAAATCAATTCATTTGCAGCATCAACGCGAAACTTAGGCTTCACAGTTTGTGCAGGGGCACCGCGGCGAAGCCAAGCCAGTTCTTTGCGGATTAATTGGTTGCGTCGCCCTTCCATGGCAGACGCCTGACGAGCTCGTTCTGCTTTCGCCAAAACGAAAGCAGAATAGCCACCGTCGTATTCTTCAACACTTCCATTGACTACTTCCCATGTGCGATCAGTAACCGCGTCCAAGAACCAACGATCGTGAGTGATGACAGCAACTGCCAAACCTTTTCGCTCATTTAGATGGCGAGAAAGCCAAGCAACACCTTCTACGTCGAGGTGGTTTGTTGGTTCATCGAGCAAAATCAGATCCAGATCATCGATCAGAAGCTTCGCCAAACCTACTCGACGTCTTTCCCCTCCAGAGAGTGCAATGAATTTCCTATCGAAGAGTTCATCCGAATGACCACCGAAGAGGCCGTCAAAGATTTCTCGGATTCCCGAATCTCTAGCCCATTCGTGCTTAGCTTTATCTCCCAGCACGACATCGCGCACCGTGGCCGCCGGGTCGGCAACATCCACTTGGGATAGCAACCCAACTCGTGTCGCATTTGAGCGAGTTACTCGGCCTTGGTCTGGCAGTTCGATTCCTGCCATGACCTTTAAAAGGGTGCTTTTGCCTGAGCCGTTTCTTCCAACAATTCCAATGCGATCTCCTTCTGAAATACCGAGGGAGACTTGATCGAGAAGTTGCTTAATATCAAAGGCTTTAGAAACGCTCTCGAGGTTTACTAAATTGCGAGCCATAGGGCGCCTAGTCTACTGATTTACAGAGCGCGGCCCACCACGTGATAGCGAACCCCGCTCCATTTGCTTTCATCTGTTACGCCGCGGCCATCCAAAATTGTGCGCACGCCAGGAAACTTCGAACTATCGAGTTGACGATATTCCGAATGATCAGCTTGCACAATGACAGCGTCAGTTTCTTGTCCGTAGTGATAGGCATCAAATCCGTAATGATTGAGTTCTGCATCGGTGTACATCGGATCTTGCACAGCGACGATGGCTCCGGCATCTTTCAATGCGCTTACTGTTGGAAATACTCCCGAAAATGCTGTCTCTTTTACTCCTCCGCGATAGGCGGCTCCAAGTACAACCACTCTTTGACCCTTAAGGTCTCCGTGGATCTTTGCAAGAGTATTTACGACGTGCGCTGGCATCGCGGCATTTGCACTTCTCGCAGCGCTCACTACTGTGGCTGAAGGATCATTCCAGAGATACATACGCGGATAAATTGGAATGCAATGCCCGCCCACCGCAATGCCTGGGCGATGTATATGTGAGAACGGTTGAGAGTTTGATGCATCAATAACTTTTTGAACATCGATGCCATGGGTCTCAGAAAAAAGAGCAAATTGATTGGCTAGCGCAATATTTACGTCGCGATAAGTAGTCTCTGCCAGTTTTGCAAGTTCGGACGCTTCCGAGCTACCTAAATCCCATACGCCATTTGCTTGAGCCAAATCAGGACGATCATCAAAATCCAGGACGTCTTCATAAAACTTCACTCCACGAGCACCGCTCGCTTGATCAATTCCGCCCACTAATTTTGGATACTTTCGCAAATCGGCAAAGACACGTCCAGTAAATACTCGTTCTGGTGAAAAGACCAAATGGAAATCGACTCCGGCTTTGAGCCCTGAGATCTCTTCAAGCATTGGTGCAAAGCGAGTGCGCGTTGTGCCCACAGGAAGTGTTGTTTCATAGGAAACTAACGTGCCCGCTTTGAGTCCTTGACCGATTGCCTTCGTTGCTGCATCCATCCATCCAAAATCCGGAACACCTTCTGCATCAACAAAGAGTGGAACAACAACTACCACTGCTTCACTTTGAGCCACGGCTGAAGTTGTATCTGTCGTGGCAGTAAGTGATCCGGCTTGAACAACTTCTGCTAAATATTGACTTAGGTGGGCTTCGCCTGGGAAAGGTTCGATTCCATCATTCACCTGGGCGACAGTTGTCTCGTTAACGTCCGCGCCAATTACCGTGTGGCCTTTACGTGCAAATTGCACTGCAAGAGGCAGGCCAATCTTTCCCATTGCCACGACGGTGATTTTCATATTTATTTCCTTAACCTAGAACTTATTACTGCATCGGCCAATACCTGATGTGCATTGGTTAGTTTAACGCCTTGGTGTTCCCAAGAATATTCATCCAACATTTCAGGCGTGATTGCGGCTGCAAAGCGGGCTCGGTCCGCGGTAACTTCCTTCAAGCGAATTGCTAATTCGTTCGCATTTCCAGCGGTGAAAACGAGACCATTCCCATGCAGACGAACTTCCGCTGCCATCGCGCGGACATCACTCACGATGATCGGAAGACGTGCGTGAAGGTACTCGAAATATTTCGTAACCAAGGAAATTTCATGATTGAGGTGATGCAGGATTGGAATCACTCCACTGGTAGCGTCACTCACAAATGTTGATACATACCATTCAGGAACATAAGGATGAAGGTGCAAGCGATCTTCCACGCCCAACGCTTTGGCGCGCTCGACAAGACTTAAAACATAGGGAGCGGAAGGATTAACAACAAGCCCCACATGATGGCCTGGCGCAAACGACAGAGCTTCAACCATCGCATCTAAGCCGCGTTGAGGCGCAGCTGCTCCTACATAAACATGGAGTGGAATCTCAGCGGGAAGCCCGATTTTCGACCTTATTGTCTTCATCTTTGGATCAATTTCTGGCTGTCGCAAACGTGGAGCATTAAGAACCACAGTAGGTCGCACGGGAAGGCGATAATCATCTTCAAGCATTTCCGCGATCTTTTCAGAAACCGTCATAACGGAATTCACTTTTAGTATCGAATTAGTTTCAAGCATCGTCATAGCCTTTTGCCAAACTGGATGTTTTCGATGGACTCCTTGCACATATTCATGTGCGTCGTAGAGAACTTCAATTGTTCTTCCTTGGGCGGCGGCGCGCTTTTTTGCCCGAAGTGCCAGACCCAAGGTGTCGCAATCATTCGCATGAATAATGTCTGGGGCTAATTCATCAATAGTTGGTCCGTAAGAATCTTCGCCATCTCTAAGTAATGGCCATGCCGCGTATAAGAATCGTGGTGAGATCTTGAGTAACCATGGACTGGCCCATCTCCAAAAGAGGAAATCTGGTGCAATCATGCGCGACCCGTAGCGAATGTATTTGTGTTTAATTTTGCGCGTGTAATTAAAAGGAAAGAAGGGAGTTTGACGCCTTTGCGCATATGTTTTCGATATTGGCGTACGTACAATCGTAAAGCCCGAAGCGCTTTCACTTGCCGGAACATTTCCAATCAAACCCGCAAGCAATGTGACTTTGAAACCAGCAGCAGCAAGGCTTTCTGCAGATTTAAGTACGCGCGAATCCCCGACAGCATTGTTTGTGACAAGAGAAAGTATATGAATGGACGCGCGTTCCGTGCTCATCTCTACCTATTAGTTGATAAGCGAGATAGTTGAGTTGGTTTGTGAACTCTTTATGATTGCTTCTGCAACGAGTACAGTTGCTAAGCCTTGTTGCATCGTGACGATGTCTGATGGTTTTCCAAGAATTGCATCACGGAAATTCTCATGCTCCATTTTGAGTGGCTCATGCTTAGAAATCGCATAACGAATAACATCGCCCTCGCTAACACCCCTAAATTGAGCGATTTCATCCCATTGAGATGCAACCGTGCCATTTGCATAGAAGGTGAGGTCTGCGGTCAAGGTGTCGGCAACAAATGCACCTTTTTCGCCAGTCAAAATCGTTACTCTTTCTTTGAGCGGACTAAGCCAATTAACTAAGTGACTAGTAATTGTTCCATCAGCCAAGGTTCCTACAACAGCAACAAGATCTTCATGTTCGCGACCAGTGCGCAAAGCTGTTCGCGCAGAAACACTTGCATAAGCTTGACCGGTAATCCAAGCGGTGAGGTCGATATCGTGCGTGGCTAAATCTTTAACAACTCCTACATCGGCAATACGTGCAGGAAACGGACCTTGTCTGCGTGTAACAACTTGATAGAGCGAACCTAGTTGGTCAAGACGGCGGCGCGCCTCTTGTAGCGAAGGGTTGTAGCGCTCGATATGTCCAACTGCGCCCACTAACCCTGCCGAAGCAAATGCTTGAGTAAGTTCGACCGAAGATTTTGCATCGTGTGACAATGGTTTTTCCACCATTGCATGAATACCAGCGGCGGCTAACTCTTTGCCGATTTCTAAGTGATAGATAGTGGGTACTGCAACCATCGCATAATCAATTCCCATGGCAATGAGTTCTGCAACGGAGGAAACAACGGGGCGTCCTTGGGCTACTCCGTTGGTATCACCTGCAGGATCAGAGACTCCAATGAAATCCACCCCTTGCAACGATGAAAGTACTCGAGCATGGTGGCGCCCCATCATTCCTAGGCCAATTAGGCCGGCTCGCAAATTCGCCATGAACTACGCTCCTGCTGCAGCGATGGAATTAATTACCGAAACAACAGTCTCTAAATCGTTCTGCGAAAGTGCTGGGTGTACTGGAATAGAAAGTACTTGCGCAGCTGCGCTTGTAGTTTCTGGTAAATCAAATGTATGTCCGAATGATGGAAGTTGATGAACTGGAATTGGGTAGTACACACCATTGCCTACGCCACGTTTGGTCATTTCTGCCGAAAATGCATCGCGATCATGTCCAACAATTCGGATTGTGTACTGGTGATACACGTGGAAAGCACCTGGCGCGACGAACGGCACTACTACGCCTTTGAGGTTCTCATCTAAGAACTTCGCATTGGCGCGACGTTGATCGGTCCAAGCCGTAAGTTTCGTCAATTGCACTCGGCCGATGGCGGCATGAATATCAGTCATTCGCGTATTGAACCCAACAACTTCGTTTTCATAACGCTTTTCCATGCCTTGATTGCGAAGCAATCGACACATTCGGGCGGTCTCGTCGGAGGCGGTAGAAATCATTCCGCCTTCACCGGAAGTCATGTTCTTTGTTGGATAAAAAGAGAAGACGCCGGCATCACCGAATGCACCGACAGGAGTTCCATCTAAAGAAGCCATGTGTGCTTGAGCAGCATCTTCGATTACAAGTAAATTGTGTTTTGCTGCGAGCGCCATAATCTCTTTCATGGCTGCTGGTTGACCATAGAGGTGCACCGGTTGAATCGCGCGCGTGCGAGGGGAAATTGCCGCCTCAATGGCAGCTGGATCAACATTGAATGTTCGTGGATCAATATCTACAAACACAGGTGTTGCACCTGTGAGCGCGACGGAGTTGGCAGTAGCCGCGAAGGTAAAGGAAGGAACGATGACCTCATCGCCGGCCTTAAGTCCAAGCGCGACGAGGGCCATGTGTAAGCCAGATGTTCCAGAGTTGACGGCGATGCAATGACGACCACCCACGAAGGCGGAAAACTCGTTTTCAAAAGCAGCAACCTCTGGGCCTTGCGCCATCATTCCTGAAAGAAGAACGCGATCAACTGCTGCGCGCTCATCGGCTCCGACTATTGGCTTGGCTGCTGGAATCATTGTTGTCATTGCTCTACTTCCACGAGGGTGTTGGTGTCTTTTTGAAAATATTCTGCGCCGGTTTTAGGACAAAGAAACTTTCCAGCGCCTTCATCGGTTAATGGTACGCCAGCCTTTCCAACCCAACGAATTCGCTTGGCAGGCACTCCAGCAACGAGCGCGAAGGCAGGAACTTTCCTTGTAACGGTGGAGCCCGCGGCAACTAATGCCCATGCGCCAATCTCTACAGGTGCAACACAAATGCTTCCAGCGCCGATAGATGCACCTTCACGAATCGTCACGCCAGTAGCATCCCAATCGCTTCCACTCTTTTGAGAGCCATCAGGATTTACCGCGCGAGGGAATTCATCATTTGTGAGAATGACACCGGGTCCAATGAAAACACCAGCTTCGATGAAAGCAGGTTCATATACGAGGGCATAATTTTGGATCTTGCTATTGGCTCCAACGTGCACACCATTTCCAATATATGCACCTCGGCCAACAATGACGTTCTCTCCAAGTTCGCAATCTTCGCGAACCTGCGCGTAATGCCAAATGGATGCACCCGCTCCGATTTTTGCATTTGCCGCGACATCAGCAGTGGCATGAATTCTGGGCGCGGACATGGGTAAACCTTACCTTTTCACTTACTTTAAGCCCGCTATTGCATCTGCGATGAGGTCGTAACGTGCGCCACTGCGCCAATTTACAGATTCAATCTCGGCGCGAACCCTCACCTCTGAGTATTTGCCGCGATTTTCGGCCCATGAATTCATAATCCCAGCGCTCTGACCTGCAGTCAGTTCATTGGTGTCAAGGTCAACGGTGGCCCCGGCTCGAGAGGCAATGATGACTTCACGGGGTCTAGGTAAATCCGTAGTTATCACGGGAATTCCGCATGCTAAGTATTCACCGATCTTTGTTGGCCACGCTCTTTGAAATGCAGGAGTTTTTTCCAATAGAGAAAGGCCAACCCATGCGCCTCGTGCCAGACTCCACGAGTCCTGAGGTTTAAGGGCGCCGTGAAACTTCACACGATCTGCAGCGGAAGAATTCTCTTTCCATTCCAATACGCGAGGCATGTCTTCGCTCGCTATTATTCCGACAATATCTAGATGCCAATCTGGGGCTAACTCCAGAGTACGAAGCATCGACCACAATCCGCGCGAACCCCGCACATCCCCTACATAGAGGGCGCGCGGCATTTCATCGGCTGCGTGAATGTCCGGTAGAAAACGAACATCGGGTGCATTGCGAACAACGATTCGATTCTTGGCTTCGTGCGGTGGAACCCAATCATCAACAACAATCGTTGCATCGGCCTTTCCACTGGCAAAAATGGCAGCTTTGGCAATTGCCGTTGCAATAACTTTTTGAATTCCTTTAGCCCACGCACGATCCTCAATAAGTAATAGATAGTCCTCGCGAACATCAGCTACCCATGGTCTCCTGCGAATCAGAGAATCCATCCATATTGCGATGGCTCCTTCAGGATCCGGAGTGAAAAGTACTCGTCCCCGTGCTTTCCAAGGAATTAGCATTGAATTAGTAAAGCGAAGGACGCGAGACCCCTTTGGTACAGAGTGAAATATTACGCTCTCCGGTAGATCAGATTTATTTCCCGTGCTGAAAAGTTCAATTGTTAAACCCTTGCTAATACACGAAGCCATGACTCTTTGCAGACGGGCATTGGACACATCGCGACCAGCAGCGATTATGGTCACGTCATATCGCGCCATAAATCCCTCGCAATACTTCGGCGTCACTTTCCCATGAAAGTTCACGTTGTGCGGCTCGAACATTTGCAATCAATTGTGAGTGGCGTGCAATTGCTCGGGTTATTGCTGCCACCATCGATTGTGAATCACCTGCATCATAAAGTTCGCCAAGGTCATACTTGCGAACGATGATTGCAAGTTCAGTGACATCTGTTGCAATCACGGGAACTCCTGCATGCACGGCGTGAAAGAGCTTATTTGGAAGTGCCAGGCGGTGTGATTCAAATTGGTCTGAATGTGTAACAAAAACCAAACCAGCGTGTTGCATGGCTTTTGTAACAGCCTCAATCGACTGCGATGTTAGGACTTCAATCCCGGCCGCTCGCGCCTTTGGCACATAATTCGTCGCCCATTGATTTTCGTGATCGCCCATCCATGATATTCCCAAAGTTATTTTCTGTGCGACATCGATGATCACTTCAAGTTCTCGGAATGCATCAATTCTTCCAGCATAAATAATCCCGTTTGGAGGCGAAACAACGTTGGAATTATTTTTGGGACTTGGGAAAGAATTTCGTACTACATGAACATTTCGCAGTCCACGTTGGGTTCGCATCAGGTCAGCAATAGATTCGCCAACAGTAATCACCGCAACGGCATGTGCTGCCAACTTCTTTTCAAGAGCGGCTTCACGGCGATCGATGAAAGGAGTCGCTCGATATTGACGTTGACGTCCAAGCCACCACTCGTGACTGTCGTAAACGAACGGCACGTGATGTTCACGGCTCAATCGCTCTCCAACTTCCAGCGCAGTGAAATCGTGTGCATGGACCACATCAAATTTCATGGATGTTGCAATCACGTAGGCGGCTTCTGCCCATACCGCGAATGAACGATTTCTATGTTGAGGTAAGAGAAACCATCGGATTGCGCGCAAATGTGGCGGCAACCTCTTTGTGGTCAAAGATCCCATTGCAGCAGGGCGAAGGCCTTGCCCACTCGATGCTGAATAGATATGCATTCCATCAGGTGCTACAAAATCATTCGGGACGTTTCGGCCGATGATCGAGACCTCAAATCCTTCAGAAACCAAACATTGTGCCTCGCGAAGAACACGAGTATCTGTGGCCACCGTGGTGGCAACCAGCATGAGCACGGACTTTGGTTTCTTTTTATGGCTCACAAGGCAAAGATACTGCCTACCAATAGGCTTACCCCATGTCTCAATGGATTGAAACGAGTTCGCACTGGCTTATCGGTCATCATTTTCAAATTCCCCTCTTCATTTTGCTCATTACCTTTGCTTTCGTTGAAGATGCTGCCTTCGTTGGCTTTGTTTTGCCTGGGGAAACATCCCTTTTAATTGGTGGCGTTCTCGCCCACCAGGGCGTATGGCCGTTGTGGCTTTTCCTTTCTTGCGCCATCGTTGCGGCAATTGTCGGAGATTCCGTAGGATATGAAATCGGAAAACACTTCGGCCCTCGAATACAAGTCTCCGGACTTGGAAGATTCGTTGGTGAAAAACGATGGCAACTTGCTCAACGTATCTTTGATAAGTATCACGCAGGTGCGATTTTCTTTGGACGGGCCCAGGCGCTATTGCGTGCTCTTGTTCCAGCACTCGCCGGTATGAACCGCGTGCCATATCGAACATTCCTCAAATGGAACGCTGCGGGAGGAATCGTTTTCTCAACCATTATTGTGATGTTGGGATATGAGTTCTCAACACAATTAAGCAAAGTTGAGCATGCATTGAAATATTGGGCGATTGGATTCTTAACGATTGCTGTGATTGTTATTTTGTATCTCAAGCGCAAGCTTGAAAAGATAATTGAATCAGAATAGGTATTCCAGTAACCTTCGCCAATGTTAAATATCTCGCGTCGGCGCATTTTGCAAAGCGCTATTGCAATTACCCCCGGCTTTCTCTTGGCCAAAATGAATACCGCTCAAGCGTTTTCCTTGAAAGATGCAGCGACCGCCTCTCTTGGATCGCTCGTTGATAAGTCATCAGCGATCAAAGTTGGAAAAACATTAATTTATTCAGGACAAAGCGCCTCTGGTCAACAAATTGAAGTTGTCATCACTCGAACAAAAAAAGGGCTCTTTGCTCTCAATGGGGCTTGTACTCATCAAGGATGTGGAGTGGCCCTTCAAGGCACTCAATTGGTCTGCCCATGTCATCGTTCTGTATTTAAGGCCGATACCGGCGCAGTAGTAAATGGACCTAATGGAGCGCCAGCAAATTCGATTGCTCCGCTTGTGAAGTTCAAGGTCACCGAAAGCAAGGGCAATATCTATATTAAGTAAGTTTCACAGCACGTCGAAAACTTGCATACGTTTTGGTGCGATCGCATTCCAACCTAATTCGCTATGTAACCGGCCAGCCAATACGGCCTGAGAATCAGGTTCGCCATGAACAACAAAAGCCTGCTGTGGTCTATTCGTTTTTTTGAGCCACGCGACCATCTCGTCACCGTCCGCGTGCACTGAAAAATTCTCTACCTTCATAATTGTTGCTCTTACCGAAACCCACTTACCGTGAATCTTTACCTCCTTCTTTCCTTCCTCAAGTGAACGACCACGGCTACCGGCGGCTTGAAATCCGACGAGGATTACAGTGTTCTTCTCATCCGGCAACATGTTGGCTAAATGATGAACGACGCGTCCGCCCGTACCCATACCGGAGGCCGAAATGATGATGCTCGAAGTCGTGAGGTCGTTCAGTTTCTTTGACTCATCCACGGTTCGCATTTCACTGAGGTTGCCTGGATCAAATGGATCTGCAGACTTCCATTTCTTTGCAATACCTGGAAGCAGTTCCGGCGCGTTGGTTCGGATTGCATCGCGGTAGTAATCCAATGCTGTAAGCGCCATAGGCGAATCTACGTAGATGGGGATATTAGGAATGGCACTTGTTTCGATTAAGTCATGCAGTGCTATCAAAATGACTTCTGTCCGGTCTACTGCAAATGCTGGAATGAGGATAGATCCACCACGTTTAATCGCGGCATTGATAATTTCCGCAAAAGAGTGAATAGGCGTCTCATGAACGCGATCTCCATATGTTGATTCTGTGATCACGACATCCACTCCGGATGTCGGTGGATTATCAGGCGCGGACAGAAGTGGATGATTTCCGCGACCCATATCGCTGGTGAAAAGAAATACTTTCCCATCGACTTCGAGGACGACAAAAGCTGAGCCCAAAATATGTCCAGATGGATAAAACGTTACAGAGGCGTCTTCCGTGAGTTGAATCTTCTCTCGGAAAGCAACGGGATCAAAGAAAAGTAGCGTCTTCTCTGCATCTTGCGAGTCATACAGCGGCAGAGGTACTTCGTGTTTTGAAAATCCTTTCTCGGCCGCAAAACGCGCATCCTCTACTTGTAGGCGCGCGGAATCGCGTAAAACAACGGCCGCAAGCTTTGCTGTGTAATTTGTCGTGACGATCTTCTTGTTGAAACCGTTGCGCACTAATAAAGGTAAGTATCCTGAGTGGTCCAAATGCGCGTGCGTTAGGACTATTGCGCTAATGGTGGATGGCTCAACGGGAAATGGGTCCCAATTCTTTCTGCGGTCTTCCCGCAAACCTTGAAACATTCCTGCGTCAATGAGGATTTTCGATTTGCTGCTCGTTACGAGAAAACGGCTACCAGTGACTGTTTCTGTAGCGCCTAGGAATGCAATTGTTACCTTGCCCATACCGGTGAGCCTATGCCTTAAGTAACTCTAAGAGTAGATTTATTTCGTCACATCAATCGGGGACAGGGGAATTTCTTGAAGAGCAAATCTCCTGATTACTTGCTTTTCTACGCCTCCGCACTGATGCTCTTTATTGGAATATGTGCAAACCTCAGCCATCATCATTCTTTAGCGCAGATTGTTTGGGCGCTTGGAGGAATCGCTGGGCTTATCCCCGCGATGAAATGGATCATCGATGAATTGCAGACACAGCAGATGGGTTCGGACATTCTTGCCGTTTTGGCACTACTGGGAACGTTACTCACCTCTGAAATGTTTGCCTCATCGGTTATTTCACTCATGCTTGCAACGGGTCGCGTGCTCGAGCGCTGGGCCGAAGGTCAAGCAGAACGCCAACTGAAATCATTACTTCAACGGCTTCCTAGACGCGCACACATTGTTAATCCTGATGGTTCACTCACTGAAATTGATGCTGAAAATATCAAGATTGGCGATGAATTACTTGTTCGATCCGGCGAAGTGGTCCCTGCAGATGGCGTATTGGTTACCTCCGCAGTTCTCGATGAATCTGCGCTCACTGGTGAACCACTGCCGCAGAATCGCAATGTTGACGAGCAAGTTCTGAGTGGGGTTCTCAATGCTGGAACTCAATTTAAGTTTGTCGCTTCAAACACCTCGCAAGAAAGTACTTACGCAGGAATTATCCGATTAGTGCAATCAGCGCAGGCGCGTTCTGCCCCTGGTGTCCGTCTTGCAAATCAGTGGGCCTTGCGTTTTGTTCCCATTGCACTCATTATTGCTGGAGGTGCCTGGTTGCTCACAGGCGAGATCGCTAGAGCTGTTGCAGTTCTTGTCGCCGCAACACCATGTCCGCTAATTCTTGCTGTACCTATTGCTGTAGTTGCTGGCATGTCTCAAGCAGCCAAACATGGTGCGGTCATAAAAGGTGGGGCAATACTTGAGTTACTCGCTCGCACCGAAATCGTATTGCTGGATAAGACCGGCACTCTGACACATGGTGGCCCTGCAATATCTGCCATTCAAACACGCGAGGGAATTCACGAGGATGAGGTACTCCAGTTAGCGGCCTCCCTTGATCAATACAGCCCGCACATCGTCGCAAAGGCTCTCGTTACAGCGGCACGAAATAAAGGCATGGAATTAGATTCTGCAACCGATATTCACGAAGATCACGGACACGCAATCACGGGAACGATTAGTCATCACACTATTACTGTTGGACAAATCGAAAGCGAGCGCCCAACGTGGTTCACGATCACGCATCCACTTCTTGTTGCTGTAACGATTGATGGGACCCTCAGTGGCGTCATCGGCCTTAGTGATCCTCTGCGTGCAGAGTCACGAGAAATGGTGAGCGCCCTTCGCCAAGCGGGAGTGAAAGACGTCTTGCTTGTCACCGGCGACCGCATGGAAACCGCTCGCGAAGTTGCCGATGCAGTGGGCATAACAAATATCCATGCATTCGTCACTGCGCAAGGAAAAATGGATTTAGTTCGAAGTGAAATGGAAAAATCTAAAGGTGTCGTTGTCGTAGTGGGCGATGGCATTAACGATGCTCCCGCTCTTGCCGCCGCTCATGTTGGTGTTGCCATGGGCGCCCGCGGCGCGACCGCCGCAAGCGAGGCAGCCGATGTTGTGATCGTCGAAGATTCCATAGACCGACTGACCCACGCAATCTCCATCGCCAAGAATGCGCGCAAGAAAGCTTTAGAGGCAGCGGGCATCGGAATGTCGCTCTCCTTAATCGCAATGTTCGGCGGAGGTTTCGGTTTTCTCAGTGCGAGCACGGGAGCGATTGCGCAAGAATTCATTGACATCATCGCCATTCTTTGGGCCCTGACCACGCTCATGGAGGAAAAACAGAGCTAATTCAGGGGTCTAGCACCCCCGTTGGGGTGATCTCAGGGGTGGTAACCCTCGTGTTTCTCCAATAAACTCGAAGTTCAGCCCCATGAATAACTGACTTCTGGAGAGAACTCGTGAAGAGATTTAAGTCTGCCTCCCTAACGTTCGCCTTACTTACCTCTTTATTGCTCGTGCCTATGGCAAGTTCTCGCGCTGCAGATTCTTCTTCTAATGGGCAAAACGGAAACGGCAATACCCAGCAACAAGAAGATGCCCCGTGGACATTCGGTGGCGTAACTGGCGGAAGCCCGTTTTCTCAAGGCGCTCACCACGGTATTGAATTTCCGACGCGAGAGCGTTTCGCTGGTGCCGCAGGAGCGCTCGCGGCAGGAGGTGGAAATATCTTCTATCACGCAAGTGGCAGTGTGATTACAAATCCCAAAATTTACGTCATTTGGTACGGCTCGTGGGCGGCAAGTTCGTGTACTGAAACTTCAACTGCATCTACCCCAGGAATTATTAACTATTTCCTTCAAAATGTTGGGCCAAGTACGTGGAATGCAATCAATACCACGTACTACCAAACCATTAATGGCGTGCCAACTTATGTTCCACCAACAGCCCAATGGAGTGGATGCTTCGTTGATTCAGGATCACAGGGGTTGACCCTTGATGGATATTCCACAGCAACACCGGGCCTTAAGAAAATCAACGATGTAGTCTCCAATGCACTGAACTCAAATGCTCTCGGTGCCGCAGATCCCAACGGAATCTATTTTGTCCTCACCAGCGCGAATGTCGTTGTTAATGGTTTCGTGAATTCAAGCCTTCCCAATTTCTGCGGATACCACGACAGTTTGGTGAACGCTGCGACTACCGTTAAATTTGCGTTTATCGGTGATGCCGTCACACATATTGCTTCATGTGCTGGCCAAACGGTTGCATCACCCAATGGAAATGTCAGCGCCGATGCAATGGCCTCTGTAATTGGACATGAACTAGTTGAAACCGTATCTGACCCACTAGGAAACACATGGTTTGACAGCGCCCGATATGAAAACGGCGATAAATGCGCGTGGACATTCGGTACTACTACAACACTGGGTACTGCGCAGCAAAACACTACTGTCGGTACTCGTCCCTACCTTATTCAGCAAAATCTCGCTGCCAACACCAATACTTGCTTGATGAGCGCGCCTCCTGCCGCGGTTGCCCCTACGCTAAAGAGTTTTTCGCCAACTTCTGGAAAAGTCGGAACAAGTATTACTTTGACGGGCAGCAGCTTTACAACAGCTACAAATGTTAGTTTCAATGGAATTATTGCTCCATCCTTTTCAATCAACAGTGATACTTCAATCACTGTCGCGGTTCCCGTGGGTGCCACTACAGGACTGGTATCTGTGACGAATCGAAACAGCACCGTTAATTCATCAAGCTCATTCACGGTACCTGTTTCGGCTCCCACTATTTCCAGCTTCACTCCTGCATTTGGACCATCTATTACGATCACCGGAACAAACTTGCTAGGCGCAACGAGCGTTTCATTCAATGGAACAGTGGGCACAAACGTCACTGTTGTTTCTGCAACTTCTGTAACGGTAACGCCACCAGCATCCGGAACTTCCGGCAAGATCACGATTACGACGCCCGGTGGAACAAGCGCAGCAAGTAGCGCCACCTACTACTTCCCGGCCGGAGCAATATCCGCACCTTCAAGCGCCGCGGTCGGAGCAACAATCACCATCACTGGAACGAATTTACTTGGTGCAACTGCCGTGAACTTCGTGGGCACAACCACTGTCAGCGCAGCCCCGGCTTCAACTGCGACGCTAACTTCGTTGACTGTGAAGGTTCCAACGGGCGCAACTTCAGGATCTATCACGATTACGACTCCTGCTGGTGTATCTGCAGGCGCTCCAATTTCGATTGCTCCAACAATCGCGAGCTTCACGCCAAACTCTGGAACCAGAAGTGCAACGATTGTTAACACGGTAACCATCACCGGCACTAACTTCCTGGGAGCTACGGCAGTGGCGTTAACGGGAGTCAGCAATGTCACCATAAAGACGATTACCGCCACCACAATTGCCGTGACGTTCTCTCTTCCAATGACTTTGGCCACTTCAACAGCTGCGAAATTTACTGTGACAACCCCAGCAGGAAGTGTGACTAGTACGGGAAGTTACTCCATCACGTAATTAACTAATTGCTACTTCTTGTTTCTTGCCTTTACCGGCAAACTTTGCAATGAGAATTAGCGTTATACCCAGAACGCTAAAGGTAATTCCTGTCGTAAGTATTGGCTTCAAGAGCACTCCTGCAACGCTTCCAATCTGTGAATAGGCAAATTGGGAAAATGTACTGCTAGCGATTCGTTGTGAAATAACAAATGGAACAACAAATCTAATGATGATGCTCATTAAGCCAACCGAAAGCAGTTGCTTGCCACTCTTAGATACCACACTCTTGGCTTTTAGTGCCCAGCAAGCGAGAAGAAGAAGTAACCACAGTCCCCACATGTAACTACCTAGGTGGGCGTAGTGCTTTATTTTATTAACTATGTCTGATTGTTTATGAATATCAATCGTCTGCCTCTTCATTGAAGCAAGGTCGGCTTCGGTGACAATTTGAGTTTTTGCTGCCTTATTTACTTGCGAGGCTACTAAATTAGCTAGGTCTTTGAAATTTACTGACACGCTTGAGGCTCCAGAGGAAATACCTGCGGTGACAACATCCAACTCTTTTTTGAGGGCAGCTTGAAATTCTGCTGAGCCGGAAACTGATGCAATTGTGGCGTTAAGAGCTGCGCGGTTCTGATCAAGTGACTTAATCATCTTCGGATCAGCATTCAATTTAAGTTGATCAATGAATGCGTTAATTGTGCTGGGGCTAGATGAGAAATCTTTCAGTGAATTTGTAGCAATAGTTCCTACGTTATTTATCCCGCTCATCGTAAAAAGGACTGTCGTCGAAAGAATCGCGATAAACAGAGAAAGCCATGCAAAGATTGATAAAACCCCGATGCCGAAACGTTTCATGCGTGAAATGCTAACCCCAATATGTCAAAAACTGGCCAGTAATACTGCTTTTTCCCAATTTTCAGTACTTGCTGTTAATTTATAGTCAGGTAGAATACGACTACAAATAGGCTCGGTAAGGAGCGTATTTCTTACTTTCTGGCAGATCCGGAACGTAGGACGTACAAAAAATGCTAACCACTGTCAACCACGCTCATACTTTTCGTTCAATTCCTACACATTCAAAACCAATTTCAGAGGACAGGGTCAACGCTCTCTTAGTTCAAGAGTGGGCTCGCTTCAAAGAAGGAACCACCGCCTCTGCTGCTGAAAACGCATTAGCTAACGAATCACTCCCTCTTGGTGTTCCCTCTAGTTTCCAACATTGGGACCCATATCCAATTTCAATCGTCTCGGCACAAGGTGCATGGATGACAGATGTGGATGGGCGTCGCCTCCTTGATCTTTCCATGGGATTTGGTGCGATGTTAGTTGGCCACCTCAACCCAGCAGTTGTCGAAGAAGTGAAAGGTGCACTTGGCGTAGGAATGCTTTTCGTAACTCCTTCGCCAATATCACGTGATGCTGCGCAACGCGTATGTCGACGATTTGCGCTGGATCAAGTTCGTTTTACGAACTCTGGTACTGAAGCAACAATGTACGCCGTTCGTTTAGCGCGTGCTGTTTCTGGCAAGAATGACGTTCTCAAAATTGAGGGCGGCTATCACGGTAGCTATGACCCTCTAATGACATCCGCCAAACCCTCTCTCGATAAGGCGGGTCCCGCTGAAGAGCCAACACCTGTTTATCAAAGCGGTTCGGTTTCGGGAGATGTTTTTGTCGTTCCTTATAACAACTTGCCTGCCGTCGAAAAGATCTTCAAGGATCACGCTTCAACAATTGCTTGCTTCATTCTTGAACCCGTACTTGAAAACCTTGGCATTGTTCTGCCAGATGCTGGATACCTAGAAGGTATCCGCGCATTATGCGATCAATATAAAGTCGTTCTTATCTTTGATGAGGTAAAGACTGGTCTCACAGCGGGACCTCAAGGAGCGGCACAGCGTCTTGGTGTTCGCCCAGATTTGATCTGCCTTGCTAAATCTATTGGCGGCGGAGTTCCCCTTGCTGCTTTCGGTGGCAAGAAGGAATACATGGACGCAGTAACTGACGGACGCCTCGCGCACTTTGGTACCTTCAACGGTAACCCACTTGCCATGGCGGGTGTTCGTGCAGTGGACACAATCTGTACCGATGAAGCACTTGCTAGCGCTGAGGAATTCAACCTTCAGGCACTCAATCGCATTAGCGACATTATTGAAGAATTCGAACTCCCTGCGCACACCGTTGGTTTTGGTGTGAAGGGTTGTATTACTTGGTCGACAACGCCAGTGCGCAATTATCGTGATTACAAAGCGACAGATTTTAAAGTTGCCGAGCTGTCATGGTTATGGTCCCTCAACCGCGGAATCATTACGCCTCCGGGACTTGATGAGCAGTGGTTAATCAGTTTGGCTCACGGGCAAACTGAGATCGACCTTTTGGTGGAGGATTTCAGAGAGTTGGCACAAGCACTTCGTAGTTAAGCTCTTTATGGGTGACAACAAGGGGGATTTCCTGCGTTCGCGCATAAAATCCCCTTTGTTGTCTATAACGACACAGGCTTTGTGTTCTTATTCCTTCAATAACTTCTTACACTTAAAGCATGTCTCTCTCTCTGGTTCAGGTAGGGCTCCATACGCACCAATACCTGCATCACTTTCACCATCACGGGTCTCATTGGGGGCGTGGTTTCAAAAACGTGAAGGTTGGGCACAAATACTTGCTGTAATAGGAATTATTTGTGGCGGAAGTTATCTGATCTGGCGAGTTCTTGTTACTTCACATAACGTCCCATTGTGGGCATTTGCACCGCTTTTTATTGCAGAAGTCTATGGATATGCAAGTTTTCTCATTTTTGTTTTAGATTCATGGAGGTTGCCTGCATCTCCACGTTTACCAATTTATGACACAACCTGCGATGTAATTATTCCTACATACAACGAAGACACAGATATTTTGGAGCCAACGATTATCGGTGCCACACAAATTCGAGGCACGATAACGGTCTGGTTGCTCGATGATGGTAATCGTAAAGAGATGAAAGCCCTTGCCGAGAGATACGGGATTAAATATTTAACGCGCGTCGGTAATGAACACGCTAAGGCAGGAAACATAAATGCCGCGCTTCCGAATCTAAAAGGAGAACTGCTACTTGTCCTCGATGCGGACCATGTTGCCGCCCCCGATTTTCTTGAAGCAACGAGTGGGTATTTTGTAAATCCCAAAGTCGCCCTTGTTCAAACTGCTCACTCTTTTCGAAATCACAATTCCATCATGCATGAAGAAGAGGGAAGAAATGAGCAATCACTCTTCTTCGATGTGCTACTGCCGGGAAGAAATCGCCTGAAATCGGTGTTTTGGTGCGGTTCGGCTGCTCTTCTTCGCAGGAGTGCGCTGATGGAAATCGGCGGCCTAGCCACAGTCACGGTGACGGAGGATTATGAAACCTCTCTACATTTGCGCCTCAAAGGTTATTTGGGGATCTACCACAACGAACATCTCATCCAAGGGCTGGCGCCCGATAATTTAACGTCATATGTAATCCAGCGCTTTCGTTGGGCCCAGGGAAATCTCCAATTATTTCGTCCCAGTATGCGCCTTCCGTGGCGCAAGGAACTTGGAGTGCTCGAGAGAATCTCGAACACCGGGGGACTGCTTTATTACCTATCGCCATTTCAAAAACTCATTTACTCAGCAAACTTGGTTGCAGTTGTTTTCTTTGGAGTTCTCCCCGTTGGATATGTCGGAGGTTGGTTTATCGTCTTCTGGGGAATTGCTTCAGTCACAAATATCGTGGCAGTAACAGCCCTGGAACGCGGAACGACCTCGCCCGTTGAAGGTGTGCGCAACCTTTTTCTATCTTTTGAGGCCTATTTCAGAGCGACTTCGGTCTTATGGACTAAGGCTAAGGTCCCTTTTTTAGTGACACCCAAGAACGAAGTGGACCTAGGAGGATGGGCTTCTGTCCGACAAATGCGATTCGCAATCGCGATCGGCTCTGTCTCTTTCCTAGCAGTCATCAATATATGGATTAGTTATATCTCCTACCACTTTCTCACATGGCACTATCTGGGACGCCATTCCATTTCGACCGTTCTAATAATCTCCTTTTTTGGATTGATGGAAGTCACCATTATTACCAGGGCAGCATGGTCGATGTATCACCGCAGCCAAGAAAGGACTTTATGGAGATTTCCCGTAAGTCTTGAAGCTTATGTGAATGGGGTCTTGAGTAAATGCGTTGACTTACATCAAAATGGCGCTGGCATAATTACGACGGAATTAGCCATGGAAAAGTCTTTACACACACGCGTTGAGATTGCTTGCCATGATCTGTCAGGAAATATCATTTGGGCCAAAGGTGATTTTCGACTTCGTTCAAAGAAACGTGTCGATGGAACTGATGAAAGTATTCGTATAGGTGGGCGCATTACTTGGGATACAGCCGAAGCTAAAACTGCAGTAATCATGCAATGTTACGTTGTAGAACAGTATGTGGTCCGACAACATTTTTGGTTGCGTCATGAAAAACGACGTGTTGTTCTTCTCCCCGCCAATATTGACAATAACCGCGGTGAATGCGTTGATGTGAGCACGTCGGGTGCTTCGTTCATTGTTGACGCAAAAAGCTGGGGGGATAGAACAGTAGGAAGTCGTATTCCAGTATCGGTAGATGATCGATTCCTAGGAATTGCTGAAATTAGAAATGTCACGCCTACTGCTGACGGAAAACTGAGATTAGGCGCCTCTGTTGCATGGCAAAATCCCTACCTACTGAAAATATTCTCTGAATCAGAGAAGGTTGAAGCACGAGAGCGCCGCAGTATTAGTGTAGGAATGACCCCCTGAATTACTTATGAACTATCCGGAAAGGATTTTTCCCAAGGCGATAAGTGCGCCCCAAGGCTATAGTTAAGAAACGCCAGGGAGGAGAGCCCACAATGGTGATTCAAGTAAATCGTCGCGATATTTTCAAGATCGCGGGTGTTGCAACGCTCGTTGGCGCAATTGGCTTTACGGCAAAGAATATTTTGAACTCACCGGTTGGCACACCCATCAAGAAGTTAAACTCTTCTCTGCCCAAGGCGCTAAAATTTTTACCTACTCCTCCTATTGATCCCGCACTAAAAACTCCGGGATTGACGCCGCTTTTTACACCCAATAAAGAGTTCTTCCGTATAGACATTGGAAATGGAATTCCGAATATTTCACTAGATACATGGAAATTGAAAATTGGTGGCATGGTGGATCATCCATCCGAGTTCACCTATAAAGAGCTGACAAGTAGACCGATTTACGAACTTGATGCCACCATCTCATGTGTCTCCAATGAAGTGGGTGGAAAGTTAGCAGGAAATGCACGGTGGACTGGTATTAGTTTGGATGATTTGATTCGCGAAGCAGGGCCCTCAAAGAACGCAGATCAAGTAATGAGTTTCTCTGACGATGGATTCTCCGCGGGATTTCCTATTGCGGCGCTGGATGGCCACGGCGCAATGATCGCATTCGGTATGAATGGTGATCCCCTTCCTTTAGAAAATGGCTATCCCGCAAGAGTTATTGTTCCTGGGCTATATGGATATGTATCGGCGACTAAATGGGTGAATCGCATAGACATCACACGTTTTGACCAGGAGCAGGGGTTTTGGATTCCACGCGGATGGTCGGCAAAAGGTCCCGTTAAATTACAATCGAGAATTGACACGCCACAAGCGTCAGGATTTTTTACCTCCAAACCTGTCACTGCGGGAAAGAATGTGATTGCTGGCGTGGCATGGTCTTCTTTGAAAAGTATTGCGCGCGTTGAAGTACGAATCAATAACGATCCGTGGGTGAGCGCAACTCTTGGACCAGAATTGGCTGCAACAACATGGCGTCAATGGTGGGTGGATTGGAACGCCATTAAGGGATCTTCATCAATAACTGTCAGAGCAATTGATTCATCCGGAGAAATCCAAACAAGCAACATAACCCCAACTGTGCCTAACGGTGCCGAAGGTTGGCACACTATTAATGTGAAAGTGTCTTGATTTCACTTAAATAGGTAGGCTGGCGCAATGACATCAAAGACGCACGAATTAAGAACTGCACTTGTCACCGGTGCCGGAAACCCTGCGGGAATTGGTTTTGCTAGCGCTAAAGCGCTCGGTGCGCTGGGATATCGAGTCGGCATCACCTCAACGACCGATCGCATTTGGGATCGCGTAAAAGAGTTAGAAGCGCTAGGTGTTGATGCATTTGGCTATATTGCTGACCTCACCGTTGAATCCCAAGCCGATGGTTTGCTCTCCGCATTCATCGGGAAATTTTCAACTTTGGATGTATTGGTCAATAACGCAGGTATGACAAGCGTTTCTGCTCCATCAGAATCCAATGAAGGCCCTCTTGAAGATTACTCATTGGCCAGTTGGCATAAGGCTATTGCTCGAAATATTGATACAACTATGTTGGTCACAAAAGCTGCGATGCCTCTCATTAAGGCCAGTTCTGCAGGGCGCGTGATAAACGTCGCCAGCGCCACCGGCCCCGTATTGGTGATGCGTGAAACCGTTGCCTACGCAACTGCAAAAACCGCACTCATCGGTTTCACACGCGCAGTTGCGTTGGATTACGCACACTTGCCCATAACGGTTAACGCGGTTGCTCCAGGGTGGATTGCTAGCTCAACCGAGTCAGAACATGAAATTCGCCAAGGCGCAGCAGTGCCTATGAAGCGCCGGGGAACCTCAGATGAAGTTGCCTCCGCAATTGTTTGGCTTGCAAGTCCAGGTGCTTCATACATCACTGGTCAATGCATTGTTATTGATGGTGGCAATGCTCTTCCCGAAGAGCGCGGATAATTACTGAGATAGTTCTAACAGGCGCTTCACGGTAAGTAATTCGCCGGTTCTTTCGATCTCTCCAGCAAGGGCTAAAAAGACGACAGCAGTAGTCATGGCATCTCCCAATGCATGGTGGGGTGCATAGACGGGCAAATTAAGTTTGCGAGCCAAAAACTCTAAAGATGGTTCATGGCCACTTGTCTCATCGGCATACCCACAAAAGCGCGCCAAGGCTGCTGTATCGATAATATGTTTCGGAAATTTGTATCCTTGGCCGCGAAGTGGCGCAGTGAGAAAGGCTCGCTCTACCCAACCGGCATGTGTGATCAGATACTTCGTGGATATTTTGGAAATGAATGCTGGAATCACTTGATCCACAGGAAGTGCACTTTCTAAATCGACTCCTCGTAAGCCATGTACTTGAATAGATGAAACTGATGGCTTGATCACTGGCGAAATTTCTTCATAAAAATTACCTACGCTAGCGAACCGACCATCAATGATGCTGACGGCTCCTATGGAAATTACTTCATCTTTTTGAAAATTAAGACCAGTGGTTTCGATATCTATCGAGCAATATTCATACGAACGCCAATGCTTGTTTTGATCGGCCTTTAAGAATTTCATGGCAAACGTGCCGACCAATCACTTTCCATAGTTGCCTGGATGCTTGAGATAGCACGAAAGATTTCGCGCAAATGCCTTCGGGTTAATGAGTCCAAAGATTCTGGTGAAATCCACGTCGTTGCTGGACGGCCCGCGCGGATTGCGGCGATTTCTTCATCGAAAACTAGTTGGTGGATATCGGTGAAAGCTGACGATAGAACCTCTGGCTCTTCCCCTTGTAACATCCCAGCTTCACTCGCCCGAGCAATGCGTTCAATAGTTCCGCCTCGCACATCACCTAATGCAATGGAAAGCCATCTAGCCAGAGATGCAATCGGTGCAAGCCCGCCTTCTTTGAGGTTTAAACCACCGCGATTTTCACCAGATTGATCCACCACAAAATCCTTTACAAAACCAATAGGAGGTTTTTTTGCTACAGCAAATCGCAGTGCATCCGCTAAATACTCACGGCTTCTTGTTGTTTCACGAATATTTTCCATGATTGCGCGGCCTAAAACCGGTTGAGTCAGTGGTTGGTTATCGGCGGCAATTGATGACAACAGGAGGGCGCCAGCACGAGTGGGATCGGTTAACCATCCGCTTGATACTTCAATCCACGCTGCCCTCGATCGACTAAATAGGCCGTTGTCTGCATTGGCGCCGTTAGAGCAACGCTCAAGTCCACATTTTTCCATCAGATCAAGAATATGTTTTGCATTATTCCTGATCTCCTCTGATGGATCGCCGTCACCTAGTTGATCTGCCCAAACAATTGCCGTATCTACATCAGATGCGGGTAACGGTTCGCCTCTTGCAATGGATCCTAAGAGCAACCATGAGTGTGGAACAGGTTTATCTACCGAACTTGAAAGTGTTAAGACGCGAGTTAATATGGCTCCTACGATGGCGGACATGAGCCCTGCGACATGCAGTGAGGGGATTCCATTGTCATGAAGTTCAACGAGTGAAGGTTTGAGTAAAAGAGAAGCCGACGACAATTCCTCAATACTTTGGGCAGACTCAATCGCTGCCCTTATGAGCAGCGGGTTTCGAAGTTGTACTGAAGATAAATCCATGGCCCGAACAACGCCTAAGGGTTTATCGAATTCGTCGACTACAACTAAATGGTGAACTCCGCGTTCGACCATCTGCAAAAATGCCGAAGCCAATGTGGCGTTTTTGGAGACCGTGATCAAAGGAGAGCTCATCATGGCTCCGACGGGAGAGTCAATGGAAATCTCTCCGCGCCCAACCTTGCTTCGAAAATCGCGATCCGTTACTAAGCCCACTCCATCTCTGGATTCAATAAGTGCAAAGGATTGCTCAGTCAGGGTCATTTGCTTGGCTGTATCGCGAATTGAATCCTCAGCCTTAACCCACAAAATGTTGCGCATATATCGCGTGACATTGGATTGTGCATCCGACATCAACGCACTTGCTGTTAAGCGGTGACGAGTGATCAATGTTCCAAAGTGGCTAAATTTGAGCGCTGCTGGATCTTCAACTAACTCTCTTGGGTCGGGAAGGCGATAACACAACGTATCTTCAGATGCGCGAACTGAGTATTGAGGCGGCAGCCCTGTTAGTACGGAGATGTGACCAAAAGCGTCTCCTGCGCCAAGTTGATCGACAACGTTTCCTTTATCGAGGACTTCAACAGCGCCTGTGCGGACAATATATAGATGCTCCAGTGGCTCTGACCCCGCAGAGACAATCACAGCATCACGCGAGAAATATTCAACATCAATCTTTGAAGAAATACGTTCAAGATCTTGCGTGGAAAGAGCGTTGAACGGCGGTTGTTTGGCTAAGAAATCAGTGAACTCTTGCACGTTCAACCTCCGCCATTGATTTCTGAAGAGAACCCATGCTCAGCGTAATGCTTGTCTATTCATTCCTCTATTGAAAGTCGGCGACGGAGCGTGCGGAGTAGCCAATCTCGAGCCGAGTGATTGGGGAGATTCGAACCTGCTCTGCATCTTTTCTCAAAAATGAAGAAAGACCCCTCTAGTGAAAGGCTAGAGAGGTCAATCAGTGCGCCCGAAGGGATTCGAACCCCTAACCTTCTGATCCGTAGTCAGATGCTCTATCCGTTGAGCTACGGGCGCAA
>CAILHY010000018.1 GCA_903834145.1 uncultured Actinomycetes bacterium
CATTCCATTAGTGATTTTGGCGGGCAAAGAATATGGATCGGGATCCTCCAGAGACTGGGCGGCCAAGGGCACTGCGCTTTTGGGTGTCCGAGTCGTTATTGCGCAATCTTTTGAACGCATTCACCGTTCTAATCTCATTGGAATGGGAGTTCTGCCTTTGCAATTTGAGGAGGGCCAAAGCGCGTCATCTTTGGGGCTGACGGGTTCGGAAACCTTTACCGTGACAGGTATCGCCGCGCTCAATACATCTGGTGTGCCAAAGACAGTCACGGTCACGGCCGATGGCGTGAGTTTTCGTGCCAAGGTCCGTATTGATACCCCTGGTGAGGCGGACTACTACCGCCACGGGGGCATCATGCAGTACGTGTTGCGCTCATTACTCTCACATTAGTGCGGATAAGGGCCCCTCACCCCTTAGGCTAGAGGCGTGCTCCAGGACATTTCTAGCCCAATCGACCTTGAAGGCTCTACCTACCCTGAACTAGGCCAGCTTGCGCAGGAGATTCGTAATGAGCTCATCACGAAAGTTTCGGCAACAGGCGGCCACCTTGGACCCAATCTTGGGGTAGTGGAATTAAGTATCGCGATTCACCGAGTTTTTCACTCTCCTAAAGATGTTGTGATTTTTGATACCGGTCATCAATCCTATGTTCATAAAATGTTGACTGGACGTGCAGGGCAATTTTCACATCTTCGCCAACGCAATGGATTGGCCGGTTATCCATCACGGGCTGAGAGTGACCACGATGTCGTTGAGAATTCGCATGCTTCCACTGCGCTCTCGTGGGGAGATGGAATCTCTCATGGATTTGCGATGCAAGGGGAAGTCGATCGAAGTGTTGTGGTTGTGGTCGGCGATGGCGCATTAACGGGTGGCATGTCGTGGGAGGCTCTCAACAATATTTCTGTTGCAGAGGAAAGAAATCTTGTCATCATTCTCAATGACAATGAACGTTCCTATTCGCCAACAATTGGTGGCATTGCGCGACATTTGCGAACACTGCGACAGGGGCTAGAAACTTCTGGAATCTTTCGTAATTTGGGTTTGGAGTATTCAGGGCCGATCGATGGACATGACATCGAGTCCCTGGAGAGCGCACTGGCGCAAGCTAAGAATTTCGGTAAACCAATCTTGCTTCATGTCGTTACAGAAAAAGGGCGCGGGTATGACCCTGCGCTGCTCGATGAGGCAGAGAAATTCCATGCAATTGGGATCGTGAATCCTGAAACTGGAATTGCCTTGAAGAAGAGTGAGAGAAGTTGGACGCAAGTTTTCGGTGATGAGCTTGCAGCAATTGGATCAGAGCGATCAGATGTCGTTGCAATATCTGCTGCAATGATTGGTCCCACAGGCCTGAGCAAATTTCAGAGTTTATTTCCTGAGAGGACTATCGATGTAGGAATTGCCGAGCAACATGCAGTTGCAAGCGCTGCCGGTCTTGCCTTTACTGGTTTACATCCAGTCGTAGCCGTTTATGCAACATTTCTCAATCGAGCCTTTGACCAACTTCTCCTTGACGTCTCCCTTCACAATGCAGGAGTCACGTTTGTGCTTGATAGGTCAGGGATCACGGGCGATGATGGCGCATCACATAACGGAATGTGGGACTTGGCTCTCACGGGAATTATCCCGTCCTTGCATGTAGCCGCGCCAAGAGATGGCGCACAATTGCAGGAGTTGCTTCGCCAATCATTGGAAATTTCTGACGCGCCTTCACTGGTACGTTTTCCAAAAGGAGCGGTAAATGTTGACATTCCAGCGATCGAGCGAATAGATGGAATGGATTTTCTCGTTCGTTGTGAACAAACTGACATTCTATTAATCAGTATTGGAGCCTTTGCACCGCTTGCTCTCGAGATTGCTCGCGAAGCAGAGCAAGAAGGTATCCATGTAAGCGTTTTAGACCCCCGATGGGTCAAACCACTTTCGCCCATGATCTTGGGTATTGCAGCACAATTTTCATCGATAGCCGTGATCGAAGATGGGATTCGACATGGAGGAATTGCCAGCACGCTCTCTGAAATGTTGCGGGATGCGGGCATGGCAATGCCTGTGCAATCCTTCGGAGTGCCACTTATATTTCTCGAGCATGCCAAACGTTCAGAGATCTTGGACGAGATCGGACTAACCGTTCCTGCAATCCTTCAAAGGTTACGGAAGGGAAGCGACTCCCTTTTCGTGGAATCTCTTTCCGCAGACCGCTTCACTAATTCCCTCACGATCTAGGTACGGCAAAATCCCTCCGAGAATCATCGGCCAGCCAGATCCCAGCAACATGCAGATATCAATTTCAGCGGGAGTGGAAACGACTCCTTCATCAAGCATCATCCGTGCTTCCTCTGCCAAAGCGTTGAGCGCACGAAGTCGTACCTGCTCACCTGTTGAAGGTGTGGTTCCCTTTTCGATGAGGGCAACCGCAGCGGGGTTTGCAATTACAGTGCCATCGTCTGCTTTGATGTAGAAGGACTTAACATTTTCTTTCACGAGTCTTTGCATTGTTGGGGAGATGCGATATCTAGGTCCAAGATTCTTGTGAAGAGTTTGCGCTACATGCAGGGCAACTCCCGGACCAACTAATCCAAGAAGTTCAAAAGGCGACATCGGCATTCCGACGCTTCGCATGGCATTGTCTGCCACATCTGGAGGAGTTCCCTCATCCATTGCATCGGTGACTTCGCCCATAAACCGAGTGAGCAAACGATTAACGACGAAGCCAGGAGAGTCCTTGGTGATGACCATCGTCTTCTTGAGTTCTTTACCGATAGCCACAGCGGTTGCAGTTGTGACGTCATCGGTTTTAGTTGTCCGAGCGATTTCGAGCAAAGGCATGACGGCGACAGGATTAAAGAAGTGGAAGCCAATGACGCGCTCTGGATGTTCCAAACCTTGAGTCATCGCCTCGACAGAGAGCGATGAGGTATTTGTAGCGATGACGCATTCGGCGGAAACGATTTTCTCGAGATTGGTGAAAAGTTCCTGCTTAAGAGAGAGTTCTTCGAAAATTGCTTCAATGACGAAATCGGCCGTTGCAAAAACGCTCTGATCAACCGAACCAGAGACGAGCGCCGTTAATCTGGCAGCACTTTCAGCGCTCATGCGCTTTTTCTCAACAAGCTTTGCAAGTTCGCCGTGCACCCAGGCAACACCCTTATCCACACGTGCTTGATCAAGGTCGGTCATTACCACGGGACATTTGAGATTTCGAACCATGATGAGCGCTAATTGGGATGCCATCAAACCTGCACCGACCACACCTACCTTGGTAATTTTTCTCGCAAGAGCAGGCTTAGGCGCTCCTTCAACTTTCTTACGCTTCTTTTGGATGAGGTTAAATGCGTAGAGCGATGAACGAAGTGCATCGCTCATTACGAGATCTGCCAAGGCAATATCTTCGGCATCGAATCCACTGGAGCGAGTTGCGGTTCGGGAATCGGCAATCAAAGTGAGGGCGCGAGAAGGTGCATCAATTTGTGCACCGCCATATTTCTTTAACGCCGCAGCCTTTCCTTTTGCTAGGGCGCTATCCCATGCAGGATCGTTGCTGTAATCGAGACGATCAATTTGTATCTCACCGCGCAAAACTTGCGCTGCAAATCCCAATGACCGTTCCAAGAAATCAGCTGGTTCAAAGACTGCATCGGCCACCCCAAGGGTCATCGCATCTTTGGCTTTCATCATGGTGTTGTTATTGAGTGCATTGAGCATGATGACCTGAATTGCGCGCTCAGGACCAATGAGTTTAGGAAGGAGGGTTGCTCCGCCCCAACCCGGCACGAGGCCAAGAAAAACTTCCGGCAATCCCGTGAAAGCCGTAGACGCAACGGTTCGATACGTGCAGTGCAGTCCTACTTCAAGACCACCACCGAGAGCCAAGCCGTTAATAAATGCGAAAGTGGGAACGTTGATTTCGCCAAGTCGTCTAAAGACGTCGTGTCCAAGTTTTCCGATGGCCAGTGATTGCTCACGCTCTGATAAAAAAGCAAGGGCTGAGAGATCGGCCCCTGCCGCAAAAATAAATGGCTTTCCAGTAATACCAATGGCCACAGGGTTACGCGAGAGAGCATGGGTAATCGCGCTATCTAGAGAGGCTAATGATTGGGCCCCGAATGTATTCGGACGATTGTGGTCTTGTCCGTTATCGAGTGTTATGAGCGCGAAATTTCCAGCAAAACCAAAGGCGCTTAAATCGACATCACGGACCAGCGCGTGTGTGACAACTTCTTCTGGGGCACCTGCTGGTAGAGATATGGAGGATGTTGTCATTATTAGTTACCTGCCTTTGTTGAAGCGTTAAAATGTGGATTTTCCCAAATGACAGTCCCGCCCATTCCAAGACCGATACACATTGTGGTCATTCCATATCGAACTTCAGGATGCTCTTCAAAACTTCGTGCGAGGTTAAGGATTAAGCGCACACCTGATGAGGCTAGAGGGTGACCAACCGCGATCGCTCCACCAAAGGGATTGACATTGGCTGCGTCATCGGCGATTCCGAAATGTTCTAAGAAAGCAAGAACTTGAACAGCAAATGCTTCATTAATTTCAAAGAGTCCAATATCGGCAATGCTCAATCCTGCTTTTGCGAGAGCTTTGATCGTTGCCGGTACTGGTCCATAGCCCATGATTTCTGGTTCAACGCCAGCAAATGCAAAGGAGACCAGCCGTGCTTTGATGCTCAAGCCCAGTGCACGGGCTTTTTCTTCGTTAGCCAAAATTGCAGCTGTAGCACCGTCGTTGATTCCGGAGGAGTTTCCAGCCGTTACTCGACCGGCTGGACGAAAGGGAGTTTTTAATCCAGCGAGACCTTCAAGAGTCGTTGTGGGACGTGGAGGTTCATCAACGGTAGCAATACCCCAACCGAGTTCGGCGCTTCGTGCAGCTGTCGGAATGAGATCGCGTTGAATTTTCCCAGATGCGTAGGCGGCGGCAGTTTTCATCTGCGAATTAAATGCATAGCGATCGGCACGCTCTTTAGTCAGAGTTGGAAATCGATCGTGCAATCTTTCAGCTGTTGCTCCCATGGAGAGTGCATCTTGCTCGACGACCTTCTCTGCTAAATACCGAGGGTTAGGGTCGAGTCCATCGCCGATTGGGTGATTGCCCATATGTTCTACACCGCCAGCGATTGCGAAGTCGTATGCACCAAAAGCGATGGCGCTAGAAATTGTTGTTACTGCAGTGAGTGCACCGGCACACCAGCGATCAATCGCATATCCGGGTACAGAAGTGGGAAGACCAGCCAAGAGTGCGACGCTTCTACCTAAGTTCATCCCTTGATCACCTGTTTGCGTTGCAGCGGCAATGGCAACGTCATCAATATTGCTCGGTGAGAGTTTTGGATTTCGCTCGAGCAATCCGCGCACGGCACGCACCATCAAATCATCGGCACGAGTACCGGAATATAAGCTTCCAGATTTTCCAAAAGGCGTGCGGACGGCATCAACGACGACGACAGAATGAGACATAAGTTTCTTCAATCCTTTTACTGACATGAGAAGCCGCGATGGCCGCTGGTAAAAGGTTACCTGCCAGTAGCGTTGATGGAAACCTTTTGCGAGGGTGTCAGGTAGGCAAAAAGCGTAGTAGCAAGGTAGGAAGCCCAGACTCCCACCTGGAGCCAGGTCATCACGGTTGAGAAACCAATAGATCCAGATAAGACGCTGGCAAGGAATGAATCGGGGGAGAGATGGCCGCCAAAGTTCCAGGCAAGTATGGAATCACCAGGGAGCCAATTAATGGATTGAAGGTCTCCGATGCCATGTGCGAGAACTCCGGCAGCTACGACAATGAGGGCAATGCCCGTTACTTGGAAAAACTTTCCGAGGTTAAAAGTTACGGTCTTCTTATACATGAGCACACTCAAGGAGATTGCGGCGATTAAGCCCAAAACGAGTCCCGTCGAAGGAGCTAAAGAGGTGCGAGCGGTACGAAAATTACTGTAAATAAAGAGTGCCGTCTCTAAGCCTTCGCGTGCTACGGCAAAAAAAGCTGTGACGACCAAGGCAAAGAATCCTATTCCTGCCGCCTCTTCAACTTTGTTATGGAGTTCTCGGCTGATGGTTCGAGCCGCTCGCTTCATCCAAAAAACCATGACCGTCACCAACGCTACGGCCAGAACAGAGGTAATTCCGGCAAAGGCGGGCTCGCTCTTTGGTGAGAACTCGTGAGCCGTGAAGGTGAGAAGAGCTCCTAGACCCAAACTCAAAGCAACTGCTGCTATTACGCCCAGCCAGAGCGCTTTGTAGAGATGGGTTCGTTGGGTCTTGGCTAGATAGGCATAGAGAATGCTGACGATTAAGGCAGCCTCTAGTCCTTCGCGAAGGGCAATAATGAAAGTGCTGAGCACGGGCTCAATCTAAGGCGCTGGCTCTATTTTCGCAACTTGAGTGTTGCGTAATTCATCACTTTCCGCGGATTCAGGAACCTCAGGAATCTCGGGAATCTCGGGAACTGGTTCAACCTCAGTAAGGGCTTGGGCCAGGATCGGGGCGACGATCTCTATTTGCCAGGCCCGAGCACCGAGGTCGCCAAGGGCGAGTGCGACATCGCTTGGATGAGTCCAGCAAATTCTTCGCACACTGTCAGGGCTGATGAGATTCTCCACCGGGATAGAGAGGGACTCAGCCATTTTTTCAAGGTTAAGGCGTGCGTGAGAAAGGTGGGCGTACTTATCAAGATGGCGGTCTCGCCATATTTTCACAGGTGGAAGTGCATCCGAGGCCAGTCGAATTTGTGGCCAATGGCTTTCGGGAACCGCCACTCCATCGCAGATTGCATCGAGCCAGATCTGGGATCGCTCGAGCCATCGCGCTCGCATGCCTAATGGACGCAAGACCTTTTCTAATTCTTTGCGAGTGGTCGGCGCGTGAAGAGCAAGTTCCAAGATTGCTGAGTCGGTGAGCAATTTTCCTGGAGCGATATCAGTTTCACGTGCAATGGTGTCGCGGGCGTGCCAAAGAGTTTTGATAATAGCGAGTCGATCTCTCCTTTTGATCTTATGCATACCTGAGGTTCGCCGCCATGGATCGACTCTGGGAGGTGGCGCCGGTGCATTGAGTATTGCTTCAAACTCTTGAGCAGCCCATGCAGATTTTCCTTGGCGCTCTAATATTCCGGAAATCTTTTCGCGAAGTTCAATGAGTAATTCAACATCGAGGGCTGCATAGGTAAGCCAATCAAGTGGTAGTGGCCTGGTGGACCAATCAACAGCGCTATGTTCTTTAGCAAGCACAAAACCTAAATGAGCTTCAACAAGTGGACCTAGCCCAACTCGTGGAAGGCCCGCGATACGACCACCCAATTCAGTATCGAATAACTTCTTTGGATGTATTCCAACTTCACGAAGGCAAGGCAAATCCTGAGTACTGGCGTGAAGGATCACTTCATCTGTACGAAGAATTTCATTGAGTTGCGCAAAAAGCGGGTGTGGTTCTCCATCGTGAGGCGCAAAAGGGATTGGGTCGATTAAGTGAAGTCCGCCATTAGTGCGCTTGATCTGAATCAAGTAGGCCCTTTGGCTGTATTTATAACCAGATGCGCGTTCGGCATCAACGGCAAAGGCTCCGCTACCTTGGGCAAGTTGGACGAGTGCTTTCTCGAAATCTTTTTCTGTAGAAATTACTTCTGGTGTTCCATCCATTGGCACTAAGAGTGCAGGGACGACGACATGTTCTGTTTCTTGGGTTTCCATGGGATTTAGCGGCGCGCTCGAAGCGGCGAAGCAGTTATGGCCCGCACTCCTTCAGGGATAGGAGCTAAACCAGCAATCTCTCCCAACATCGTGCACCACCCCGAAAGATGGTTCACGATTTCTTGAGGATCGCGAATAACGGGAGTCCATGATGCGCGAATTTCCATTTCTGCTTCATCGCTCCTTGTTGAGAGTTTTCCAAAAGAGGAACTTGCTACCCGAGTGACCGTTCCACTGGCGGCAATGTATTCACAACCTGCGCTAGAGAGAGAATCTAACATCCATTTCCAACCAACTTCGGGAAGCAGCGGATCCTCTTGCATCATGGGATCCACATCTGCGCGAACAAAAGTTACACATCTATATTCGCCATCCCAGGTATCTTGCCCACCTGGTTCGTGGAGAACGACAAAACGTCCTGAGGCGATTTCATCCTCGTCATCGCCAAGCAAGCCATTGCTCACATCGGCGGAAAATGCGAATGCAAAAGTCGCTAACTTTTGTGGAGCAGGAACTTCCTCTAAGAGAATCTCAGTTCTTGGGGAGAAATCTCGCAAAGATTGTGCGAATCTTTCGAATCCATGTGCGTCCACTGACTTAATCTAAAGTTAATCACCATCAAAGAGTGGGAGGCTCGGCAGTAGGATTCATCGCATGGCCATCGCACTAGCACTCTTATCGAGCATCTTGTGGGGGAGCGCTGATTTCGAAGGTGGACGTTTGGCGAAGCGATTCCCTTCGATAGCCGTAACAGGTGCATCTCAGGCGATGGGTCTGATTTTTGGATTAATCATCGTTCTTTACACCGGTGCGTGGAGAGTTACAGCTGTTGGCTCTCACGGTTATCTCCTTTCTGGAATTCTCGCAGGGATCTTCGGCTATATCGGTTTGGTCTGCTTGTACTCAGGATTGGCTACGGGTCGCATGGGAGTTGTCTCTCCCATTAGTTCACTTTGCGCCATCATTCCGCTGAGTATTGCGGTCATAGGTGGTGAGTCACTCACGACACTGAGCATCATTGGAATCTCTATCGCATTACTTGGAGCATTTTGCGCCAGCGGACCAGAGATATCACAAGGTTTACCGCTGAAGCCTTTGCTCTATGCAATTGGCGCACTTTTCGGATTTGGAATGGGTCTGAGTTACATGGCAAAAGGTTCAACATCCAGTGCGCTTATGACCATGGTGTTGATGAGGGTGACAACTCTTGCAATTTCTTCGATCTTAGCAATTCGTCACAAATCCATAGGTGGCTTTCGCCAGCGAAAAGATTTCCTCTCATTGGCATTTGTCGGCATCTCCGATTTTTCAGCGAACGTTTTAATTGGAGTTGCCTCGACAAAGGGATTAGTTTCAATTGTGATGGTTTTAGGTTCGCTCTTTCCGATTATGACTGCAATATTGGCCTATAAAATTTTGAAGGAGCGTTTGCACTACGTTCAATATGCAGGAATTTGTTTAGCAATATTAGGTGTGGCCGTTATATCGGCTGCATGAGAAGAACGTCGTTTCGTTGACAACGAACTTCGATACGGTATCAAATTTACGCAACACGTAATCCAGGTCCACTAAGTTCTCTCCATCGGTGACGGGCGAAACGCTAAGTTCGAATTCATCAATGGCGCCATCCTCCAGAAGTTCCTTCACCATGCGCCAGCCGGCTTCAATACCAATCTGATCTCCAAATTGAAGTCGAGCTTTTGATAACCCTTCGCGGGGAGTACAGTTAAACCAATGTGCGTTGTCATTGAGATCTAGAATCTCTGGGCGCGAATGTGAAATCACAACTAGGGGAACGGGTGTGTTTAAGTAGCGCTCATTGCGAGCGGTATTTGCGCCAATCACGAGAACATCAAAGTTCTTGCGCCGAAGTAGGAAACGTTCACGATCCTCTGCGGTGGAGAGTGCTTCCGAGCTTCCATTTTTCGTAGAGGAGCCATCGGCCCCTAAGACCAAGGTGGCTACGACGCTCATGTGCCAACCTTAATTAGACCTTTAGCACTTGGTACTCACCCGCGTTTTGTCAGTGCCGGCAGATACCTTGCTCACATGATGATCAATTGCGATAGCTGTGCCATGAGGGATATTGCGTGCTCTGATTGTGTGGTTTCAAGCCTGCTTTCCATGCCCGCCCCAGATACAGGGGATATGAGCCCTACCACCGTTGCCGCGCTCGAACTGCTTTCCGGAGCCGGGATTGTCCCTCCCTTGCGCTTCCAGAGCGCGATTCTGGGGTAATTCGCAGGCTTAGCCACTTCATGCAGGTTGAGTTTGGCCCGTAAAGGCCGTTAGCCTGACCAGGTGCGCTTTCCTCGAGTATGCCAAATTTCCGCATCTGGGCTCATCCTGACCTTGGCTCTGGCGCCCTCGGCGATGGCCGCTCCATCCCTGTCGGATGTTCAGGCTCGAGTTTCGCAATTGCAAAGCCAAGCGGCCAATGCTGCCGAAGGGGCACAGGCGGCAAAGGTTCAACTCGCTTCACTGACTCGCACCTTAAGTGGCATCAAGCAAGCAGCGGCAGCTCAAGGACAAACCGTGGCTCAACTGCGTAAATCCTTAGGCGCAATTGCGGTGGAGCAGTATCGCTCTGGAGGTTTAAGCCAAAGCCTGGAATTACTCTTTTCCTCTGACCCAACGTTGTACCTCTCATCGGCCGGCTCACTAGATGCCCTCACTCGTCGAAAGAGCGTTCAGTTGCGTAAGTATGCCGTTGCTCAGCAGCGCCTCAATGCCACGACCTATACAGTGAATGACAAAATGACATTAGTGAAGGCTGCGCAAGCACGTCTTGTTGCTCAGACGGCGCAAGCACAAGCCAAATTGAAAGAGGCAGAAAAACTTTTAGCAGCGCTCAAGAAGAGTGATCGAGAGCGCCTTGCAAAACTTGCATTGTTACAAGAGAACGCCGATCAAGCTTCTTCATTGGCTTTGGCCAAACAGGCAAATGGAATATCTGGACGCGCCGGTATCGCTTTGAAATTCGCACTCAAACAAATCGGCGATCGATACGTTTTTGGTGCAGCCGGAATGATTTATTGGGATTGTTCTGGTCTGACTATGCGCGCTTACCAAGCAGCGGGCGTATCCCTTCCACATTCGGCAGCCGCACAAGCCAATTATGGAAAAAGGGTTGCTCTTAATGCATTGAAACCTGGCGACCTTGTATTTTTTGGAAGCCCCATTGGGCACGTCGGAATTTATTTCGGTGGCGGCAAAATGGTAGATGCTCCGCATACGGGCGCGCGCGTTAAGGTCGAATCCTTCGGCTCCTCTTTCGGCTGGGAACGTTTCGTCGCAGCTCGACGCTTCTAATATGCACTCCACACTTTTTGTCACCAATGATTTTGGTCCGCGCGCCGGTGGAATCGAGACTTTTATCATTGGGTTGATTGAGCGGTTGCCGCATGCAAGTGTTGTCGTATACACATCATCTCAATCGGATACCGAAAGCTATGACGCACAATGGTTCGCCGATTTTGGAGTGCGAGTCGTTCGAGATCGCCAAAAAATATTATTACCAACTCCACGGGTTGCTCGAGCTGTTGGAGCGCTAGCGCGAGATTTACAGATTGAAGTTGCCTGCTTTGGTGCTGCGGCACCGCTGGGATTGCTTGCTCCGACACTTCGCCGCGCGGGGGTCAAGAGAATCGTCGCCCTGACACACGGTCATGAAGTTTGGTGGGCGAAACTTTTCCCTTTCTCCTGGGCAATTCATCGTGTGGGAGAGTCTGTGGATGTGGTTACCTATCTAGGAGAATTCACCCGCAAAGCGATCTCCAAGGCGCTCACACCGGAGGCGACAAAATCGATGGTTCGTATTGCCCCGGGGATCGATATCGAACATTTTTCTCCGAACGGGGACGCCATGAAACTCCGAGCAGAACTGGGATTAACATCCAAACGCGTCATCGTTTCGGTGGGCCGACTCGTGCATCGCAAAGGTCAGGATCGATTAATTCAGGCAATGCCGCAAATTTTGCGTTCGATTCCCAATGCCCATCTTCTGCTTGTGGGTCAAGGGCCCTATCGAGAGAAGCTGGAAAATTTTGCCCGAGAGGCGGGGGTATCGCAGAACGTGACCTTCATTGGACGTATTGCCTACCAGCAACTCCCAGAATATTTTCGCGTAGGAGATATTTTCGCAATGCCTTCACGGTCACGCTTTCGAGGATTAGAGGTTGAAGGACTTGGAATTGTCTACCTAGAAGCAAGCGCGTGTGGGCTTCCTGTTATTGCAGGTAATTCTGGCGGAGCACCTGATGCAGTTCTCGAGGGAGAAACTGGTCTCGTCGTTGATGGTACAGATGTAGATGCAATTGCACACGCAGCGATTGACTTGCTGGGAGATCCTCAAAAATCAGAAAGTATGGGACTCGCTGGAAGAAATTGGATTACAAAATCTTGGTCTTGGGAGTTGTGGTCGCAGGAATTTAGAAAGACCTTGTCTATTAAGGGATGAGGTTATTTTTGATCGCAACGCTCAGAGCTTGAGTTCTGTTTGTGGAAGATAATTTTCTATAGATAGATGCCAGGTGAGTTTTGATTGTTGCCTCCGATACAAATAATTCATGAGCCATTTGTTGGGAAGTTTTTCCTGATGGGAGGAATGCCAGAACTTGCAATTCCCTAGCAGTAAGTTTGAATCCATCCTTTTTTCGTGCAATCGCTGCTCCGAGTCCCTTCGCGCTAAAACTTAGTGGAGCCGAAAAAGCATGAGAGACAGCAGCGATGACTTCATGTAGGGGTGCACTTTTCACGATGTACGCACTTGCGCCACCTTGTAGGCACGCCAAGAGGTGGTCGTCATCATCGTGCAAGGTAAGTACAACTATTCCGATCGTTGAAGATATCCCTCTCGCCCAGGAGATGATTTCTAGACCGCTTCCATCGGGAAGGTTGAGATCAACGACAATCACATCTGGTTTCTTATGAGCTATCTGAGCAAAAGCTTCGCTCTTTGACGCGGCCTCACCCACGACTGTGTAACCCGATTCTGCTAGGGCGCTTTTGAGACCTTGACGTACCACTTGGTGGTCATCGATGAGAAGAACGCCGATAGAGGAGTCAAGCGTCGTCATCATCATTTCGAAGCGGAATCGGGAAGTGGAATCGAGAGGTGCGCATGGGTTCCAGAAGTAGTGATTTCGATTTCAAAGTTTGCGTAGATATTTTCGGCGCGTTCACGAACTCCAGCCAATCCCAAAGTATTTATCGCAGAGGATTTTTCTGCATCTCCATTGTCACTTACATAAAGGTCCAAAGATGCACCTGACTGGATAAAGGTCAGTGATGCGCAAGTTGCCCCCGAGTGCCGAACAATATTTTGTAAAAGCTCTCCAGCAATGCGCGCAATCTCGTATTCATATTCGCGAGGAATTCTTAGCTCTTGGGGATCGATGTCGGTCGTAATCTCAATACTGCTTGAGTATTTCTGAATAAGGGAATGAAGCTCTTGGGCGAGAGTAGATCCCAACGGTTCTCGTAGTTCGTACATCTCTCGCCGCACTTTATCTATCAGCTCAGTCACCGCGAAACGTACGGTGCGAAGTTCGGTGCGAATGAGAGGGGAAGTATCTGGCGCCCCTAGGAGCAGGTCGAGTGAATAACCCACACCTACCAGATCTTGCGCTATCCCATCGTGAATCTCTTGGGCGAGCTTGATACGTTCGATGCTCGCCATGAAAACGCTCTACGAGTAGAGCGACTCAATCTCTTGCGCAAATTCCTTTGCCACAACATGTCGTTTTACGGAAAGTTTCGCAGTCAGATGGCCACCAGCAATGGTGAAATCCGTAGGAAGAATGACGAATTTTCTAATCGATTCGGCTTTACTGACCGCTTTATTGGCTTCATCCACTCCTGTTTGAATTACTGCGATCAGGTCAGGATCCTTAGTGAGATCGGCTAGGGAAGTTCCTTTTTTCTTGTTGACGTTAATCCATCCTTTAAGCGCGTCCGCATCAAGAGTGACAAGGGCTGCGATGAATGGCTTGTTATCGCCAACGACGAGGCATTGACTTACGAGAGGATGCGCGCGAAGTCGATCTTCCAGAACTGCTGGCGCAACGTTCTTTCCTCCCGAGGTAACGATTAATTCTTTCTTACGACCGACAATGTAGAGAAACCCTTCATCGTCAATACGACCGAGGTCGCCTGACTTAAACCAATGATCCTCATTAAAACTCTCATTATTAGCGCCATCATTTTGCCAGTATCCGCGCATGACGATTGGGCCTTTGATGAGAACTTCTCCGTCGTCATTGATTCGAACGGAAGTTCCCGGAATTGGCCGCCCAACTGACCCGACCCTGTGATGACTTGTGAGATTCAAAGTGGCACCTGCTGTTGTCTCCGTGAGGCCGTACCCCTCAAGAATTCGTACACCAGCACCGCGGAAGAAGTGTCCAAGTCGAGCACCTAATGGTGCGCCACCAGAAATGGCCGCTTCAACATTGCCGCCCATTGCGTGACGAATTTTCGAATAGACTAATTTGTCAAAAAGTTTATGTTGCACGCGTAACACGGCAGGAATATTTCCTTGATCGAGCGCTTCGCTGTAGGCAATAGCAACTGCGGCGGCTTTGCGGAAAATCTTTCCTTTCCCGGCAGCTTCAGCTTTTGCTTCGGCTCCGTTGTAAATCTTTTCAAAAATTCTTGGAACGGCTAACACGAAAGTAGGTTTGAACGATGCAAGATCGATTGATAGGCGCCCTGCTGGGTCACCGCAATGCGCCATGTGCAATCCCGCGCTCACGGCGCCGATTTCAACCATTCGTCCAAAGACATGCGCAACGGGTAAAAACAAGAGCGTGGAGCCACCTGCCTTTAGGAAAAGGTCGCTTGCCCCTTTAACAACGTTTCCACATTCTGCAAGAAAATTTCCGTGTGTGAGTTGTACGCCTTTTGGTTTTCCTGTTGTGCCTGATGTGTATATCAGCGTTGCTAAGGTATCTGGCACCAGAGAGTTTCGGCGTTCATCAATTTCGTCATCGCTGATGTGAGCCCCTGCTTGAGCCAAGACATGCAATATGTCATCTGTCATAGTCCACACATGTTTGGTATGACTTGGAAGTATCGGCGTGACAAGTTCTTTAAGAATGGGCGTCTCTACAACGAGTCCGACCGACCCAGAGTCACTCAGGATCCACTGAACTTGCTCAGCGGAGGATGTTTCAAAAATTGGGACTACGCATCCGCCAGCAAACCAAATCGCAAAATCTAAGATTGTCCATTCATAGCGAGTGCGCGCCATGATTGCTACGCGGTCACCGATATTCACACCAGCTGCGATTAGCCCTTTGGCAGCGGCTCGTACTTCGGATTCAAATTCGCGGGCGGTGACACTTTGCCAACCTTCACCTAGAGGTCGCGAGAGCATGACTCGCTCCGGTTCAAACCAGGCCCTTTCTGCAACTAAATTTGTGAGATTTCCCGCGGTAGCAGCGGGCACTAGGGCCGGGATTGAGACTTCGTTCATGGCGCTTACGTTAGCGTGACAATGACGCTATTGGGAGGGGTAATCTGTGCGCCATGAGCGATAATTCTGCAGGTTCGATCTCCATTGACGCCCCATTAGCCGCTGTCACGGCAATCCTTTTTGATATAGAGAGCTACCCAACCTGGTCAACATCGATCAAGAGTGTTGAAGTTTTGAGCAAAGACGAACAAGGCAGAACCGTGTCGGCGAAGTTGTCTATTGATGCGGGCATGATGCGTGATCGCGTCAGCCTTGATTATGACTGGAGCATGGCGCCAGGCAAACTGAGTTTTTCCCTTTCCGATGCCGATCTCCTTACCGGTATGGATGGTGCTTACATTGTTGAAGCCGAAGATTCTGACACAACAAAAGTTACTTACGAGTTAGCCGTAAGTTTGTCGATGCCGATACCTGCGATGATGCGGACGAAGGCCGAAAAGACCACGATTGATCAGGCCCTATCTCAGCTCAAGGCCTTTGCGGAAAAATAGATGGCCTATTCCATCGGTGTTGACGTTGGCGGCACCAAGGTTCTTGGCGGGGTCGTTGACAGTGATGGAAAAGTTTTAGCCCACGCACGACGAGATACTCCACGTCAAGGCGGCGACGCACTCAATCGCGCGATTGCCGACGTTGCCCTTGAACTTATGGGTGATTTTGAAGTCGAAACTGTTGGCATTTCTGCAGCAGGTTTTGTTTCCTCTGATCGCAAGACAATGCTGGCCACTCCCAATATCGCTGGTTGGAACGGAGTGGATCTCAATAAAGAGATCAGCGCACTCATTGGTTTACCTGCGATTATTGAGAACGATGCAAATGCTGCCGCCTGGGGCGAGGCGAAATTTGGTGCAGGTCGAAATGAGTCATACGTAATTCTTCTCACCATCGGTACCGGAATTGGTGGAGGAATTGTCACCAACGGCCAGCTTCATCGGGGTGCTTATGGCATTGCTGCTGAATTTGGACACATGAGAGTTGTTCCCGAGGGGCATCTGTGCGGATGTGGCGAACGAGGATGTTTTGAACAGTACGCATCAGGAAATGCACTTTTACGCCATGCCCGAGAAGCGGTGAGCGCTTCACCAGAGATTGCTCGAAATTTACTTTCGCTGGGCGATGGAACGATTGGGGCGATGACAGGAAAACACATCACCGAAGCAGCTCGTAGTGGCGATGCCGTTGCACTTGCTGCCTTCAACACCACAGCGCAGTGGCTCGGCGCGGGTATCGCTTCCTTGTCAGTCTTGCTCGATCCTGCATGCGTCATCATTGGCGGCGGAGTTATTGATGCTGGAGACATTCTCTTGACACCTACTCGAGAAGCGCTGGAGCGCTATCTTCCTTTTGCTGGCAAACATCCATCTCCGCGTATTGTCGCCGCGCAGTTGGGCAACGAAGCAGGGCTAGTTGGCGTGGCAGATCTGGCTCGTTAGCGGGCTCTAGCGAACTAAAGAATGGCACCGTCTTCATCGGTAAAGTCATCGCGCAAACTGTAAAGAAATGTAGCTAACCCACCAAAGAAGGCAATGACCCCGGGCCAGGGTTCTACGCCGAGTGGATTAAAGCCTGTTACGGCAGCGATAATCGCATAGACCGGCCCTGCAATCATTGCGTAGATGGCATTTCTTTTTGCGCGACTTTGAATAGGTAGCAATTTCGGGTCTGGTTCGACAAAATGTTCTTCAGGATCTGGCAGATCCAAGCCGCAACTGGATCCTCTCCTCGGTCGGGCCGTCCCTAGGCCGCAACCGTTCCTCAGCCTGGAGA
>CAILHY010000019.1 GCA_903834145.1 uncultured Actinomycetes bacterium
CCCGAGTATGTCTTGGTGGTGGAGTAAGAAGAGCTGGCAGTACCTGAGATAGATCCGTTAGCAGTATTGATAGTCAATCCAGAACTTGATATTGAGCTATTCAGTGAGAACGTAAGTGTTCCTGTTCCACCTGAAGCGCCAAGTTCTGACTGGAAGAGCTGACCACCCGTTGCTGTTAATCCAGAAGTGGGGGTTGAAACGCTCAATGAGGTTGGAGCGGCACTTACAGCGATCGTAAATGAATTCGATGTTTTAGTAGTCGATCCATTTGTCACCTTAAGAGTCAGTGAACCATTAGTGCCTGCTGTTGTTGGCGAACCACTTATAACACCTGTGGCGGTGTTAAAAGTAAGTCCGGCAGGAAGTGTTCCAGAATACGAGTAAAGATTAGTTCCGGTAGTTGGAATGGCCGTTACCGAAAGACCTACTTGAAGATACTGACCAACAACACCTGACGCTGTCGTTGGAGTTGTGATTCCAAAACTCGAGCCGCTTGAAGAAACGGTGAGTGAAAAACTTGCGGTTGCTGTTTGTGAACCCGCTGGATTGCTATCTTGGACCGTGACTTTAACGCTGGAAGAGCCGCTAGAGGTAGCTTTTCCAGTGATGGCGCCTGTTGAGTCGATTGTTAAGCCTGAAGGCAAACCCGTTGCGGAATATGTCAAAGTTCCGAATCCGCTTACAACAGGGAGACGAAGCGCGTAGTTAAGGTTCTTGTACACAGTCAGGCCAGTGGTAGGCGTGATTAATGCAAGTGAATCAACGAATACAAAGTCGCCAAAAACTGTAATCACAAAGGTAGCTGATTTTGTTACCGGAGTTGCAGCGCTATCGGTCACAGTTACCGTCGATTGCGTTACCGAGTTAGTAACAGTTGGGGTTCCGCTGATTTGACCAGTTGAGGTATTGATCGTTAATCCAGTTGGCAAGTTGCTGGCCGCGAATGTACGTGTACCGACTCCTCCTCCTGCGCTAACAGTTAATGAATATGGCAACTTCACTGTTGAAGACAATCCGCTCGTTGGTGTCGTCAAGCTCAATGTTGTAATTGCTGGAGACACAATAAATGTGAATGAACCCGAAGTCACAGTTACATGGTTGGTGTTATCAGTAACTGAGAAAGTCACAGTTGAACCAGCTCCTGTAGGTGTTCCGGTAATTGCACCTGTTGAGGAGTTAAGAGATAACCCAACTGGAAGTGATCCATTAACCACGTAGGTGTAATTGGAGGAACCAGGAACTGATTGGCCAAGTACCGATGATGAATAACACTGACCAACAGTGGCATTAGGAGAAGGTAGGACAACGTTCACAGTAGGGGAGACAGCTGCCGCACTCACTACCAAGGTAAATGGAGCACTTGGAGAAGTGGTGCCATTTGAATCTGTAGCAACAACTGACAATGGATAGTTACCAGCAGTTGTTGGAGTTCCTGAAATTACTCCAGAGCTATTGCTCAATCCTGCAGGAAGGGATCCTGAAATTGCGAATGTATATGGAGCAGTACCGCCATTACCGCCAACGGACTGCGAATAGAAACTTCCTACAGTGGCAGTTAATACAGAAGGAATGCTGGCGGTCACTGATGCTCCGTTGGATACGCAGGCGGTTGTTAGACATGAAGACTGACTCAAACTTGCCGCTGGATCCACAATCAACGAAGAGCTCAATGTTTGTACGGTGTTATCAAAAGTGAATGGGCCAGTGATCTGGGTACCGAAGTCAACGCCAGGGGTAGTACCCGTTGTTGCTGTAGTGATAACAGCACCAGGTGTCGCTCCGTTTGTTACGGCGATTGGAGTACATGTCACAGTCACCGTTGTGACTGATGTAGTTGGAAGGTTGCAGTTTGTCTGCACTCCAGCAGCGGGCAAGCCAGCACTGAGATCGTGCTTGAGTTGCGCGATGGCTGCGGCGGTTGCCTTAGCTACGTCCGATGACTGAGCAGACTGCTTGGCTAGGACAGCGTTACCTGAGGTCGTGACCTGAGTAACGAGAAGGATCGCGCCGATCCATACTCCTAAAATCGTAATGAAAATGAGGACGAGGCCAAGTGCGGCACCGCGATCTTTTTTCATAATTGGATTCATGACAAGCTCCTAGCTGCTAGTAGTACTTCTTGGGGATAAACGGGCGAATTTTGTTGGTACAGAGGTGACGTAGATGGAACGGTTGCTGGGATAGTGAAAGTAATCGCTGGTACCGCGTTACCGTTTGTTGCATTGAGCAGAGCGTCTTTAGTGCAGGTTGATGTAACCATTGCTGAGGAGGTGCACTGAACTGCGTTGGTCCAATCGATGTTCGGATCAAAACCTGTGCGCAAAATCTGAGCATTTGCATCCGGTGCTGCGCCTTGGGCGGCGCACTGCACGCGCCACAAATCACTTGTGCCAGTAGCGGCGTTTGCATGAATTTCATACCCAACCCATTTGTATACAACTGCAGCTGCCGCTGAAGTCTCTGCTTCGTTTCCTGAGCCAAGCAGTGCTGCTGTAGCAGCTGGATACTGGACTGTGAAAGATTGAGAAGTTGAGGAGAGAAGGTTTAAACCATTCGAATTGAGAAGAGTATTTGTCATCCCTGCGATATCGACAAGTTGCCCCACTGTGAGTGCAACTTGAGGGCCGTTATACGTAAAAGTTGCTGTCGCCTTCGTTGAATCCCAGCTTGCATTTGTTGGCAAGATATTTGATTGGGTACTCAAGGTCAGTACTGGTTTCACCAATGTGTTACTCAAAGTCATGCAGACATTGGAGTTAACGAAGTTCGCAGATGGAACAATCACTCCATTGCTCTGTGTGAGGTCATTGTTAAAGATGGCATTGAGTGAAGCCGAATTTGAGCCCTGAACCGTGGTCGCTTGGGTATATGCCATTGCCGACATGCTCATGCCTGTAATGCGAGTAAGTCCAATGGCGAGGAAGCCAGTGATAACCATGGCGATGATTACCTCAAGGAGTGTCAGACCAGCGTCATCACTGGACAAATATTTTCTAATTTTTTGCATCATGATGACTTCATAACTGTCAGGGTCTTTTGCAGAGTCCCCACGGTGGTCGTCAAAGTGATTTGTTGTGTAGTGGCGACAAGCAGACCCAGTGGATCACCGTTTGTGCGCAGATCAGTGCATGGGGTCCACACGGTTGTTGTGGATGCGCCCGTGCCGGTGACGTTTGGAACGTTGATTGCTGCAGTGATAGTGCTGAGATTGATCGATCTCGAAACACTTTGGCTAGCGTCAGCGTTAGAAACCGTGAACTTGTAGCCCTTTGTGATCTCCTGAGATGGAGTCCCAGTGATAAGTCCAGTAGATGAATTCAGCGATAAACCTGTTGGCAATGCAGGTAGCACGCTCCAGTTGTTCCATCCTGCAGGACCTACTAGTTGGGCGCTATAGGTCGCACCGATTTGAGCCAGTGGAAGATCTCCGTTGGCGATTGTTGTTCCTGTCGCTGCTGGAGTCGCTCCTGCGGTAAATGCATAAGAAGGTGTATTTGCAGCGGTGCAATCTTTAAAGGTGGCCAATTGAATCTGCTGGGCAGCAGCGCTCAATTTGGTCAAGGCAACACCGGTTTGGTTAAACCGTTCGGAAAGCGGTTGCGCCATCGCAATCGTTCCGACAATCGCAGAGCCAAGCAGCGCCATGATTACAGTGGCGATGATGACTTCTACGAGTGAGTCTCCGCGGTCTTTTTGAATCACGCCTTGACCCCGCTGTAAATTCCGTACATAGCTGAAACAAGGGCAACTGCAACGAAACCGACTCCGCCACCAAGAAGCAAAAGGGTTACTGGCTCGATAAGGGCGGTGAAGTTCTTCATACGGTGATCGAGTTCATCCGCGTAGTAACTGGCGGCTTGTGTTAGTTGTGACTCAAGTTCTCCGGACTCTTCACCAACTCGCAGGATTTGAATTGCGGCGGCTGGGAAAATCTTTGACTCACTTAATGGACCGGCAAGTCCTTCACCGGCAAGAACTCGTTCACGAGCTTCTGCGATGGTGCGCTCGTAGACCTTGTTTGCTGTTGACTTACCAGCAAGGTCAAGGGCTTCTGGCAACGGCACATTGGTCTTAACAAGTGTGGAAAGAACACGGCAGAAACGCTCTAACGCAACCAAGCGCACAAGGCTGCCAAAGACTGGCATGGAAATTAGCGCGCGATCAAGTAGGTAGCGACCCTTTGGGCTGCGATACATAACAACAAGGGTTGTGAAGAATGCTGCAATTCCGAGACCGATTGCCCACCAGAAACTGCCGACGAAACGTGTGGTCGAAAGAAGCATTCGGGTGGTGAGCGGCAACTTCACATCAAGGGATGAGAAGAAGGACTCGAACTTAGGAAGTACGAAAGTTGAAAGAACTGTTACAGCAACGAATGTCAGAGCAATCAAAACAATTGGATAAGTCATTGCCGAACGTACGGCGCGCTTTGAACGTAAATCGCGCTCTAAGTAAAGGTTGAGCGTGCGAAGGGCGCCAGGAAGATCTCCGCTGCGCTCTGCTGCACTAAGAATTGTTGGGTAATAAGTAGGGAAAACATGTGGGTGGCGAGCAACAGACTCACTGAGAGTAGAGCCGCCTTCGATTTCAACAACAAGCTCTTCAAGAATTGCGCGCATCTTCTTGTGCTCTGTTGTGCCAGCAAGGATTGAGAGACCGCGTGCTGCTGAGATTCCAGCATCGGAGAATGATGCAAGTTGACGTGTTACCTGAAGGAGAACATCCCCAGGAACAGTCTTTCCAAATTCCATTTCATACCAGGCTTGACCCAAGCGAATCTGCAGGTCTGTCAGGCCTTCTTCTTGCAACTTGAACTGCACATCGCTGTGCGCTGTTGCTTTCATCTTGCCGGACTTCTTCGCACCAGTTGCGTCAATACCGGAGTACTTATAAGTGTTCTGAGTCTTCGCCTTAACCTTCTTGGCAGGCATTGAGAACTTGGATTTCTTGGTCGCAGACTTAAGCGCGAAGGCAGAAGCGATGGTTTCATCAACTACCACTGTTCCTTCATTCAAGGCGTTGTACCGAACGTCTGTATCAAATGCTTCAGTCATTGCTCACCATTAACGTAAGGGCTTCTTCGAGAGTTGTGATTCCCTCAGATGCCAATCGGATTGCTTCGTGATCCATAGTTGTCATGCCAGCTTCCATGGCGTGACGGCGGAAAATATGTGGGTCTGGTCGAGAAACGATGAGCTCGGTCATTGACTCAGTAATAGGCAAAATTTGGTAAGCAGCGATGCGATCGCGATATCCACTTCCACCGCACAGTGTGCAACCAACGCCCCGGTTAAGCGTCTTGGCTTCGAAACCGTAGAACTCGAGGGTGACAAGCTCTTGCGCCGATGGCTTATACGGCGCAACGCAGAAACGGCAGTTCTTGCGGATCAAACGCTGTGAAACAACTCCGCGCACTGATGATGCAACTAGGTGAGGTTCGATATCCATCTGGAGCAAGCGATAAAGCGCGCCTACAGAATCTGTTGCGTGGATCGAAGTGAAAACCATGTGGCCCGTAAGTGCGGCCTGTACAGAGATACGAGCGGTCTCGGCATCGCGAGTTTCGCCAACAAGGATGATGTCTGGGTCTTGACGCAATACGGCGCGAAGTTGAACAGCGAAACCAGAATTATTGGATTCTAGTACTGGGATCTGAGTGATGCCAGGAACAACGTACTCAACAGGATCTTCGATTGTGACGACGTTCTTGTAAGAAACTGCAACTGCGCGAAGTGCACTGTGAAGCGTTGTTGTTTTTCCGCTACCTGTAGGTCCAGCGACGAGAACCAAACCATTGTTTGCGCTAATCATCTTTGTGAATGCATCTAATTGAACTTTGCCCATGCCGAGTGATTCCAAGTCAACACTTGGACGACGACCATCGAGTAAGCGAAGAACAAGTTTTTCGCCGAAGACCGTTGCGACAGATGCAACCCGAATATCAATTTGGCGATCGCCAACAGTTGTTGTGAACTGTCCATCTTGTGGGCGACGACGTTCAACAATATTCATTTGTGCAAGAACTTTAATTCGACTGCTGATACCAGGAGCCAAACGTGCTGGAAGTTCTGCAAGTGTACGAAGACGCCCATCAATACGAACACGAACAACTGCTTTGTCTTTGTATGTTTCAAAGTGCAAGTCGCTTGCGCGTTCTAGTACTGCGCGATCCAAAATCTGTTGTACTAAATGTGAAATAGGTGCTTCGCCAGCTTCGGTTGCTGGAAGATTTATCGATGCATCTTTTGTGTTGTCTATTGTTTCTGTAAGTGAAACTGCTTCGCGAATTTCGGCAGCGGTGGCAGCAACCAATTTAATTTTAATATTGAGTGATACTGCGAGCTTTTCAACAGCTGGCCATGATTCTTCAGGAGCGCCAACAATGAGTGTGTTGCCATCCCAGCGAAGACCCAGGCAGTCGAGTTCGTGAACTGCATCCTTTGGCAACGCGTGATGTGCTTGGTTTGAAAGATCGGTTTCGAGATTATTGAGTGAAACTGTTTCCTGGATTTCGTTATTTTTCTTGCTTCCTGCGGGTTCATTTGTAGGGATCGCCTTAGCAGTTTTAGGCTCTAATAGACCACCCTTCATGCTCGCCCCCACCTTTCACCCTCTAGTTCGCGGAATATCCCTCACGAGATATTTCGTATAATTTCCTCGATTTAATGCGGCGTGGTGTGATCCACGCGTCATATATGTCGAGTAAGTGCTTACTGCTCGAGCGGTCGCTCGGCAGGGGTGAAAAGTACCGAGTGGTAGTCCCCGAGGGCAATCAAAAACAGGGGGTGGTGGTACCCCGATTAATCACCCGGTCTAGTCACCCGGCTGGATCACCTACCCATACACGCGTGAATTACAGCGGTGTAATGAGAAAAGTCTCAAGTTAAGGTTGAATGTTTGGAGGCAATTACTTTTACTTACTTGGGGGTTAGCACTTACCTTTACCCCATGGAGACAGAGAACACACCAGAAAAACACCACTACGCAATTCGTTTCACAGTTTTCTTGTGGTTGGTTATTGATGGAAGTTTTATTTACGTTGTTATTCGCAACTTACATGAGCGCGCAAATCACTCATTGAAATATTGTTTCCGTTGGGTTGGTTGTTTCGCACCCTCAATGAAATTTCCTTTTGAGATCGCTGTAGGAGTTGTTCTTAATCTTATTTTGATTTATCTCTGGAGGCAGTTACACAAACAAACTCCAAAGAAATCAAAGACCAGCGAGATCGAATAACTCTTTTCGCGTTGCCGCTTTAACTCTTGGTTTCCCAAGCGCTTCCCCGCTTGCAACCTCAGCCGCATTTATCTTTTCCCAATCGGTCTGCGTCACAATGCGGTGACCACTCAGTAATTGGGCAATATCTGCAGCATCTTTTGGAACTGCAGGGAGATCTGCCACAAGTAACTTCATAACTTCACTAGCATCGCTTTTGTTTGTACCGATGACACCAGATGGTCCGCGCTTTGCCCATCCAACCGTGTACATATTTGTACCTTCGATGCGTCCTTCAGTATTTGCAATCTTCCCGGACTTATAGGGAACACCGTCTATAGATTCTGCTTGGTAGCCGATAGCTGAAACTACAAGGCCACACGCGATGGTGCGTGTTTCACCTGTCGCAACAATCTCGCCATTCACTATTGTGTTCACACCGAAAACTATTTCTTCCACACGATCAGCGCCGCGTATTTCAAGTGGTGCCAAAAAGAATTCAAGATGCATAGTGCGTTCGTGATGAGTCGGCTCAAGGTCAGCGATTAAAACCATTGCTTCCAGGTTGCTGCGAACATCTTTTTCGGCGCTTTCACCAACGCGCGCCTGTGCTGTGAGAACAGATTCCTTCTTAATCAGGATGGTGGTGTGTTCTAACTTAGGAAGTTCACGCAGTTCTGGTGATGTAAATGCAGCATGTTCTGGTCCTCGGCGTGCGCACAAGTAAACATCACGCACTGAACTTTTCCGAAGCGCAGCGATTGCATGGTCTGCTGTATCTGTAGAATCGAGTTCGGATGGCTCAAGTGCCATCATGCGCGCAACATCCATTGCCACGTTTCCGGCCCCAATAACCACTGCGGTCTCACAATTTAGGGGAACTTCTAGGTCTGCAAAGTCAGGATGAGCGTTATACCAAGGGACAAAATCAGCCGCCGACAAGGAGCCTGGCAGGTCTTCACCCGGAATCCCAAGTTTTCTGCCCAAGGCTGAGCCTGTTGAAATAACTACTGCGTCATAGTGGGACTGCAATTGTTCGGCAGTGATGTCGCTACCTAGTTCAACGTTTCCGAAGAGTCGAAAATTACCAGCGGTGGCAATCTTTTCAAACACCTTCGCAACAGTTTTAATTTTCGGATGGTCGGGAGCAACGCCACTTCGAACAAGTCCCCAAGGAGTTGGAAGACGTTCAAACATATCTATCGCGAATACAAGATCTTCCGTGGCACTATTTTGCAACGCCTGTGCCGCAAAATATCCGGCTGGACCTGCTCCGACAATTGCAATCCGAAATGTAGCCATCGCGTCCCCTGTTTTTCTCGTGATTCCTATCTATTACGTGAATCTTACTGAGGCATTTTACTTACTCGCTATGAGAAATAACTCTCACTTATCTGGATTTGGAACGGTGACATCGCGCACGAGCGCTTCGAGATCGTTCACTGATTGCAAGAAGCCACGCAAGGTGCGGAGTGTTGCCCCTAATTTCGTGAATTCCTCAATTGGTAGCCCATCGGGTTCGTACATTTTCCGAAACTCGGGCAGTTTCTCTAGCATCGGATCAAGAATGCGCGATTCCACCGGTTCTTCGATGCTGTTGAGGTTTGGTCTGATCCCTGAATTATTAATTCGAACTTGCCACCCGTAAGGCGGTGAAATTACACAATCGCCTCCAATTATTTCACTCCAGTGCATGTGATTGCGAAATGCCGCAGAAAGTAAACGGGTACGATATCCGCGCTCTTGATAAATTTTGTGGGCGTTCTTAAATACTGCAACACCAGCCCATTCCATAATTCCTGGATCGATTGCAACACCAGATTTTTCCGCAGAAACTTTCACCCAATCATCAACACGCCCCACCATGATTGTGCAAACGGGGCCCATCGTAGAAATATCGAGTCCTTCTGCTTCCCGACGTTTTAGTCCACGTTCTACCGCCTCAGCAACCGCGATCGTTTGTGCAACAGAAAACGAAACTGTGGCATTGATACTTACGCCGCGATATGTAGCTTCTTCGAACGCAGATATAGCCTCGGAAGTTACTGGAATCTTTACAATCATGTTTTTTGCAAGAGTAGAAAATTCAACTGCTTGATCTGCCAGCGCCTTAGCATCACGGAAATTACGAGGATCTGTCTGAATCGAAAGCCGGCCGTTGCGTCCGTTGTATTTCTCAAATTCTGGTTCCAGCAATTTTGCTGCGTTAATCGAAAGTTCCTTCACCATGGCCCAACCGATTTGGTCGTCAGTCGCTGTTGGATGTGCCTTGGCATAATCCTTTATACGCGACACCCAATGCTCTTTTTCAGCCTTGATTGCAGAGAGGGCAATGACGGGATTACAGGTTGCACCAACAATTCCCCAGGTCAAAGCATCTTTGAGTTCCTTGGGATCGGCTGAGTCATTCCACAACACCGTTTTGGTGTTCGCTTTCATATAGAGAAATGGTGACTCTGTCATATCGCTCCCCGTGTCTCGATTGATCTGATCGGTGTTATGCAGACCGGCTCTCAAGTGCGAGCGCCGACATAAACGCCTCCACTACTTCTGCCTTGCTCCATGGGGTTGGAGCTTGGGTGATAAAGAAATCCTCTAGCGCGATATCGGCCAAATTATCAATGTCGGCCTCTACGAAACCAAGGCTAGAAAGCACTGGAAAATTGAGTTCAGCAAGGATTTTGCGAACAGCTTTCACTGCGCGAGATCCATCCTTGCTTCCATCCTCTGGAGCCCCCATGGCATCAGCTACACGCTCCATCTTGGCTGGAACTACACGTGCTTCGCGAGTAAGGGTTTCGACGAGAACTAATCCGATGGTCAGACCGTGTGGAACATGTTTGAGGCCGCCGATTGCTTGACCAAGTGAATGTTCTGCTGTGCAATCTGAAATGTTCATGGTGAGACCAGCCATCATGGAACCCGCGGCCATCCCTGCACGAGCAGCTTTGTCATTGCTATCTTTGTATGCACCAACAAGTGCCGGTGTCATCATGCGAATTGCTTCGTACCCGATTGCATCACCGATGGGTGTACTGCATTTAGCAATAATGCCCGCGATGGCTTGAGCAAGCGCATCGATACCTGTGTTGGCAGTCATTGAAGGTGGCATTGAATAAGTGAGTACTGGATCAACAATTGCTACTTGCGCGCGAAGGTTTCCATTTGCAATGCCCGCTTTGCGACCAGCCGCTGGATCGGAAATTACTGAGCCACCAGAAACTTCTGAGCCTGTACCCGCTGATGTCGGCATCGCAATTAGTGCAACTGTTGGAACTGGGTATTCAGGTTTACGTGATTGAAATTCACGGAATGAAATTCCAAGTTGCGCACAAAGACGCGCAGCTTTAGCTGTGTCAATGACAGAACCGCCGCCGAGTGCGACGATCGCTTGCGCCCCCGATGCAACGAGTGCCTTTGTGGCCTCGTCAACCATATCGATTGTTGGCTCTCCCGCGGGTTTTTCGAAAGTTGTTACGGTAATTCCTGGAGCAGCATTGAGATTATCTACACATGCCTTAGCAGCCGGATTGAACTTCTCAATACCTTCATCCACCATCAGGAAGACTTTGGTCGCGCCACATTCAACGACGACATCGGGTAGCGAGAGAGCTCGACCTTCACCAAAACGAACCTTGACAGGTAAGTGATTGTTGAATGCTTCGATGTTTTCCACGAGTGCTCCACTTCAGGTTGTCGGGAGTAAAGAGAGCGGAGACGAGAGGATTTGAACCTCCGAGGGGCTTTAGGGCCCCTACCTCATTAGCAGTGAGGCGCACTCGACCGGGCTATGCGACGTCTCCAAGTGGTGCTGGAAGTTTACAGGTTAAATCCCCAGCGCAGTTACCCCGTTAAAGGCTTCCTCGCTCATCATCCAAGGCTGGTTCGCCAACGATCGCACCACCTGCAGAGGCCATATCTGGAAGATGATCATGCCGATGATGAGCAATCGGCAAACCTTCATCATGAATGAAGCGCTTTCCGCGAAAGACTGAAAAGACTGCGGCGATGATGGACATAGCAAAAGCCATGCCGAAGACAATCTTTAGCCCATCATGAAATGGCGCTGTAATCATTTGTGGGAAGAAATGCTTGCCGGTTAGCACTTGCCATTGTGCTGTGCTCACTCCTGCATGGGCTTGCGAACCTAAGAGAGTGGCGAGTGGGTTGTAACCCAAGAAGGATGAAAAGAGAGTCGCAACGGGTGGAAGCGCTGCGATCGCTGCGATCTGTGTTGGATTCACACCTTGGCCGGCTAGGCCCACCGTTAATGAATGCGGAAGAGAGCGCGCTAAACCAATAATCATGAGCGAGAAAAAGAGACCCATCGATAAAACCATGCCCGAGTTCATAAGTGCCGCTTGTATACCTGCAGCGCCACCTCGTTGATCGGGTGGGACGCTATTCATAACGGCTGTTGAATTTGGCGCAGTAAATAATCCGCCACCGATTCCATTCAGGATAATCAGTACAGCGAAGATCCAGTACGTGAAATTTGTTGGCAACATCAAGAGACCAATAAAGCTGCCGCCGAATACAAGTAATCCTGCGGTAGAAAGAACCCGTGCCCCGTGTCGATCAGAAAGATATCCCGCGAGTGGGCCCGCTATGAGGAATCCAATTGTTAGCGGCAACATGTAGATGCCAGCCCATAACGGAGTGCGCTCATAAGTAAATCCGTGTAGTGGTAACCAAATTCCCTGCAACCAGATAATTAACATAAATTGCAAACCACCGCGAGCGGTTGCGGCTAATAACCCTGCTGCGCTACCCGTACCGAATGCTCGAATTTTGAAGAGGCGCAAATTAAACATGGGGTGCTTTACTTTGAGTTCCACGACATTAAAGATCGCGAGAAATACAACACCTGTAATTAGGAAAGTTAATACTTTCGGTGAAGTCCATCCCATCGAACTATGACCGTATGGCTGAATTCCATAAACAATTCCCGTGAGTAAAGAAGTTAATCCGATTGCGAACACAATATTTCCCACCCAGTCAATTTTTGCATCTGCTCTGCGTCCATTGTCATGAAGGCTGTGATATGCCCAGACTGTTCCAAGGATTCCAAAGGGAACTGATACCCAGAAGATCCAACGCCAATCCAATACCGACAACAGTCCGCCAGCGATAAGTCCAATGAAGGAGCCCGCAATCGCTGCCACTTGATTGATTCCCATTGCTAGGCCGCGCTGTTTGGCGGGGAATGCATCCACAATGATGGCGCTGGAGTTTGCAAAGAGCATTGCTCCGCCAATTCCTTGAACCAAGCGCCAGCCCACTAACCAGAGTGCGCCTTTCCCGCCAGTGAAAGGATCTAAAGCGAGAATGATTGAAGCAGCAGTGAATACAGCAAACCCAAAGTTGTAGATCCTGACTCGTCCCATGATGTCGCCGAGGCGCCCAAGGCTGACAACCAATACCGCGGTAATGAGCATGTAACCCATCATTAACCAGAGCAGATAACCGATGTTGCCAGGTGAAAGTGGATTGATTCCAATACCGATGAATATCGCCGGTAGCGAAATGAGAATGATTGACGAGTTAATGGTCGCCATCAGAATTCCCAAAGTTGTATTGGTAAGTGCAACCCATTTGTATCGCTCTGGATGGGCGTTCTTAAATCGCGACAAAATTTCTCTCCGCTCGAGAAAAGTAGCGTGTGTTGTGCGTTTTACGCACTATACGGGGTTAAGGATTAGATTCAAATTTCATAACATTTGTGTACGCTAGGTCTATGGCTGAAGTTCCCGCAACACATAAACGCCCACATGACGTGGCGCCGTCCACAGTTTTCGCAGATTTTATGAAGTCCGGTTGGGCGCCTTCGCCGCTCATGGGAATTGAAACCACTGAAGTCGCAGCATGGTGTGTATCTCGACGCGATGCGTTGTCGGCAGCATTTCCTGGAATTCGTCTCGTGATACCAGCAGGGACTCTCAAAGCTCGAAATGCCGATTGCGATTATCGCTTCCGACCACAAACTGCATTTGCTTACTACACCGGCGTTCAAGGCGATGAAGCATCTCCTGATGCGGTATTTGTTATGGAACCCAATGGTGTGGGTCACCAACCGCTTCTTTACATTCATCCTCGTTCTTCGCGCGAAACAGATGCTTTCTATCGCGACGCACGTTACGGAGAATTATGGGTTGGTCGTAGATTCACTTTGGATGAAGCACAAATTCGCTATGAGATCCAAACAGTTGAATTGAATTCACTTCCTGATCTTCTCAATGCCAAGAAAGAAACCCTAGTTTTGCGAACGCATGATGTGGATCTAGATTCTAAAATAGATAAACATGACCGCGAAGATGAATTTGCGGCATTTGTATCAGCCCAGCGCCTCATCAAAGATGGCTATGAGATTGCGCAGATGCAAGCCGCATGCGATTCCACCGAACGCGGATTCGGTGACATTGTGCGTGCGCTACCTGCAGCGGTAGCAACAAAGCGTGGAGAGCGTGTTGTTGAGGCTGCATTCTTTGGTCGCGCTCGAATTGAAGGAAATGATGTTGGCTATACAACTATCTCCGCCTCTGGATCGCATGCATGCGTCCTTCATTGGATTAAGAATGATGGAGAAGTACGTCCTGGTGAATTAATCCTTGTGGATGCTGGCGTTGAAATGGATTCCTATTACACGGCAGATATCACTCGAACATTGCCTATCAATGGAAAGTTCTCACCCGCACAACGTTCGTTGTATATGTTGGTGTACGAAGCTCAACTCGCCGGCTTTGCGGCAGTTAAGCCGGGTGCAAAATTTGCTGATATCAACCGAGCATCCCAAGCTGTCTTGGCTCGGGGGTTAGCGGATATGGGAGTGCTTAGCGTCAGCGCTGAAGAGTCCATGCAACCCGAAATTTCACTTCACCGACGTTGGACTCTCCATGGCGTAAGCCACATGCTGGGGCTCGATGTTCATGATTGTGCCCAAGCGCGAAAAGATCAATATATCGAGGGCGTACTTGAAGTAGGTCAAGTACTTACTGTTGAGCCTGGTCTCTACATTCAAAGCGATGATGAACTATTTGCTCCAGAATTTCGTGGAATTGGTATTCGCATCGAGGATGACGTGGTTGTCACTGAAGATGGATGCAGAGTTTTAAGCCATTCCTTGCCTCGTCATCCTGACGAAATTGAAGCGTGGATGGCTTACTTATCCCGCTAAGCGCATTCCTAACGAAACTGCAAAAAGTCCGAAAATTATAGAAAGAAGTACGTTTGTGATCGCGCTCTTGTACCTCTTATTCTCATAAGCCAAGTACAGGTCAAGAATAAATGTTGACCAGGTAGTGAATGCGCCAGCGAAACCTACAGCAACAAGCGCGTGCATTGTTGTCAGAGATCCGGCAGTGAAGTAGGCCACTGATCCTCTTGGTTGAGCAATCGTTAATCCAATGACGAAAGAGCCGAGGGCGTTGATAATCAAAATGCCATATGGGTATGCAATGAATTTTCGTAAATATTGATCAAGCAAGAACCTCGATGGAGCACCGACCGCTGCACCCAAAATAATGTAGAGCGCAATCATGATCGCTCCTGAATGAACATTCGAGCTACAGGAATACAGACCGCAACGGTTGCCAGGCTTAAAAGAAGAGTTTCCAGAAGATAACTTAAGCCGCCTCCCATTGGGATAGGAAGTACGGATGCGTTCATCGATTGCAACGAAAGTAACATGACGGTAGAGAAAGTAGTGAGACCTCCACAAAAACCCGGAAGTAAGAGATGTCGCAAAGTGTCACTGCCTTGTCGCTCCATAAAGACCAAAAAAAACGATGCGAGTGCAACACCTAAAAGATTTGCTTTTAGAGTTCCGGCACGATTGTCATCAAAAGATGTAGCTAGACCCCAGCGAAGAAGTGAACCAAGAACTCCACCGAGTGCTACCCAGCGAGCCGATTTTAGAATGGCGTTGCCTTTTTGTAGAAACTGCGAAGCACGCTAGTTACTAAACTAATGATCAAGCTGGCAAATAGCGCCGACCAAAATCCTGTGACATCAAGTGCGCTGCTCCAACGAGCGGTCAACATCAACATTGCTGCGTTAATGACAAAAATAAAGAGACCGAAGGTAATCAAGGTTGCAGGAAAGGTGAGTACTTTTACCAGGGAACCAAAAAAGGCATTGATTAGCCCAAAAAGTAGAGCGACCCAAAGATAGGTACCGAAACCGCCATTAACTTTGATTCCGGGCACTAACGAAGTAGCAGCCCAGAACGCTAAAGTCAGTGCGGCCCAACGAAAGATCAAACGCATGTATTAAACAATACCCTCGCGTTTGCTGATCTTGGAGCCCAACCACCGTAGAGGGTCATATTTCACGTCCACGACACGCTCTTTCATAGGGATAATCGCATTGTCGGTGATCCGGATGTGCTCAGGACAGACCTCCGTACAGCACTTGGTGATGTTGCACATTCCAAGACCGTGCTCTTCTTGCGCAGTCTTCTTGCGATTTCGCAAGGTATCCAGTGGGTGCATATCAAGTTCTGCGATGCGAATAAAGAAGCGAGGTCCAGCAAAGGACTTCTTGTTCTCTTCGTGGTCGCGGATTACATGGCACGTGTCCTGGCACAAGAAACATTCGATGCATTTACGAAACTCTTGGCTGCGCTCTACATCTACTTGCTCCATGCGGGCTTCACCTGGCGCAAGATTTACTGGGTGGGCATAGGCAGGAACTTCCATTGCCTTGCGATAGTTAAAGGAAACATCGGTAACTAAGTCTTTAATCACAGGGAATGCGCGCAAAGGCGTGACGGTGATTGTTTCGTCTTCCTTAAAAGAGGAGAGCTGAGTCATGCAAGCAAGACGAGGCTTGCCGTTTATCTCCATGGAACACGATCCACATTTACCCGCTTTGCAATTCCAGCGAACAGCGAGATCCCCCATCTGTGTTGCTTGAACACGGTGGATCACATCCAGTACTACTTCGCCTTCATTGGCTTCAACGACAACATTCTCTAAACCGCCATCCGTGACATTACCTCGCCAGATTCGCATGTTGATATTGCGCGCCATTAGTTGGATCCGCCTTTCGCAATTTCTTCCGCCGTCATATATTTCTCGAGCTCGTGTACATCAAATAAATCAAAGAGCTCTTTAGGAATTGCTGGGAGTGGTTGAGCTTTGATGGAGACTTTCTCTCCATCAAAACTAGAGATGTGATTGATTTGGCGCCATTTGTCGTTCATACCTGGGAAGTCATCTCGAGTGTGGCCACCACGAGATTCCTCACGAAGAATTGCAGATTTTGCTGTGCTCTCTGCAACTAACAACATATTGTCCAGATCAAAAGCAAGGTGGAATCCTGGATTGAAATGGCGACCACCACTGACAGAAACATTTGCACTGCGCTTTCGAATTTCAGCAATCTTTTCAATCGCTTCTTTAAGTTCTGCGCCAGTACGAACTATTCCCACCAAGAAATGTGTAATTTCCTGAAGTTCTGCGTGGAGTGAATAGGAATTCTCTCCACCTTCACGACTAAAAGGCGCTTCAATTCTTGCGGCTGCTGCCTTAATAGATTCTTCACTGACAGGAATTCGTGTTGCTTTCTTTGCATATTCTGAAGCGCCAATTCCTGCTCGGCGTCCAAATACCAAGAGATCTGAAAGTGAGTTGCCACCGAGGCGGTTTGAACCGTGCATTCCACCGGCTACTTCACCTGCGGCAAAAAGACCTGGCACACCCACTGCGGCTGCAGTATCTGGAACAACCTCGACGCCACCCATTACGTAGTGACATGTTGGACCAACTTCCATTGGTTCTTTGGTGATGTCTACACCTGCAAGCTCATAGAACTGATGCCACATCGATGGAAGGCGCTTTTTAATGACTTCAGCGCTCAATCGCTTGGACACATCTAGGAAAACACCACCATGTTCGGTGCCACGCCCTGCTTTAACTTCAGAGTTGATCGCGCGAGCAACTTCATCGCGTGGTAACAATTCTGGTGGGCGACGATTGTTGTCTTGATCAAGGTACCAACGATCAGCTTCGGCTTCGTTATCCGCATATTTATCAACAAATACATCAGGGATATATTTGAACATAAAGCGCTCACCTAAAGTATTAGTGAGCACGCCGCCTTCGCCACGAACCGATTCAGTAACAAGAATTCCTCGCACTGACGGTGGCCAAACCATTCCGGTTGGGTGGAATTGCAAGAATTCCATATCAACAAGATTTGCTCCAGCTTTCAACGCTAGAGCATGGCCATCGCCGGTGCCCTCCCAAGAGTTTGAAGTGATTTTGAATGTCTTGCCGACACCACCTGTTGCAATAATAACTGTTGGGGCTTCAAACAAGACCTCGGCTCCGCTTTCGCGCCAGTATCCATATACACCAGATATTTGACCTTTTTCTTTAAGAATTTCAGTCACGGTGAGTTCAGCGAAAACTTTAATATTCGCTTCCATAGAGCCAGTTTTCTTTCCGTCTTCTTGTTGAAGTGCAACGATCTTCTGTTGCATTGTGCGGATAAGTTCGAGTCCTGTGCGATCGCCTACGTGAGCAAGACGAGGGTATTCGTGTCCACCGAAGTTACGCTGTGAAATCTTTCCCTCTTTGGTGCGATCAAAGAGTGCGCCCCAAGTTTCGAGTTCCCAGATGCGATCTGGTGATTCTTTCGCGTGGAGCTCAGCCATACGGTAGTTGTTAAGAAATTTTCCGCCGCGCATAGTGTCTCTAAAGTGCACCTGCCAGTTATCTTTTTCGTTCACGTTTCCCATAGATGCAGCAGCGCCACCTTCGGCCATAACCGTGTGTGCTTTACCAAAGAGTGATTTGCAGATAATTGCTACGCGCAAGTTGGCTTCGCGTGCTTCTACAGCAGCACGAAGACCGGCACCGCCCGCTCCGATAACAATTACGTCGTATTCGTGGCGTTCGATAGTTGACATTGTGAGCGCCCCTTAGAAGAAGAAGAAATTAGTAATGGAACCGGATGAAACTTGACGTACATACAGATCGGCAAGTGCCACACCAAAGAGTGAGATCCACGCGAAGTTCTGATGTTTGTGATTGAGAATAGAGACATATGTCCAAGCTTTGTATCGGACAGGATGCTTTGAGAAGTTACGCAAACGGCCGCCGATTGTGTGTCGGCAGGTGTGGCAAGAGAGGGAGTACAACCATAAGAATGTGGCATTCGCTAGTAAGACAAGGGAGCCGACTGAAACATGCCCCCACTGCATCTCGCCATTTACTTGACGTCGGAATGCTAAAACTGCATCAATAGAGAGGAAGACGTTGAGAACGAGTCCAGCGTAAAAGAAGTAGCGGTGTGCGTTCTGAAGAATAAGCGGGGCGCGTGTTTCACCGGTATACGTCTTATGTGGTTCCGCAACTGCGCAAGCAGGTGGAGACATCCAGAAGGAACGGTAATAACCCTTGCGATAGTAATAGCACGTGAGACGAAATCCGAGCGGAAAGAGCAAAATAAATAATGAAGGAGAAACAGTGGCACCGAAGATATGAAAGATGCCGAATGGCGTTCCAACGAGTGAAGCCCCATCCACGCACGCCTTAGATAGGCACGGCGAATAGAAAGGTGAGATTAAGGAGTTGCTGGCAGAGAAGTAGTTATTGTTTTCAAACGCTCGAAATGTTGAGTAGATAATAAAAGAGGTAAGCACCAGAACAATAAAAGCTGGTTGCAACCACCAACGATCCGTGCGAAGCGTTTTTTCCGAAATCTTGGCTCTCGTCGCTGAGAAAACTCCAGACATCTATGACTCTCCTTCTGCCTTTTTAAGCATGGCGCAAAAAACGCCTCAGGGAGAAGTTTCCCGCGTGAAGGAGTAGGTGCATAGGCGTAATTGGGCGTAAATGGCTATGAATTCAGCCACACGCCTCTGTGAAAAAGAGCGGAGGACGAGGGATTTGAACCCTCGAAGGTTTCCCTTGCCGGTTTTCAAGACCGGTGCACTCGGCCGCTATGCGAGTCCTCCGCGGGGTAATCTACCTGAAACTAGGGTCGCGAAGGAAGTTGGATCAATTCCTCAAGAATGACCGCCACGCCATCTTCGGTGTGAGGCAGTGCAACGCCTTTCGCATGATTGGCTCCATCAACATGCCCATCGGCCATTGCGAAGGATCGACCACACCATTCCAACATAGAAAAATCATTGGGGTTATCCCCGAATGAGACGCAATCTTGTGCGTCGATTCCAAGTCGCCCCGCCATCTTCGCCAACGTTGCACCTTTTGATATACCCAGTGTTGAAATCTCCAATAAAGATTCGTGCGGATTGGAGTGGGTAACGGTCACAATCCCATCAAGTTCGACCATTGCGATGGCCAACATTTCATCCGATGAAAGTTCTTGTTCAGAGCATCGCGCTAGAAGTTTAAGTGCGGGCGAAGTCATGATCTCTTCGATCCTCTCGACTCCGACATTATCTAAACCAATATCCCATCGAGCAACGTATGACTTCTCGCGGTGAAAATATTCATGTGATTCAACAGCAAAAGAAATGCCTGGAATAGATGAGCGCAATTTCTTCACTGCTTGCAATTGCGCATCGACGGGAATTAGCCATTCTTCCAAAACTACTCCAGCGTGCAAGTCGTACAACATTGCACCGTTTCCGCAGATCGCAGATCCGATTCCAAATGCATCCTTAATTTCTGGCATCCACCGCGGGGGTCGACCTGTTACAAAGAAGATGTGAATTCCTAAATCATTGGCTTTCCGAATTACATCTATGGTGCGCTGTGAAATTGCTCCGTAATGGGCAACTATTGTTCCGTCTAAGTCAGTGGCTATCAGTTTGGGGCGAAAGTTCACACAAGCTCAAATCTTGTCATTCCTAAGAATGGTTGAAGCGCCACGGGAACATTCACTGAACCTTCTTCATTTTGATGATTTTCAAGAATTGCAACGATCATGCGCGGGATTGCAACGAGAGTTCCGTTTAAGGTTGAAACATGTTTCGTGCTTTGTAAATCTTTCATGCGAATATTTAGGCGGCGTGCTTGGAACTCTGTGCAGTTGGATGTGCTCGTGACTTCGCGATAAGCATCTTGAGTGGGTATCCATGCTTCGCAATCAAACTTTCGGATTGCGCTCGAACCAAGATCGCCAGAGGCAACATCAATAACTCGAAATGGAATCTCCATCGCGTTGAGAAAATCTTTCTCCCATTGAAGTAATCTTTGGTGCTCTGCGACGGCGTCTTCTGGTTTGCAAAAAACAAACATTTCTACTTTATCGAATTGATGTACTCGGATAATTCCTCGTGTGTCTTTACCATAAGTGCCGGCCTCGCGACGGAAACATGTGGAATATCCTGCATATCTCAATGGCAACTTTTCAGCGTTGAGTACTTCGTCCATGTGATAGGCAGCCAACGGAACTTCACTTGTGCCTACTAAATAGAAATCATCTTTTTCAAGGGTAAAGACATTCTCTGCTGCCTGACCTAAAAACCCGGTGCCTTCCATCGCAGGAGGTTTCACAAGAACAGGAGGTATTACAGGGATAAATCCTGCTTTAACAGCGCTAGAAATCGCGTAATTGACGAGGGCAAACTCCAAAAGGGCGCCGACGCCTGTGAGGTAATAAAAGCGAGCGCCTGAAACTTTTGCGCCACGTTCGGTATCAATTGCTCCAAGTAGTTTTCCGAGTTCAACATGATCTTTTGGAATAAACCCATCTTTGCTGAAATCTCGCGGGGTACCGACATGCTCGAGTACAACAAAGTCATCTTCTCCGCCGATTGGCGCTGCAGGATCTAAGAGATTGGATAAAAGTAGTGTGAGTTGAGCTGACTTCTCTTCTGCTTCAGATCTACGAGCATCTGCTGCTTTGACGGCAGCTGACAATTCTTTTCCGCGCTCGAGCATCGCTGCTTTTTCATCAGCTTGAGCGGCTCCCATACTTTTGGAGAAAAGGTTTTGCTCGGCACGAAGCGCTTCAAATTCCACAATTGCTTGTCGGCGAATTTCATCGGCAGCGAGAATTGAATCGACAATTGCTGGATCTTCACCGCGACCGCGTTGGGACACTCGAACCGCTTCTGGGTTCTCTCGCAGGAATTTAATATCGATCATATTGCTCGTCCTTCTCTCACTGCTTTTAACCATTGTGTGGATTCGGCAAATGCTTCATCGCTCGTTCGTTGAGTTGACGTTGGTGCCTGTTCGTCGGCCCGCGGATATGACCCTAGGAAGCGGATATCTTCACAAATTCTGCGCAATCCAGTGAGGGCATCGCCTACACGCGCCTCATTAATGTGGCCTTCAGCATCAATAATGAAATGGTAGTGACCAAGTTCGCGACCTGTAGGTCGGCTTTGGATGAAAGTAAGATTTACGCCGCGCACTGCGAATTCAGTCAGGACTTCTAGTAGCGCTCCTGCATGATCACGGCCAATGAATGCTGCCAACGAAGTTCTGTCATGCCCTGTTGGTTTAGGTAAAATTCCAGGTTTTGTCACGAGAACAAATCGAGTAACAGCCCCAGCGGTATCGCCAATATTGTCTTCTAAAATTTCTAACCCGTAGTGAGTAGCTGCGATGGGCGCAGCAATTGCAGCATCAAATTCACCACGTGAAATTGCTTCAGCAGCAGCAGCTGTTGAATTCGTGGAAATTACTTCAGCGTCGGGGTAATGAGCCGCGATGTAATTTCTACATTGAGCTTCTGCGTGAGGATGCGTAGCAATTCTTCTTATTGTGAGTGTCCCAGCCTTGGCCATCAACGCAAAGGAGACAGGAAGAGTTACTTCCCCACTGATAATTAGCGGGTCGCCGGTGGCGAGTTCATCAAGTGTTCGTGCAACAACCCCTTCGACAGAATTCTCAATAGGAACCAGGGCAAATGTGGCCCGCCCTTGCCGAACCGCTTCAAGAGCCGCGGTGACATTGGCGAAGGGGAGACGCTGATCATCGGAAGTAGTGATCTTATGGAGAGCCGCCTCAGTAAATGTCCCAACCGGACCCAAGTAGGCGTATGTGCTCATTGCTTAAGGATAGCCGAGCACCTTGCGAGCCTGTGACGGCTTATTTGTGATGACAACATCTACTCCTTTTTGGGCGCAAAAAACAACATCGTGCGCTTCATCCACTGTCCAAACAAAGAGACGCTTTCCATCTTTCTTGGCTTCATCGATAAAAAGGGGTTTGGTTTTGAGCATCGCAATATCTGGGCCAATTGTTTGAGCTGAGGTGAAACGTCTGCGTTTCTTTGCCCGAAGCGAACCCAGCAACATCACTGTATTGATATCTGGCATCGAGCGTCGCACATTTTCAATTGCCAACCAAGAAAATGACATGACGGAGATTTCGATTCCGGATGTGAGAATTTCACTTTGCCGCGAGATGAGTTCTTTGGCCAGCACCGCCTCTATCTCTCGGCTTGTCGGAACGGGATGCTTTGTTTCCAGGGCAAGATCTTTCTTATGCAATAACGCTAGGTCAAGAAATTCATCCAGGCGCATCACCTGCGGATAACGATCATAAATTTCTTCATACGTGAGGGAGGCGATTGTTCCGCTACACCCGGCTGTACGTTCCATCGTTGCGTCATGCCACAAAACAGGGACTGAGTCTTTAGTTAGCCGAAGGTCGCACTCAAAGCCATCGGCTCCTTGTTCGATGCCAGCCATGTAGGCAGCAAGTGTGTGCTCTGGGAAGTCATGGGAAGCTCCGCGATGAGCATAGATTTTCGGCGTGCGGTTTGGGTTATTATTTTTCACGTGCGCGAGAGGGGATTTGAACCCCCACACCCTTGCGAGTACACGGACCTGAACCGTGCGCGTCTGCCGTTCCGCCACTCACGCAATCACTACTTGTGTAAGACTTGCCAAAGATTAGCACCATTAGGCTTGGGCTTATAGATTTCTTTACGTGATGGATCTCAATCTGATCCGACATCTGATCCGATATCAGATCCGACATC
>CAILHY010000020.1 GCA_903834145.1 uncultured Actinomycetes bacterium
AATTCGCCTCTGGCTTGATGGAGATATTCGCATCATCATTCGTCCAAGTGGAACTGAAGCAAAAGTGAAGTGCTACATAGAAGTAGTGACGCACGGCGTCAATGCACAAGATGATTCTGCGATAGCAATAAATGGGCTAAAACCTGATTTGCTGGCGATACTTTCCTCGTAAACTCGCATAAAGAAGACTTGGGGGCATGTCAAGGGTTTTCTGGGCTTTTTTTGAGGGATTTTCGCCCGTGATTCTGCTCGTGTGAGCATTCTGCCCCCCCTCACGCAGGGGGCTCGTCCAAATCCATCTCCCACGCCGACGGAGAGCTTTCATTAGGCTTTGATTTATGAGCACCCAAATAGAAACGACTTTCAAAGTCCAACTTGATAATAGAGACCGCAAGACTGTTTTCTTTCGCGCCATCTTGGTAGCGCCTGTTTTCTTCTTTGCCTCCTCATTCACCGTAGATAACTGGGATAACCGCAATACCTCCAGCTACGGTCTTCTGATCCTGCCTGTTGTGTTAGCGCTTGTCTTTCGTGGCGTATACCCCAGTTGGGTTTTAACTTTCAATAAATCTCTTTTTGCTTTGGTGAACCGCATATGTGCCTACTTCTTGCTTCTCACCGACGACTACCCATCCATCGAAGAAAGCGAAGCAGTCTCAATCACCTACCCTGAGATTGATGGCGGTAGGACACTTAATCGTTGGTTGCCTCTCATTAAATGGGCAATGGCAATCCCTTTATTTATCGTGGGACTCGCATACACGCTCTATGCATTCGTCCTGTTGGTTTTAGGCTGGTTTAGCATTCTGCTCAATGCCTCACTTCCGGACTATTGCGCCGATGGAATAGTGCGTACCGCTCAATACTGGAACCGCATTTACGGCTACGCCATTTTGCTTGTTACGGACGAGTATCCAACATTCTCTTTATGAAGGGGTCTGCCCAAAAGTCCTTGGCAAAAAAAGTATTCTCACTCCTCCTTGCTGCTGTATTTGCTTTACCATCAAGTGCCTTTGCTATGGGCTCAGGCGACAAATTTGTCGATGCTCAAACTGGATTGACTTATGCCGTGAGTAGGCCTGTTCAAACTCTTGGGCTCAAACTGACTGCATTCCAATTGCTTGTCTGTGCTCCAGGAAAAGAACAGTGGATATATGCCAAATATGGCACCGGCATAAAATATGTAGAGATTATGGAAACGATGGCTGGAGATAAATGCTCTAACCCTGGATTATCCAAGAGTCTCGCCTCCATCACTATCAATAAAATAAAGACCCAGGTACACGTGTATTGCGATCCCACTAAGTCTGCAGCTTTTAAGAAATGCTCAACCGCCGATATAGGCAAGGTTGGAGGTTACCTAATCTTTTCAACAAAGCCGACGAAATTGCTCAAAGGAACTGAAGTACAAGTGCAAGGTATGGGCGGGGTTACTTATGCACAACTTGTCCTGGTGGCTAAAAGTCTAAAAACTTTATAAAGGTCCGCTACCTAGAAGCCACAAAGCTCCATAGATCCCGCTTCCAATACTCACGAATCCCAGCATATAAACGATGCTTTTATTAGCACGCAAAGATAAGAAACGCGCGATCGGAAAGAGCAATGGAAATGCCGGCAATAAGTAGCGTGGTTTCGATCCGAAGTAACCCGAAGTTGTGAGTGCGATAAATACAAATGCGCCTACGTAAATAAGCAGTGGAAGCGGTTGTTTATCTCGTATGCACTTCCATAACAATGTCAGCAAACCAGCCACCGCAAGTGAGATCGCTAAACCCTGTAGCGCAGAACCGTGAATGATCCATTTGAGAAACGAGAGCCCACCATCAAAGGTATTTCCCCAGCCTTGCGCAACGGAAAAATAACCACCGCTATTGCCTAATTGAATATTCACCCATTCCATATAACCGAGCAATCCCAAAGGCGCAATAAGCAGTGATCCAATCAACCTGAAAGACCAACCTCGTCGAAATTCCAGTAGAAGTGAAATCACAACCGCAGTGACGACCGCTAAGCCCACGGGCCTGGTTCCACCTGCGAACGAGGCAAGAATTGCTGCACGAAGAAATTTCTTTTGAAGAATGAAATACAGCGACCAAACGGCAAGTGCGCTAAAAAGGGATTCGCTATAGGCCAACCATTGAACAACCCCCATAGGCAAGATTGCCCACAAAGCCACTGAAATCAAGGCTATCTGATCCCCAAAAAGATATCGGGAAATTTTATATATTCCAGCTGCTGCAAATATCGAAGCGATAACGCTGACAAATATTCCGGAATTAATCACACTTAATGTGGTGACCGAATGAAGTACTCGTTCAAGAAATGGGTAGACGGGGAAGAATGCATAATCTTTGAGAGAACGACCATCAGGATGGTGATAGATATAGCCATAACCATTTTGCGCAATTCTGCGATACCACTGTGCATCCCACCGCGTGAATGGAGCGTAGGCAGAGTCATGGCGCACAGAGGAAAGTGTTATCAGTATGAGCAAAAAACACGTGCGAATTCCGACAAAGAGCGCAAGGGCCTCTGTTAAAGGATGGACTTTTTTAGGAATTTTTATTTCCAGTGCTGATCAATCGTTGTCAGCCAAAGATTACGCATTCCTTCAACGTCAAGATCCAGAGTCACTTCAACATGTGCTCCACTTTCAAGTCGCATCGGTTCGATCTCTAATTCCAGCGGTGGCCTTCGATCCACAATAGTTTGACCGCGTGCAGGACCAGCGGATGTATCGACGACGACGTCAAAGAATTGAGTCGTGATTAATTCAGGAGCAATGACACTTGCCACTGCCCCATAATCCCCGAGCGTCACTGGTGAGCCAATTCTTTCAACGAAGGCACTGATAAGCGCGCCCGCAAACTGGGCACATGGATCGGTCGATGCTTCTAATGATTTGGCTTCTTCCGCGGTAACTCCGGGGCGCATAAAGACATCGAGGCCATACATCAAGATTGGAACACCACTTTGAAAAACGATCGCAGCCGCTTCAGGGTCGTGCCAGACATTGAATTCTGCGGCCGGTGTTGCATTTCCCGCAGAAGCTGATCCACCCATCAATACGATACGTTCCACCTTCTTCGCAGTCTCTGGAAATGCTCGCAAGAAGAGTGCAATGTTGGTCAGAGGTGCCAGCGGTACAAGGGTGACCGGATCAGAGGAAGCCTCTACGAGGTCACGAATAAGTTCTACCGCCGTTCGCGAATCAATGGATCGCGTGGAATCTGGTAAACCTAGATCGCCCATGCCATCGGCTCCGTGCACATATTCTGCGTAATGGGATTGCCCAAGTAAAGGCTTTACCGCACCACGGGCTACAGGAATATCTCCAGCACCAGCCGCATCGAGAACTTTTAGGGTATTTGCGATCACCTGATCCACATTGGTATTGCCATCAACACAGGTAACGCCGAGTAAATTGATCTTGGGATGTCTGGCTGCAAAAAGTAAAGCAAATGCATCATCAATGCCGGTATCAACATCCAAAATCACAGAAGTACGAGTCATGGGCGGTAGCCTACTTTGAAATTACGTCTTCCTAGTCATCGTTGGAGACATTAGAATGAACCCCTTATGTCAGCCACTCATCCCCCTGTCATTGCAGTCGTCGGAAGTTCAGCAATGGATATGACCTGCTACGCAGATGTACTTCCCTCAGCTGGTGAGACGATCATCGGCAATCTCTTTACAACTGGATTCGGGGGCAAAGGCGCCAATCAGGCCGTTATGGCAGCTCGCGCAGGTGCAACCGTCTACATGGTCGGCAGAGTCGGTGATGATGTTTTTGGCAAGTCAGTTCTTGAAAATTTCGCGGATCAAGGAATCAATACTGACTATGTAGGGATTTCGTCATTGGCAACAGGTGTTGCTCATATCTGGGTGGATGGCGGCGGAGAAAATCGGATCCTCATTATTCCCGGCGCCAACCACGATATCGATATCCAAGAAGCGACCCAAGCAATTAATTCGATTCCAGATTTAGAGATCGTGATCGGGCAATGTGAAGTAATACAAGAGGTTACGTTGGCGGCTTTTACTGCTGCTAAAACCCGCGGCTGCACCACGATTCTCAACCCTGCGCCCTATCAGCCCTTATCCAAAGAACTTCTTGCCGTGACGGATTGGCTCATCCCAAACGAAACTGAATTTTCTCAAATTCACCCTGAACAAGTATTGCCAACTTCAGATGAAATCATTGCCTCGTTGCGTCCGGGCCAATCTGTGATTGTGACTCTCGGAGCAGAAGGCGCAGCGATGGTGGATTCCAGCGGTGTGATTTCACGCGTTCCCTCCCCTCGAGTTATTGCGGTGGACTCAACGGGAGCAGGCGATTGCTTTATCGGAACCCTTGCTGCAGCTCTCGGATCTGGAATGGATTCTTCCCCCGCGATGCAATCAGCATGCGCATGCGCCGCCCTGAGCGTTACTCGCAAAGGCGCTCAGTCTTCGTATCCATCCCGCGAAGAAACAGCAGATATTTTGAATACGTCGGGTGTCCTGTGAAAACATATTCGATCATTGATGGCAGTGAAAGTTCGCTGAAGAACTTCCTTAAAACATTGCCTGGCGTAGACCAAGTTGGCGCCGAAGCACGAGCCGCGATGCTCGCAACACGAAGTATTAAGAATGCAAGTAAAGCCTTTGCCATTGATTTGGCTATCTCCATGGTGGACCTGACAACACTCGAAGGCGCAGATACTCCTGGCAAAGTCCGTGCTCTCTGTTCGAAAGGTTTGCGACCAGACCCCACCGATTCCACCGTTCCTCATGTTGGGGCGATTTGCGTCTACAACGACATGGTGGGCATCGCGAGAAAACATCTCGATGCCATCGGTGGCGAAGAAATACCTATCGCAGCAGTTTCCACAGCATTTCCATCAGGGCGCGCTTCCTTGGCAGTCAAAATTCAAGATACAGAAGATGCCATTTCTTCAGGCGCCGCCGAAATAGATATGGTCATAGATCGTGGCGCATTTCTATCAGGTCGTTTTGGAGAAGTTTTCGAAGAGATCCAAATAATTAGAGGTATCTGTGGAGACCGTGCGCATCTTAAAGTAATTCTTGAAACGGGCGAGCTCGTCACTTATGACAATGTTCGTAAAGCCTCATATTTAGCAATGCTGGCTGGCGCGGACTTCATTAAAACATCAACAGGCAAGGTGGCTCCAGCGGCTACTGCCCCCGTAGTACTGGTCATGCTCGAAGCCGTTCGTGACTTCTACGAAATGACGGGCACGCGCATTGGCGTGAAGCCAGCTGGTGGAATCCGCAATACCAAAGATGCAATAAAACAACTGGTTCTCGTGAACGAAACCGCTGGCCCTGAATGGCTTACTCCGACCCTTTTCCGCATCGGAGCAAGCGCGCTACTTAATGATTTGCTTCAACAACGCATGAAGATGCGCGATGGACGATATGCAAGCCCCAACTACGTGACGATCGATTGAAAATGAGTGATGAGAAAATGAGCATATTCGAATACGCCCCCGCTCCTGAATCACAAGCTGTAGTAACAATTGAGCCTGAATACGGACTCTTCATCAACGGCAAATTCATCAACGGCAAGAGACACTTCCCGACAGTTAACCCTGCAAATGGCAAGAAGCTCAGTTCCATCTCTCAAGCGAGTGTGGCCGATGTAAATAAAGCTGTGATCGCTGCTCGCACTGCATATGTCAAAGTATGGTCAAAGATGGCTCCGGCTGAGCGCGCCAAATATCTCTACCGCATCGCTCGAATTATGCAAGAGCGTGCCCGGGAATTTGCCGTCCTCGAAACTCTCGATAACGGGAAACCCATCAGAGAATCGCGTGACGTGGATGTTCCCCTTGCTGCGGCTCACTTTTTCTATCACGCTGGATGGGCAGATAAATTGCAATATGCAGGTTTCGGTGAAAATCCAAAACCCCATGGCGTTGTTGGACAAATCATCCCATGGAATTTTCCACTTCTTATGTTGGCCTGGAAAGTTGCGCCCGCTCTTGCAACAGGAAATACCGTCGTTCTTAAACCTGCTGAATCAACCTCGCTAACGGCGCTTCTATTTGCACAAGTCTGCCAACAAGCCGGGCTACCTGCCGGCGTAGTAAATATTGTCACGGGCGATGGCGCAGTGGGAGCAGCAATCGTTAATCACCCCGATATCGACAAGATCGCATTCACGGGTTCCACCGAAGTAGGAAAGATCATCGCTCGTTCTGTAGCTGTCTCTGGCAAGAGTGTCACCCTAGAACTCGGTGGCAAAGGCGCGAACATCGTCTTTGAAGATGCTGCGATTGATGAAGCAGTTGAGGGAATTGTTAACGGTATCTTCTTTAATCAAGGGCACGTCTGCTGCGCAGGTTCGCGTTTGCTGATTCAAGAAGGCATTCATGATGAGGTCATTGAAAAACTCAAGCATCGCATGTCCCAAATTCGCGTCGGTGACCCTATGGACAAGAACACTGATTTAGGTGCCATAAATTCAGGCGAGCAACTATCAAAGATTAAAGAACTAGCGGCTTCTGGGGTTGCAGAAGGCGCAGAAATCTGGAGCCCCAACTGCGCTTTGCCCGATAAAGGTTTCTGGTTTGCCCCAACTATTTTCTCTGGAGTCACCCAAGCCCACCGCATCGCACGTGAAGAAATCTTCGGCCCAGTCCTTTCCATTTTGACCTTCCGCACTCCTGCTGAGGCTATAGAGAAGGCGAATAACACCCCTTTCGGCTTATCGGCAGGCATTTGGAGCGAGAAAGGTTCGCGAATTCTCTGGGCCAGTAAGCACTTACAAGCGGGAGTTATCTGGGCAAACACCTTTAATAAATTTGACCCAACGAGCCCCTTTGGCGGATACAAAGAGTCAGGATGGGGCCGCGAAGGTGGTCGTCATGGCCTCTCGGCATATCTTGCAAGTGGAAAGGCTGGTAAGTAAAAAGTGGCTACAGCAAAAACTCCGCGCATTGATGTTATGAAAACTTACAAACTCTTTATCAATGGACAATTTCCCCGCAGTGAATCCGGAAGAGTATATGAAGTGAAGTCTGGTACAACTTTTATTGCAAATCCTTCTCAAGCTTCTCGAAAAGATTTACGTGACGCGGTAGTTGCAGCACGTGCTGCTCAACCCGGTTGGGCTAAGGCAACCGCTTATAACCGCGGACAAATCCTTTATCGAATCGCAGAAGTACTTGAGGGTCGTACCGCCCAATTCGTTGAAGAAATTTGCCTCCTAGAGAAAGTCACACCTGCCCAAGCCAAACTTCAAGTGGGCACCAGTATCGATCGTTGGGTTTGGTATGCGGGCTGGGCAGACAAGATCGCATCAGTATTTGGAGCCACCAACCCTGTTGCTGGTCCGTATTACAACTTCACAATTCCTGAGCCAATGGGAGTTGTCGGAATTCTTGCCCCAGAAAAACCATCTCTACTTGGACTTATCGATTCCCTAGCACCCGTATTAGTTTCAGGAAATAGCGCAGTGCTTGTGGCAAGCCAGAGCGCACCACTTCCTGCAATCTCCTTCTCGGAAGTACTTGCCACCAGCGATCTTCCAGCAGGTGTGTGCAATATTCTTACGGGTTTCAAAGATGAACTTGCACCTTGGATGGCCTCACACATGGATATCAACGCCATGGATATTTCAGGAATTGCCGCGAAATCTCAACCTGCACTTCGCGTTGCGGGGGCCCATAACTTGAAACGAATTTCCTCCTTTACCTCCGTTGCAACGCCAGAGCGAATCACCGCGTTCTTGGAAGCGAAGACCGTCTGGCACCCCATCGGCGTGTAGGCAGATTTGATTTCTTGACCAACGGCTGAGAAATCTTCTTCGGGAAACGTCCTATCACCATCATTGAAGGAAATGGGATATTGGAGCATGGAGCTTTTGAATCTAAACTATCCTTATGCGTAGAAGGTTAATAGCTCTTCTAACTTTGCCTGTCTTGGGAACCCTCTTGCTTCCCGCCGCCTCCGCAGCCGTTAAGACAGGAGCAACGTGTCCTAAACTCAACCAAAGTTTAATAACTGCTGGATATAAATTCACATGCATTAAGTCTGGAAAGAAATTGGTGTGGAGTAACGGTGTAAAAGTTACACTTCAATCTCTTACCGACTTACATCAAGTTGCTGCAAGGTTTTCGGATATATCATCGTTGGCGTTCAGGGCAAGCCTAGGAACGCTTCGTACTGCTGGTATCGACAATTCAAAGATTGCCCTTTTTCTAGGTCCTCATTCACAAGACACGGCTCCTAGTGATTTTCTTGCGGTTCGCAATGTGCAAAAACTGTTCTTTGGTTCAAATCTGCCTTCCAACATTGATCTATTTTATTACTCCTCGAGCGATCACGATTGGGCCATAAACAAGATGATGGAGTTGATTCCACGGCCCGAGTACATGAATTCAGATGATGGTCCTAAAACAGCCACGGATGGAACGGCGATTGTCGCACTTAAATACACGGGTGTTCCGAGCCAGTACGTGACCTCTGGAGCGTTGGAAGCCCACGAATTTTTCCATACTGTTCAACAAAGGCAGTTCTCCAACTCCCAATTTAAGGTCTGGACGATGCCTCGCTGGTGGATCGAGGGTGGTGGTCGATTCGTCGAAAACCTTCAACTAGATAATTATGATGAAAAGAAGTATCTACTCATTTCAAAGAATAATGAACTCACTCAGTACAACGCACAGTACTTTTCTGATTTTCTAGATGCCACCACAGTCCCCGCAAATGGGGATGCGTGGACAAACTCTTATAACTACAGCACTGCCGTCGTGTATGGAGTTGGAGCCAAAATTCAAGAAATGCTCGTTGCATTCAAGGGGCCCTCATCCTTGGTTGGCCTTATGGGTGAGGTGGCAACGAGTGGAGACTTTCTTACGAGCTTCAATAAACTCTATGGGATAACCTGGTCGGAATTCGTTCCACTTGCGGCACAATCGATTTATCGATCCACCCGGTAATTCAACTAATTACCTTTGAGCATCTTACGGATTTGTTCTAGCGCAGTTTTTACTCGCGCTTCATAACCGTGAACCGTAGGGTGGTAATACTCCCTACCAACCAATGCATCGGGTAAATACTGTTGCTGAGCAACACCCAGAGCCTCGTCGTGCGGGTAGATATAAGCAGATGATTCGCGTACTGCGCTTTCCTTCTTATCGCGAAGAGAACCTGAATTAGGATCGCGCAATGGAACAGGCACAGGTCCACCTTTGCCGGCACGAAGATCTGCGATAGCGGATTCAATCCCAAGGTAGGCAGCATTGGATTTCGGTGCACAGGCAAGATAGGTGACCGCTTCGGCGAGAATGATTCGCGCTTCTGGCATTCCAACGAGTGCAACCGCTTGAGCAGCGGCAACGGCTAGCCCTAAAGCCCCGGGATCGGCCATTCCGACATCTTCACTGGCGCTGATCATCACACGGCGAGCAATAAAGCGTGGATCCTCCCCCGCTTCCAACATGCGAGCCAAATAATGAAGAGCTGCGTCTACATCTGAGCCACGAATGCTCTTAATGAATGCACTTGCGACGTCGTAATGATTGTCACCGCCTCTGTCATAGTTTTCGATGACACGATCTACTGCTCGGCTTAGTACTTCCGAAGTGATTTGGCCATTTGAAGCACCTGCTGCTGCTTCAAGATAGGTAAGTGCTCGGCGGGCATCACCTGCTGCGAGCCTGACTAATGAATCAGATGCTTGCGCTGAAATCGTGACCTCGTTATTGAGGCCGCGGAGATCGGTAAGTGCGCGATTAATAAGCGTTTCGATATCGTCATCAGAAATTCGCCGAAGAGTAAGCACAATGGAACGCGAAAGCAGTGGAGAAATTATGGAGAAGGAAGGGTTCTCTGTTGTTGCGGCTACTAACGTCACCCACCTGTTCTCAACCCCTGGCAACAAAGCATCTTGTTGGGCTTTGGAAAAACGATGCACCTCGTCAATGAACAGGACTGTCTCTTTATTTTCTTGCTCTAGTCTCTCTTGGGCCTGCGTGAGTACTTCGCGAACTTGAGCAACTCCAGAACTCACCGCTGAAAGTTCAACAAAGGTGCGAGAACCAGAATTCGCGATCATCTTGGCAAGGGTTGTTTTACCGCTACCTGGTGGACCATAAAGCAGAACACTGGTGATGTGTTTTTCTTGACCCTGAATTAATCGCTCCAGCGGCGAACCAGTTTGCAGGAGGTGTTGCTGACCAAGAATTTCTTGGAGGGTTGAAGGGCGAAGTCTGACAGCTAACGGCGCGCTCACGCCTGTATCTCCACGCTTTCATACCCACGTAATACGAAAGTCGGCCTGCGAATCGGTTCGCTGGCTAATTCCATATTTGGGAAACGCTCACAGAGCGCAGGCAATGAAATGCCCATCTCTAAGCGCGCTAATGGGCCACCTAAACAAAAGTGAATACCCGCCCCAAAACCAATATGTGGGTTTGGATCGCGTAGTAAGTCCATATCATCCGGGCGGTCAAATACATCGGCATCACGATTCGCTGATCCGATTAGAGCCGCAATTTTTTGGCCAGGTTCAATAGTGACCCCGCCAAGTTCAGTGATTTGCGTTGCGGTTCGCTCAAAGAGGTGAAGTGGAGCATCAAAGCGTAAGAATTCTTCCACTGCGGTTTCTGCGATGTCGCGAGATTTGCTCCGCAAGAGTTCTGCTTGATCTGGGCGGCGAAGTGCAGCGACCATTCCATTTCCGAATGCATTTACACTTGCTTCGTGGCCGGCATTGAGAAGCAATACGCACGTCGCTACAAGTTCTTGGGCGTTGAGTTTTTCGCCACCCTCCTCCACAGCCGCTAGATCGCTGATGAGGTCACTACCAGGGTTCACTTTTCGCTCCAGCATTAATCCCCGCACATAGTCGGCGAACTCTCGCGCTGCAGTCTTTGCCTCTTCTTGATGAGCAAGGGATGGTGAAACCTCATACATCTTGACAATGGATTGTGACCAAGGGCGAAGCAAGTGTTCATCAGAGGCAGGAAAGCCCAGGAGCGCCGCAATTACCTTCACAGGTAGGGGTTCTGCGAAGTCAGCGATCAGATCAAAGGTTTTTCCATCATTGACCTTGATGGAAATATCCTCAATGAGTTCTTGAGTGAGCCGTTCAATATCTGGGCGCAATCCTTCAATTTTTTGGCGATTAAAAGCCTTGGCAACAAGTGAGCGCAAGCGTGTGTGCTTGGGCGGTTCGCTATCAAGAAGAGAATCGGAGTGGAGCCAGTTGAAAACTTCCCATTCAAACTCAGGTGTACGTTCTTTGAAGATACGACCCAAAGTCTTTGTACGAAAGACTGCATTGGCATGTTCGTGATTGGGCGCCAGGAAGAGTTGTAGGCCCTCGTGCCACACAGGTTTGCCATGAGCTCGTAGCTCTTTGAGCGCAGGGTATGGATCAATGAGGAATTGTGGATCCGAAAAATCGATCAATTACTCAGCCGCAATCGATGCATAGCCTGGCTTAATGATCGACTCAATAATTTCCAAACGTTGAGGGTAGGGAATAAAGGCGCTCTTCATCGCATTAATCGTGACTCTTTGCAATTCTGCAAGGTCCCAATTAAATGCCTTGACCACCTCTTCCATTTCAAAAGACATCGAAGTTTGACTCATAAGGCGATTATCCGTGTTGAGTGTGACGCGAAAACGTAATTTCGCGAGGACTCCGATTGGATGTTCGCCGATGTTTTTCGCAGCGCCCGTTTGTAAATTAGATGTCGGGCAAAGCTCCAAAGGGATGCGTCGATCACGAACGTAGGATGCAAGCAAACCCAACTTAGGTTCGGGTCCACTCATATCGATGTCGTCGATGATGCGAACGCCGTGTCCTAAACGCTCTGCGCCACATAATTGAATGGCTTCCCAAATAGAAGGAAGTCCGTATGCCTCACCTGCGTGAATCGTGAAGTGAGCATTTTCATGACGTAAATAATCAAATGCTTCTTGTTGATCACTTGGTGGAAAACCATCCTCAGGTCCAGCAATATCAAATCCAACAACACCTTTGTCGCGATACTTCACGACAAGTTCTGCCACCTCATCAGAGCGCTTGTTCTGGCGCATTCCACAAAGGAGTGCCTGGACCTGGATAGTGAAACCTTCCGCCTTTGCATCGGATTCACCGAGGCGGTAGCCCGCCAATGTTGCATCAATAACATCGGAAAGAGTGAGTCCTTGCTCGGTGAAGAGTTCGGGCGCACCACGTACTTCAGCGTAGACAACGCCATCTCGTGCAAGATCTAGTGCACATTCGCGCGCTACGCGTGTGATTCCTTCGCGAGTCTGCATAACGGCAATGGTGTGAGAGAAAGTTTCAAGGTAGCGGACAAGAGATCCAGAATCGCAAGATTCGCGAAACCATGTAGCCAATTCAGCAGCATCCGTTGTAGGAAGCAGGGTGTAACCAATTTCTTGAGCAATATCGATAATGGTCTGAGGACGCAGTCCGCCATCCAAGTGATCATGCAAGAGAACTTTTGGAATTCGCTTGATCTGATCCTTAGTAGGGATAATTTTCATACTCACGATAGCGCTTCTACCCTTCGATACGTTCGAGAATTAATGGCATGCGATCCACCTTACCGCCTTGAGGTAATTGACCAATAATTACGCTATCGCTCAAAATCTCTTGCGCACGTGCAAAACGCTCTGGAGTATCTGTATGTAAGGTGAATATTGGAGATCCAGCGGTTATGACTTCACCTGGCTTGCAATGAATCTCGATACCAGCCCCCGCTTGCACTTGTTCTCCTTGACGAGAGCGTCCTGCCCCCAATCTCCATACAGCGACGCCAACTTTCATTGCATCCATCGAAAGCATCGTCCCGGAGCTCGGTGCGCTTATTACTAATTGTTCTCGTGCTACAGGTAGGGGTGCATCGGGATTGCCACCTTGCGCGCTAATCATGGTTCGCCATACATCCATGGCGCTTCCATCTTTCAGCGCCTTCTCTGGATCTTTACCGGATATTCCGGCCGCATCCAACATTTCTCTGGCAAGAATGAGAGTCAGTTCAACGATGTCATTGGGCCCACCACCAGCAAGAACTTCAACAGATTCACGAACTTCAAGTGCGTTACCGGCAGTCATTCCCAGTGGAACATCCATAGCTGTAACAAGTGCGCGCGTATTTACACCGGCACGTTTGCCCAGATCTACCATCGTTCTCGCTAATTCTTTGGCGCGCTCTGGGTCAGCCATAAATGCACCGACGCCAGTTTTAACATCCAGAATAAGGGCGCTCGTTCCTTCAGCAATCTTCTTGCTCATGATCGAGGATGCAATCAAAGGAATCGCTTCAACAGTGGCGGTGACATCACGTAGCGCATAAAGTTTTTTATCTGCTGGAGCAAGTCCCGCACCTGCAGCGCAGATAACAGCGCCGCACTTTTGTAAGACTGCCAGCATTTCTTCATTAGAAATCGATGCGCGCCACCCTGGGATGGATTCCAACTTATCGAGCGTGCCGCCGGTATGACCCAACCCACGGCCCGAAAGCTGTGGAACTGCGCCTCCACAAGCAGCAACGAGAGGTGCAAGTGGCAAAGTAATTTTGTCGCCCACTCCCCCTGTTGAATGCTTATCGACAGTGGGTCGATCTAGCGCCGACCAATTCATGCGTTCGCCGCTATTGATCATGGCATCGGTCCATCGTGCAATTTCGTGAGACCCCATGCCGTTGAGAAGGATCGCCATCAAGAGTGCAGACATTTGTTCATCAGCAACAACACCGCGTGTGTAGGCGTCAATGACCCAATCGATTTGGGGATCCGTTAAAACATTGCGATCACGTTTTGCGGCAATGATTTCTACTGCAGAGAATGATTCGACGGCGCTCATTTATCGTTCGTTGCGATCAAGATCATCGGGACCAAATGCCCAAGGCAACATCGCCGACATTTTCATCGGGCCATCTGGAGTCATCAAGACAAGCTCGGGTCCACCGTGTTCGAAGAGCAACTGGCGGCATCGACCACACGGCGCTAAATAATCACCTTTGCCATCAACGCAAAGAACGGCAACTAAACGACCGCCACCTGTTGCAGCAAGAGATGAGACCATGCCGCATTCGGCACACAGTCCTAAGCCGTAACTAGCATTTTCCACGTTGCAGCCAGAAACAATGCGCCCATCGCTCACGAGGCCAGCAACACCCACTGGGAATTTTGAATACGGAACATAAGCGCTTTTGCTGATTGCGATCGCAGCAGCATGCAACTCTTCCCAATTGGGATTAAGCATGTATTACTCCTATTTCAATCCGCCTCGGCGGTATGGAATTCCATCGGCCGCCGGTGCTCGAAGTTTTTGCGAAGCCATGGATAGAACTATCAGTGTCGCAAGGTATGGCGTCATGGTGACCAACTGCCCTGGTAACTCCTTATAGGTCATAAAGAACCAGGCAAAGAATCCAGCAATTACTAGATTGATAACAGCCGGAATCCTGCGCGACTTACGGAAGTCACGAAAGGATAGGAAGAGCAGCGCTAGTACGATCAAAAGCAACAGGGCATGAATAGCCGAAGCATCACGCAGCTGCAGCGCATCTGCAAAGCCAAAGAGACCAGCACCTGCCAACAATCCACCTGGACGCCAGTTACCAAAGAGCATGGCAGCAAGACCGATAAAACCGCGACCACCTGTTTGGTTTTCTTGGTAATGGTTGGAAGCAACCAGAGCCAAGAAACCACCACCGAGACCAGCAAGGGCTCCTGAAATCAAAACTCCAGCATATTTCATGGCGTAAACATTGACTCCGAGTGACTCAGCCGCAACGGGGGCTTCGCCCGCGCTACGAAGACGAAGGCCAAATGCTGTTCTCCACAAGATGAAATATGAAATAGGAACCAAGAGAATCGCAAAGAGTGTCACATAGGAAAGATCTCCAGTGAGCCCTCTTAAAACATTGGCAAAATCTGATATCAAGAACCAGTTTTTACTTCCTAATTTTGTTAAAAGGTCCGGACTCTTCCACCCAAAGAATTCTCCGCCAGATAAAACCGGAAGCCCATTTAAGGAAATAGTCTTCACATCAGGAGACTGTGATGGGCCAAGCCATGATCCTCCTTTGTACAAGATTGTTGAAAGATAACGAGCGAGGCCGGCGGCGATAATGTTGATGGCAACACCCGAGACAACATGGTCAACACCAAAGGTGATCGTGGCTAGTGCATGTATACCGGCGCCCAAGAGGCCGCAGAATATGGATCCTGCAAGGCCAGCCCAAGGTCCAAACTTCACTCCAAAGAACCCGCCGCCCCATGCGCCCAGGATCATCATTCCTTCGAGACCAATATTTACCACTCCGGCGCGCTCGGAGAAGAGACCTCCAAGTGCAGCAAGCACAATAGGAACCGAAAGCAAGAGTGCAGCACTTGCAGTGCCGATACTTGTTAAGTCAGAGGCACCAGTAATAACTCTAAGTATCGAGAGCACGAAAACAACGCCTGTCATTAAAACCAAAATCTTGCGAACGCCAACTAAGTTTTTCGCTCTAGTGAGTACTGATTTCATTTGTCGCCCACCTTTGCTAACGCTTCACTGTGCAGCGTGAGTTGGAATCTTCGAACTACCTCATAGGCAACAACTGCGCTGAGCAAAATAGATCCTTGCATGATGATGTAGGTCTCCGGTGCGATATTGATGAGGTCTAATGTTTGTGAGGCAACTTCCAAGAATCCAAAGAGCAGGGCACTTATTGCCATGCCCACAGCAGAGTTTCGCCCAAGTAGCGCGATCGCAATTGCTGAGAATCCAATTCCTGATCTGAAACCAAGATTGTATGCGTGTGTATCGCCCAAGACTGTTGGCAAGCCAGCGAGCCCTGCAATGGCACCACTTCCTACCAATGCAATGACGGTCATTTTCTTGGCGTTTACACCACTTACACGCGCCGCAATCGGATTGGCGCCACTGGCACGAAGTTCAAAACCAAAGCGGGTTCTATTTGTCAGGAACCAGAATCCAATCCCAAGTGCGATGGCAACGAAGAGCATTCCGTAAACGCCACCACCTGGTTGATTCTTAATTCCAATTTTGTTAAGCAAGGGCATTAAGTCAGGGAACTGACCACTCTTGGGCAAGATCTTTGTACTCAAATCATTGCTTCCAGGAATTCGCACTGTGAAATGCTTGGAAAGTAAATATGCAGCCAATCCGCCAGAAATACTGTTGAGCATGATGGTGGAAATAACTTCACTCACTCCGCGCTTTACTTTCATATACGCAGCTATTGCTGCCCACGATCCACCAACAAGCATGGCGATCAACATAATGGCCATAACGTGCAGCACGGGTGGCAAGGTAAACATCGCACCGAAGTAGGCCGAGACAAGAGCCCCTAAGCGCAATTGGCCTTCAACACCGATATTGAAAAGTCCCGCACGGAAAGTAAGCGCGATTGCAACTGCGGCAATGAAATAGGCCGTTGCAAGGTTGACCGCAGCCATGAGCGATGCTGACTCAATGCCGTAACTCCACATGAGACTAAATGCTTCCCATGGAGATTTGTGTGTTGCCAACACTGCCAAACTTGAAACTCCGAGTCCGAAGATCGCAGCAAAAAGCGGCGCGGCAAGTGCAAGAGAGATCCGCGAAGTTAATATTTTTTTCATTTTGCACCCGTCATTGCTGAACCCAGAAGCTCCGGCGTCGTTGTCTTTGGATCTAATTCGGCAGTCACTTCACCGCGAAGCATGACTAATAGGCGATCTGACATTCCGATGAGTTCTTCCAAATCTGCACTCACCATGACGATGGCCATCCCTTTTTCGCGAGCCGAACGTAGTTCGTTCCAAATTGCTGCTTGCGCCCCCACGTCAACTCCGCGTGTAGGGTGCGCCGCCAACAAAAGCAATGGCTCCCCGCGCATTTCTCGTCCCACAATGAATTTTTGTTGATTTCCGCCAGAGAGCGCCATCGCGGGAGTATCTGGTCCAGGTGCTCGGACGTCGTACTCGGCCATGATAGAAACCGTGTCCGCGATGGTTGCCTTCTTGTCGATAACAAAACCATTCATGACGGGTTTACTTCGTTGATGACCCAAAATTCGGTTCTCCCACAAAGGGCTTGCCATCAAAAGTGCTTGGCGCTGCCTATCTTCGGGAATGAATCCAATTCCGAGATCGCGGCGCTCTGAAACAGAGAGATGCTCAACTGATTCGCTCCGAAAGGAGATTGAACCTGTCGAATTTCGAAGGCCAATAATTGCCTCAATGAGTTCGCTCTGTCCATTGCCTTCAACGCCAGCAATACCAATGATTTCACCGGCATGAAGTTCGAAACTCACCTCGCTAACAACATCTCTGGCACCGGATGAGGAAGGTACGGTCACATTCTTGAGTGAAAGTGTCACAAGATCTTGTCGGGTTGAGCCCGTGGTTTCAGGAGAGGGAAGCTCGCTACCCACCATGAGTTCAGCCAACATGCGTGGAGTTGTATCGCTGGACTTTACTTCAGCAACAGTGCTCCCTGCGCGTACCACGGTGACATCATCTGCTACGCGAAGAACTTCATCCAACTTGTGAGAGATGAAAATTACCGTCATGCCATCAGCGCGCAAGCCATGAAGTGCTGCGAAGAGTTCGTCCACTTCTTGTGGAACGAGCACTGCAGTTGGCTCATCAAAAATGAGGATCTTTGCGCCACGGTAAAGCACCTTAAGAATTTCGACTCTCTGGCGTTGGCCCACACCTAGCTCTTCAACGAGCACATCGGGGTCTACTTCTAGTCCATAGGCATTGGACATTTCCAGAATCTTCTTGCGGGCAAGATCGCGATCAATCACCGCGCCTTTTGTGGGTTCGTATCCCAAAATCACATTCTCTAAAACCGTAAAATTGTCGGCCAACATAAAGTGTTGGTGCACCATGCCAATACCTGCCGCAATTGCATCTGCAGGTTTCTTAAAGGAGATAGCTTGGCCATTGACTAAAATCTCACCACTGTCAGGGTGCTGCATTCCATAAAGAATTTTCATGACGGTGGATTTTCCTGCACCGTTTTCTCCAACTAGGGCGTGGACTGAACCACCTTCAACCTTCATGGAGACATCCCTGTTCGCCACGACACCAGGGAATCGCTTACTAATGTTCCTCAACTCGACGACAACAGCCACGCTACCAAATCTCCTCTTCGTTGAGAAAAATTTCACTGATTAAAAAACGCTCTGGTCCAATGAGGAGATTTAACTCCTCATTGGACCCGAGCGCTACTACCTAACTCAGTTGCTCTTTTACTTCTTATCTAGGACAGAGAATCAAGGAGCAGTTGGAACCTTGATCTTGCCGGAGATGATTGCCTTCGATGCTGCATCGATTTGTGCCTTGTACTTGGTGATGTATCCACCTGAGTAGGAGACGCCAACGCCGCCCTTAGCAAGGTTGTACAAACGACCGTAGATGCCAGCCTTGGCATCAAGAACATCGTTGACAGAGCTTCCACGAACTGAAGCTGCAATAACGTCGTAAACAGCGTTATCAACGCGCTTTACAGCAGATGTCAGCGTGATCTTCTTCTCTGCAGCTGAAGCAGTTAGGTACTGATCAGAGTCAACTCCGATAGCCCAAACTTTCTTACCTGCTGCTGCTGCATCAGTTGCTGCAGCAAAGTTTCCTGCACCAGATCCACCGGCTGCTGAGTAAACAACATCAGTACCCTTGTCGATCATTCCCTTAACAATAACTTTCATCTTTGCAGGATCGCTAAAGCCAGAGAAGTCAGGTGGCTCTGAGACGTACTTCACGTCAACAGTTGCTGATTTCTTTGTGGCCTTTACGCCAGCAACAAATCCTGCTTCAAATGCTTGAAGCAAAGGAATGCGAACTCCGCCGACATAACCGATCTTGCCGTTCTTTGATGCGAGTGCTGCAGCAACGCCTGCAAGGTATGAACCTTCGTTAGCTGCGAAAACCAGTGAAGCAACATTGAGCAAATCAATAGATGCATCATCAACAATTCCGAATTGAACATTTGGGTAATCCATTGCAACCTTCTTCAATGGACCTGAGTACAAGTAGCCAACAGCAATAATTGGGTTGTATCCAGCCTTAGCAAGAAGACGAAGCTTTGCTTCGCGCTCTTGATCGCTACCAACAGTGACAGTTACTTCTTTGGCTGTTACGCCTAGGGTCTTCTCTGCACGAATAAGGCCTGCTGCAGCTGAGTCATTGAATGACTTGTCGCCGCGGCCGCCGATGTCGTACGCAAGACCAACTTTTACCTTTGTCGCTGCACTGGCACTTGGCACTGAAATGAAGCCAACTGCGAGTGTTGTAGCCGCAGCGAGTGCGACTAGACGCAATGATTTTCTCAAGTTATTCCTCCCGGGGGGCCCATGCTTTTCATGGGGTGATTTGAGGCGAGCCTAGTATGTTTGAGCGTAAAAGAGGAATAAAAGTGACAAATGATTTGGGCGTGGGAGGTAACTTCTAGGTAAACACTCAACCCAAGGTAGAAAGTTTTGATGCTTTTACTGCGGCAATATTTATCGATTTAGCGAATTTTGCGAGAGTCGGGGACCAGAGGGATAGCCCTATCGCGTTCTCAGCAATTCCATATCTGCGCCCATAGACTCCGAGTTCAGAATTAATGACATCAGTGAGCATGCGATCTGCACTTGCTTGCGTAATGAAATCAATAAGTGCTCTATCAAATCTCTTCACAACAGAGGCGAGAATATATTTGCGCGCCTCGGCAGTAAGAGTGAGGTACTGATCGGGCTCAACTCCGATGAGACCCACGGATTTTCCCGCCTTATTGGCGCTCACAACTGCGCTAAATACGGAGGCATCGGAACCCGAAGTTGTGAGGAAAAGAACATCGCTTCCGGAGTTGATGAGCGCCGATGCAATCGCACCACCATCGCCTCCGACATATTTAGTATCTACGACAATCTTCTTATTGGTCGCCTTCGCCCCTGCCAAGAAACCATTTTCATAATCTGGGCTTTGCCCCAAACCTGCGATCAGCCCAAGTCTTTGCTTTTTCGAGACCAAGGCGCCAGCTACTCCCGCAAGATATCCCCCCTGACTTTCTGAAAAGACAAGGGCTGCAACATTGAGTGAATCCACGCTTGCATCATTAAGTATGGCAAATTTGTGGTCGGGAAAATCAAGGGAAACTTTCTTAATCGTCGTTGCATATCCGCTACCGACAACGACAACTGGATCGCATCCTTTGGCAACGAGGGCTCGGATACGAGATTCGCGATCAGCATCGGTGCCGATAGTTACGGTCGCATCTACCATCACAGAAAATTTCTTTTGAACGGCGATAACAGCTGCCGCTGCGGCGTCGTTTATGGAATGGTCCCCCACCCCGCCGGTGTCATAGGCAATTCCAATGTGGAGGACAGGTGCAGCAAGAGCAGGCGCAGTGACTGGAAGTGTTAACGCGGCTACGGCGGCCACTATGGCAACCAGTGCGCTAAAACTTCGCAACCTCATTGGACTAAGCCGAGATTCTTATATGTCAGTGCCAATGTTTTCTCTGCTACTACTCGAGCTTTCTCTGCTCCTTCATGCAATATCTTCACCAATGCCGTTTCATCTTCTAGCAACTCAACTGCCTTGGCGCGGATAGGTCGTAGGTACTCCACTACGATTTCAGCGACGGCACCTTTGAAATCTCCGTAGCCTTTGTTTTCAAATTCCTTTTCGATATCAGCAATCGAACTTCCCGACAGCGCCGAATGAATAGTCATGAGATTGCTAATACCCGGCTTTTCCGTTTGATCGAATCGAATTTCGCGTCCGGCATCGGTCATAGAACTCTTAATCTTCTTTGCGTTAATTTCGGCAGTATCCATAATTTCTATGACGCCCTGCATTGAAGCGGCTGACTTGCTCATTTTGGATGTTGGATCTTGCAGATCGTTAATCTTTGCGCCACTTTTTAAAATGTGTGGTTCGGGAATCTGAAAAGTTTGCCCGTATCGAGAATTAAATCGTCCCGCGAGATCTCTGGTGAGTTCGATATGTTGACGTTGATCCTCACCCACGGGAACACGATCTGCTTGGTATAACAAAATATCCGCTGCCTGAAGCATGGGGTATGTGAATAACCCAACGGCAGTGCGATCTGTTCCTGTTTTTTGAGACTTATCTTTAAATTGGGTCATACGACTTGCTTCGCCAAATCCTGCTAGGCATTCCATAATCCATCCCAATTGATTGTGTTGGGAAACATGCGATTGCAAAAATAGCGTGCACTTTTGAGGATCTACACCCGATGCAATCAATTGGGCGGCAGAGAGCAGAGATCTTTTGCGCAAGAGTGCTGGATCTGTCTCAATTGTGAGTGCATGAAGATCGGCAATGAAAAAGAAGACATCGTGATCTTCTTGCAATTGAACCCATTGCTTCACCGCACCGAGATAGTTGCCCAGGTGAAAGGAATCGGCAGTGGGCTGAATTCCCGAAAGAACGCGTTTGCAAGTCATAGAGTCAATTCTCGCATGAATTACTGGACACGGGCGATCAATATTCGACCCGCGCGTTTTCCCTCCATGGAAAGCACGGTGATTCGAATTCCATCGATACTGACAACATCATGTTCGCGAGGGATTCGACCTAAGAAATGCATGACAAAGCCGCTGACGGTCTCGTAAGGACCTTCAGGAATTTCTATACCTGCCTCATCCCTCAGATCCTCGATGGAAATCAGTCCGTCAATTTCAAAGTCACCTGTTCGCGCCTCTTCTTCGACGTCCACTTCATGGGAGTCGTACTCGTCACGGATTTCACCAATGAGGCATTCAACGAGATCCTCCATCGTGATGATTCCATCGGTGCCGCCATATTCATCCAGAACGATGGCCAAATGTTGACGTTGATTGCGCATTTCCGTGAGAGCTGGCAAGACTCCTTTCGTGCCAGGCAGGAACATGACAGGTCGAACAAGTTCTTGGATCTTTCCGCCATTTCCCGTTGTGGCCCCCATTGAAGTTTCAAGAAGGTCGCGCACATGTATAAATCCAATAACTTCATCACTGGAACCTCGAACAACGGGGTATCGAGAATGTGCCCGCTCTACCGCTTGCGTTATCGCTTTTGCGATAGTGAGCGAACCATCCAGAAAATCAACTTCAGTGCGTGGCACCATGACTTCATGTACTTGTCGCTCTGATGCATTAAAAACTTCTTCAACAATCTCGCGCTCTTCTGCCGTCAGAGCCGAGTGGCCCGTCACGAGATCGAGCAACTCTTCTTCAGACATTTGTGTCCGTTGCTCTGCTGGATCTATCCCAAAAATACGGACGACAAAATTGGTGGAGTGTGACAGGAGCCAAATAACAGGCCGGAAGATCATGGCCAAAACATCGATGATCGGTGCCGCTGCCAGTGCAATCGCTTCCGTTCGAAAAAGTGCCAAACGCTTAGGAACTAATTCTCCAAAAACTAATGAGAAATAAGCGATGATCAAAGTAAGTCCGACCAAGGAGAGTGCATTGCTCCAACCGCGCGAGAAACCCAATCCTTCAAGCCACGGTTCAACGTAGGTGCCTATACGTTCAGCTCCCAACGCTGCCGAAAGAAAACCGCACACAGTTACGCCGACTTGGGCAGCAGCGAGAAAGCGATTGGGGTTTTCTGAGAGGGCTGCCACCCTGGCGCCGCGACGACCGCGCGTGGCCATTTGGCGAACTTGGCTATCTCGGAGGGAAATCAAAGCAATTTCTGCCGCAACAAAGAGGGCAGCAAGCAGGATTAGCGCGGCAACGACTCCAATATCCGTGAGAAGCGCTCCTAAAGAACGCCCCGTGGGGTCAGGTGACATACGTATAAGGATATAGCCAGGAACTTCCCTTGTGGCGCTCTTATGCCGTAACCTCCTGGCAACGCATTTGGGGCAACTGCCTTAAATGACCTTCATCCAACGGACCGTCGGGCACGTACCTGCCCGGAGAAGGAGAAATCTCGCATGGCATCAGTTGTATTTGATAAGGCAACACGAATTTATCCAGGCACTACCGCTCCCGCAGTCGACAAACTTGATCTCGTTGTTAATGACGGAGAGTTTCTCGTACTGGTCGGACCTTCAGGTTGCGGAAAGTCAACATCACTTCGCATGTTGGCCGGGCTTGAAGAAATCGATAACGGTCGCATCCTTATTGGAGATCGCGACGTTACAAATATCGCACCAAAGGATCGCGATATTGCGATGGTTTTCCAGTCTTATGCGCTCTACCCCCATATGACTGTTGCAGAAAATATGGGTTTCGCTCTTAAAATTGCTGGAACTCCAAAAGAAGAACGTGAACGTCGCGTCCTTGAAGCGGCAAAGTTGCTTGATCTTGAGCCATACTTAGAGCGAAAGCCAAAAGCGCTATCTGGTGGTCAACGCCAGCGCGTTGCAATGGGTCGCGCAATTGTTCGCGAGCCACAGGTATTTCTTATGGACGAGCCGTTGTCCAACTTAGATGCGAAGTTGCGTGTTGCAACTCGTACGCAGATCGCGGCGCTTCAGCGTCGCCTTGGCATCACAACAGTTTATGTAACACACGATCAAGTTGAGGCTATGACTATGGGAGATCGCGTTGCGGTTCTCAAAGATGGTCTGCTGCAACAAGTGGATACTCCACGCAATCTCTATGACAATCCAGCTAATGCTTTCGTTGCTGGCTTCATCGGATCACCTGCCATGAACTTGTTGGTTGCACCAGTTTCTGGTGGACAAGCAAAGCTCGGCGGCCTTTCTGTTGCAGCCCCTGCCAGTGCTGGAAATTCAGTCACTATCGGTATTCGTCCAGAAGGCTTCGCGCCATCTTCGGCTGGATTTGATGTCGTCGTTGAGGTTGTTGAAGAACTTGGTGCAGATGCATTTGTTTACGGTAAGCCAGCAGATGCTTCTGTGAAGTTTGCTCACTCAACAGATGAAGGCGCACAAGTAATTCTTCGTTGGGATCCTAAGAATCCGCCTAAGCCAGGAACTACTGTTACTGTCTCAGCGATTCCTTCTGCCATCCACTTCTTCGATGCAACAACTGGAGAGCGTCTTAAGTAATGAGTAATAGAAAAGCCCCCAGTCACTATGACTGGGGGCTTTTCTATTACTTCTCCTACTTCTTCTTTCCAGTTAAGCCATTGCTTTACGCAGATTTTCATCAATGGAAGCCAAGAAATCCTGGGTTGTCTGCCATGGTGCATCCGGTGAAATAAGGAGGGCTAAATCCTTCGTCATTTTCCCTGATTCAACAGTTTCGATGCAGACTCGCTCTAAGGTTTCAGCAAACCTTGCTAGCTCTGGGGTGTTATCCAACTTTGCTCGATGTAACAAGCCACGTGTCCAAGCAAAGATGGATGCGATTGGATTTGTCGATGTTGGTCGACCTTTCTGGTGTTCGCGGAAGTGACGTGTCACCGTCCCGTGAGCGGCCTCAGCTTCAACAATCTTTCCATCTGGAGTCATCAAAACACTTGTCATTAAACCAAGTGATCCATACCCCTGTGCGATCGTGTCGGACTGCACGTCACCGTCATAATTCTTACAAGCCCAAACGTAGCCACCGTCCCACTTCAAAGCCGTAGCGACCATGTCATCGATGAGGCGATGTTCGTAGGTGATTCCCAACTTATCAAATTCAGCTTTGAACTCAGTTTGGTAAATCTCTTCAAAAATATCTTTGAATCGACCATCGTAGGCTTTGAGAATCGTGTTCTTGGTCGAAAGATATACTGGGTACTTACGCAAAATACCGTAGTTGAGCGATGCGCGAGCGAAGTCGCGAATGGACTCATCCAAGTTGTACATACCCATCGCGACACCAGAACCTGGGAATTTATACACTTCAAATTCAATCGGTGCTGACTTATCTTCAGGCGTAAATGTCATAGTCAAAGTTCCTGCACTTGGAACCAAGAAATCAGTTGCCTTGTATTGATCACCAAATGCATGACGGCCAATAACGATGGGCTTAGTCCAGTGTGGAACCAAACGAGGCACATTGCTGATGATGATTGGCTCACGGAAAATTACTCCGCCAAGAATATTGCGGACAGTTCCATTGGGAGATTTCCACATCTTCTTGAGACCAAACTCTTCAACGCGAGCTTCATCTGGAGTGATTGTTGCGCACTTGACGCCGACTCCATGTTTTTGAATTGCATGTGCAGAATCAATGGTCACCTGATCATTGGTTGCATCACGGTGTTCCATCCCTAGGTCGTAATACTCAAGATTGATATCCAAGTAAGGCAAAATCAATTGTTCCTTGATGAACTGCCAGATAATGCGTGTCATTTCATCGCCGTCTAGTTCTACTACGGTTCCTACGACTTTAATCTTGTTCATTTCTTCTCCGCTCCTAAAGCCTAAAGGCTTTGTACGTCTGCTTGTTTTGTACGAACAGCCTCAGCGGCTACTTTAAGTTCAGCTAATTCGGTAGCTGAAAGATCGGTCTCAACAACTTTTACGATTCCTGAACGTCCTACCTGAGCTTCTACACCAAGGTACACACCGGAAATTCCGTACTCACCATCAACCCATGCACACACTGGCATCACGTTTCCGGCATCTTCGATCACAGCTTTTGCCATACGCGCTGCAGCAGCCGATGGTGCGTAGTAAGCCGAGCCGGTTTTCAGCAAGGCAACAATTTCTGCGCCACCATTTCGAGTGCGGGTAACTAGTTCATCGATTTCTTCGGCAGAAAGCTTCTGCGAAAGTGGTACACCGTCAACAGTGCAACGACTTGGAACTGGCACCATGGTGTCTCCATGGGAGCCAAGGGTCAAAGTCTTCACCGATCCAACAGCAACCCCAAGTTTTTCTGCAACGAAATTTGTGAAGCGTGCTGTATCGAGCATTCCCGCTTGCCCCATAACGCGATGATGAGGGAAACCAGTGGCAAGTTGAGCCAGGGCGGTCATTTCATCCAGCGGATTAGAAACCACAATGATGACTGCATTGGGGCTGTGCTTGGCAATATTTTCAGCAACCCCTCGAACAATTCCTGCATTTACTCCAATGAGATCCATGCGGCTCATACCAGGTTTGCGAGGAAGGCCCGCTGTAATGACGACAACATCTGAATTAGCCGTGGCTTCATATCCAGCGCCTTCAGGAGTTGTTGTTGCGCCAACAACCTTAGATTCAAAACCTTCGATGGAGCGCGATTGATTAATATCTAACGCGATACCTTCTGATTTGCCTTCAACAATATCTGTGAGTACCACTGTGTCGAAAACATTGTATTCGGCCAATCGCAGAGCAGTTGTTGATCCATAAAAACCTGCTCCGACTACCGTGACTTTGCCTGCCATAACCTTCACTGCCTTCCGTCTGGTTTTTGTCTAGGAAAACTCTCTTGACGTCAAGATAATTCTACCGCCCGCGAGGAAGTGCTATTGCCAAGGCGAAGAGCGCCACGGCCATAGTGAGCGGAAGAAATCGACCAATCATGCGCTCATTTCGTTGAGAAATGGCAATCGCAGCACACCCCGCCGCAATGAGCACGGATCCGCCTCGAACTACTCCAAAAATGCCCAACACCAGCCCTAGCCCAATTACGGCATAGCTTGCGAGAGAAAATGGAGTTAGCGACATGCATCCACAACATTTTTAATGAGCATGGCGCGAGTCATTGGTCCGACTCCCCCAGGCATTGGCGCAACATAAGCGGCAACGTTCATGACATCTGGGTGAACATCGCCAAGTAACCCAGCATCGGTTCGAGAAATGCCAACATCAACAATCGCAGCACCAGACTTGATCATCGCCGCGGTAAGGAAATGGGCTTTGCCAATAGCAGCGACGAGGATGTCGGCGTTCTTTGTATGACGCAGGAGATCACGTGTGCCGGTATGAGTCAATGTGACAGTGGCATTTTCGCTCTTGCGTGTGAGCAATAAACCCAGTGGCCGACCAACGGTAAGCCCGCGACCGATAACGGTGATCTCTGCGCCATCGATAGGCACATTGTAATGACGCAATAATTCAACGATCCCGTGAGGAGTGCACGGAAGGGGCGCTCTCTCGCCACTTACTAAACGACCAAGATTTAATGGGTGAAGGCCGTCAGCATCTTTATCGGGATCGATAGCCTCTAACACGCGTTGTGAATTGATTCCGCGTGGCAACGGTAACTGCACGATATATCCCGTGCATTCTTTCGATGCATTCAAGTCAGCGATTGCAGCGAGTACGTCAGTTTCGGATGCGCTCTCAGGAAGATCAACCCGAATGGAGTTGATACCAACCTCGTGACAATCACGATGTTTTCCGCCGACATAGGAATGTGACCCCGGGTCATCACCAACAAGGACCGTACCTAGTCCGGGTGTACGGCCCAATTTCTTTAACTCAACGACATCTGCAGCAAGTTGCGTCTTAATTTTTGTCGCCAGGGCTTTTCCATCAAGTATTTGTGCGCTCATGCCTCAATACTAATCGCGATTATGCGTGGGAAAAGTGACGTGTTCCCGTGAAAAACATTGGGATATTCCTCACCTTGGCCGCGGCAATCACTTCCTCATCACGCACGCTTCCCCCTGGTTGCACGATGGCGACCACGCCTGCCGCTAGCAAGATTTCAAGGCCATCGCCAAAGGGGAAGAAGGCATCGCTTGCTGCCACCGAACCAGCAACTCGTTCTCCGGCTCGATCCACGGCAAGTTTGGCCGAATCCACGCGATTGACCTGTCCCATTCCAATGCCCACCGATGCTGCGTCTTTGGCCAAAAGAATCGCGTTGCTTTTTACTGCTCGGACAGATTTCCAAGCGAAGAGAAGATCGCGCATGATTTCTGGGCTCACTTGTGGCCCACAGACCTGAGTCCAATTTTGGGCATCATCACCCGGCGCATCAATGAGATCGCTCTCTTGAATCAGCATCCCTCCACTTACGGGACGAAATTCTCGATGAGAGATTTCAGAACTTTCGCACTGAAGAATCCTTATCGATGGTTTTCTTCGCAGAATATCCAGGGCCTTAGGTGAAAACGAAGGAGCCACCACAACTTCAGTGAAGATCTCTGAAAGCGTGAGCGCCATCTCATCGTCGACTTCGCGATTTGTGGCAACAACGCCGCCAAAGGCAGAAACTGGATCGCATGCGTGCGCCGCCTTATGTGCCAAAGAAATAGTTGAGGCCGTTGCGATTCCGCATGGGTTGGCATGTTTGATAATTGCCACGCATGGTTCTTGATGATCGTGTGCAGCACGCCAAGCGGCATCGGCATCGGTGTAATTATTGAATGACATCTCTTTCCCATGAAGCTGAACGGCGCCAACTAGACCTGAGGAGTTTCCAGCATCTGCGTACAGCGCTGCCGCTTGATGGGGATTCTCTCCGTAGCGCAAATCGTTCTTCTTGGACCACACCTTGCCAAACCATTGTGGCAAAACGTTTTCATCATCAGACCCTAACCAGTTCGCAATTGCCAAGTCATACTGAGCTGTAGCCCTAAACACTTCAAGAGCGAGCTGCTTGCGTTGAGTAAGAGTGAAGCCGCCGTTGTTTAGCGCTTCAATCAATTCAGGATATTGAGTTGGCTGGCAAATGACCGCCACAGATCCATGATTTTTTGCAGCTCCGCGCAACATTGAAGGGCCACCTATATCGATTTGCTCAATGCAATCAACAAAATTGGCTCCTGATGCGATCGTGGCTTCGAATGGATAAAGGTTAATAACAACCAAATCAAATGGTTCGATGTCATGCTCAGCTATTTGTCGCAAGTGATCTGGATTTCCTTGGTCAGCCAAAATTCCAGAATGAATTCTTGGGTGCAAAGTTTTTACTCGCCCTCCCATAATTTCAGGAAAGCCTGTGTATGCACTAACTTCGATGACCGCTATACCTGCTGCTGCAATCGTTTTTGCAGTGGAACCAGTTGAAAGTATTTCCACCCCTTGTGCACTCAAAGCGGTAGCGAGTTCCACAAGACCAGTTTTGTCATAAACGCTCACTAGGGCTCTTCGAATTCTTTTGCGATCAGACATTACTTTTCACTTTCCAAAGATTGGGAATAGATTGGGATGAGTGTGCGAATGGTCGCAACGATGAGACCGCGTTCCTGAATCTTAATGCGCTCGTGCAATGACTCCTCCGTGTCGCTAGGCAAAATATCCACCGCTACCTGAGCGATGACCTCACCCGTGTCCACACCCTCATCGACCCAATGCATTGTTGTACCAGTGCGTGTAACACCGGCCTTTAGGGCATCTCGGACCGCGTGAGCACCAGGAAAATTCGGCAAGAGAGCAGGATGGGAATTGATAATCCTAAAGCGCCGTACGAAATCCGGCGCCAAAATTCGCATAAAGCCAGCGCTGACCAGGAGATCAGGGTTGAGCGACTGCGCAACAGCAAATAGATCGCGATCCCACTGCAATCTTTCTGGTTTCATCGGTACTACAAAAGTCTTAATACCCAACTGCACGGCTCGATCGAGCACAGGCGCTGCGGGCTGATCGGAAATAACTCCAATAATTTCAACACTCAACTCTCCCGCGGATACGGAATCGAAGATTGCTTGCGCAAGTGAACCGGCACCTGATGCGAGGATTACGATCTTCATCTACGTAACCTAGGAACTAGAGCCAGCAAGCGAGGCATGGTCATAGCAAGAATGATTCCCACTCCGATTTCGCAGGTAACTGCCAAGGTGAATTGCCATGCAGAAACTCCGACAGCACTCATCGCGGTAGTAATAAGGGATCCGCTACTTAAGAAAGCAAGGATGCCCAAGCCGATGAGAATATAGAGAAAACTCTTGATAAAAATTCGCGAACTTTGGGCGATTGTTACATTATAAAGTATCGCCCCCATTACAACCATGACTGCTATCGAGAGAAGCACCAGCGGATGTCTTCCCGTTGGCAGACCACCCAAGAAAGGGAGCGCTGGAATTTCAGAGACTCGATGAGTTAAGGGAGAGATCAAAGTGTGTGAACCAACCGCGAAACCAGGACCCACTAAATACGAGAGCGTTGAAACAATCGCATTAGGGAGGTAGAGCAGATTCAGGAGAAGCAAAAGTAAACCGCCAACAAAACCTGGTTGTAAAATTGTGGTCAAGTTCTCAACCGTTTTTAGATTGAGGAATAAGTCGACTCCAAAAACTATGGCCGATACTCCGGTAACTATTGCCACTATTTGCAAAGATATTTGGAGCGAAGAGACTTCATATTTGCGAACTTTTGCTTTCGAGGAAACGGTAGAAATCCAGACCATTGCGAGAGTGATTGCAGGAGTCCAATAAAGATTTGGTGCGACGCCAGTAGTAGTTGAGCCCCACGCAACTAATGAAGCAAAGCCTGCATAAATAAGTGCAAAGAGCGCACGGGAAAGCTGCTTTTCTTGCGCAACATTATCGAGCCTCTCGCAGGCGCGACCATAGCAACTTCGAATAGCCAAAGTGGGGAAGAGCATCGCGCCAATAGGCAGATAAGAGAGAAATCCAGGCGCACCACCTGGAGGCATAATCAAGTGAAAAGGAATGTGATGAGCGCCAAGCCAGAGCCACATCGTGGCGCGGATGGGATCGGAAGTATTCCCATTACTGCTACCTGCCGTCGCCCATGCAAATAAGGATATAAAACCCATCGGCAAAAGAATTACTGAAACGCTACGAAGGACCTGTGTCAACGAGACCCATAGGACGCGTTGGAACATCTGCGTTATCGGCTAAGAATCGCGCGCATAATGCGCGCAGTCTCGCTTGGTGTTTGTCCAACTTGTACGCCAGCGGCCTCCAAGGCATCTTTCTTGCCTTTGGCTGTTCCTGAAGATCCAGAGACGATTGCGCCAGCATGGCCCATCGTTTTCCCTTCAGGTGCGGTAAATCCCGCAACATATCCGACAACTGGTTTCGTAACATATTCACTGATGAAAGCTGCCGCGCGCTCTTCAGCATCTCCGCCGATTTCACCGATCATCACGATTGCTTGGGTGTCGGGATCATCTTGGAAAGCTCGCAAACAATCTATGTGGGTGGTACCAATAATTGGGTCTCCACCGATACCTACCGCCGTGCTAAATCCAATATCGCGAAGCTCATACATCATTTGATAGGTGAGAGTTCCAGATTTAGAGACGAGACCAATCGGACCAGCACCGGTGATATCCGCGGGAATAATTCCGACGTTGCTTTGGCCCGGAGTAATAAGACCTGGGCAGTTGGGGCCAATAATTCTTGTAGTTCCTTTGCTTTGAGAATAGGCGAAAAACGCCGCCGTGTCGTGCACCGGAATTCCCTCGGTAATAACAACAACCAATGGCACCGCTGCATCAATCGCATCAACTACTGCTGCCTTTGCAAACTTAGGTGGTACGAAAACAACCGAAACATTTGCTTGCGTTGCGGCAACAGCTTCGGCAACAGTGTTGAAGACGGGCAATTGATGGCCATCAATATCAACAACTTGGCCACCTTTGCCTGGCGTTACTCCGCCAACGATGACCGTACCCGATGCGAGCATTCGACGTGTGTGTTTGGTTCCTTCAGAACCCGTCATTCCTTGAACGATTACACGTGAATGCGTATTAATAAAGATAGACATTAGTTGGCCGCCAATTCTGCGGCGCGTGCTGCTGCGCCATCCATAGTGTCAAGTTGTTGAATGAGAGGGTGAGCCGCATCATTGAGAATTCTTCGGCCCTCTAGAACGTTGTTTCCATCTAAACGTACGACTATTGGCTTTGTTGCTTTATCGCCCAGGATTTCAAGCGCTTGCACAATTCCATTAGCGACAGCATCGCATGCTGTGATTCCACCAAAAACATTGACGAAGACACTCTTAACATCTTTATCGCCAAGAATGATAGAAAGCCCATCGGCCATAATTTGAGCAGATGCTCCGCCGCCGATATCTAGGAAGTTTGCTGGTTTCACGCCGCCGAATTTTTCGCCTGCGTAGGCCACGACATCCAGAGTGCTCATAACCAAACCTGCACCATTACCGATGATGCCAACTTCGCCATCGAGTTTCACATAGTTGAGATCTTTTTCTTTAGCGGCTGCTTCGAGCGCATTCGTTGCCGACGCGTCAACTAGTGCTTCATGATCGGGGTGACGAAATCCTGCATTGTCATCCAATGTGACTTTTCCATCGAGTGCGATGATGCGGCCATCGGAAGTTTTGACGAGTGGATTCACTTCGACGAGGGTTGCATCTTCAGAAACGAAGACACCCCATAAAAGAACAAGTGCCTCGGCTACTTGGTCGGCAATATCAGCGGGGAACTTTGCGTCGTTGATGATTTTGAGCGCATCGGCTTTTGAAATTCCATCGTTTGAGTTAACAGGAACTTTAACGAGTTTCTCAGGGGTCTCATGTGCGACCTGCTCAATGTCCATTCCACCAGCTACAGACGCCATCACCAGGAATGTGCGATTAGAGCGATCGAGCAAAATTGCTAAGTAATACTCTTCCTCGATAGGAGCAGCTTGGGCAATCATTACTTTGCCAACAATGTGACCCTTGATATCCATTCCAAGAATTGCTGCTGCCTTTTCGCGGGCGTCGTCTGCGTTCTCCGCAAGTTTTACTCCGCCAGCTTTACCGCGACCACCAACTTTTACTTGCGCTTTAACAACAACTTTTCCACCCATCGATCGGGCAGCCGCTTCGGCTTCTTCGGGAGTTGTTGCAACGGCGCCCGCTAAAACAGGGACTCCATGTTTTTCGAAAAGATCTCTGGCTTGATATTCAAAGAGATCCACGTGGGACTCCATTCATGTTTGAAGGCGAATTCTCATGCTTGCGAACGGGTGTAATCCTAGAGCTTCTCCACCGGCGCATAACGCAACAGCAATCGCTTCTCACCATATTGCCCGAAATTAATCGTCGCTTCGGCTTTATCGCCTTCGCCGGCCACGCCAACGACCGTTCCTAGTCCAAATGTGTCGTGAGACACACGCTCTCCCACCACGAGCACCATTGCTGAGGACTTCTTGCCCGTTGCACGCGGTGGCGGAGTGGTGAAATCTCGTCGTCGTGAAATGGGAGAGGCGGTGACGCTTTTATTGCGCCAGGCAATCACCTCCTCAGGGATCTCATCTAAGAATCTCGAAGGCGGATTGTAATTTGGGCTACCCCACGATGATCGATATTCAGCACGAGTCAGGTAAAGGCGTTGCTCTGCACGAGTCAAGCCGACATAGGCCAGTCGACGTTCTTCTTCAATTTCTTTCTTCTCCCCCAGAGTTCGAGAATGAGGAAAAATTCCATCTTCTAAGCCAGTCAGAAATACAGTGGGAAATTCCAGTCCTTTCGCGGTGTGCAATGTCATCAGCGTGACTACGCCACCATGATCTTCGCCCTCTGGAATTTCATCTGCATCCGCGACGAGTGAAACTTGCTCGAGGAATCCTGCCAACGAAATTTCCTCATCTTCACCCAGTGACTCGAAAGGTCTTTCTTCGTATTCCATCGAAACGGCAACGAGTTCTTGTAGGTTCTCAACACGTACTTCATCTTGTGGATCTGTGCTGGCTGATAGTTCGGCCAATAATCCCGACTGCTCTAGAACGGCTTCAATAATCACTGAAGGGCGAACTTTGGCTTCTACTAATACTCGGAGCGTTCCAATCATTGTCAGAAATTCATGAATCGATGAAGCTGCGCGCGCAGGCATATCAGCAATTTCATTGCAACGGTGCAACCCTTCCCAAAAGGAAGTGAATTCAGATTGAGAAAAAGTATCTACGTAATCAAGGGCGCGATCGCCGATACCGCGCTTTGGGACATTAATGATCCGACGTAGCGACACTTCATCGCTGGGATTAGCCAGAACTCTCAAATAAGCCAATAAATCTTTTACCTCTTTGCGTTCGTAGAATCGGACCCCGCCGACAACCTTGTAAGGAAGGGCTGCGCGCATAAAGACTTCTTCAAACACACGTGACTGCGCATTAGTGCGATAAAAGATTGCCGTATCCCCAGGTTGCGATGTGCCGGCGCTTTGTAACGTGCGAATCTCATCCCTAATGAAATTTGCTTCGTCGTGTTCGCTCTCTGCAACATATCCAACAAGCGGCGAGCCCGCACCCGCTTGTGACCACAAATTCTTCTCTTTACGACTCTCGTTCTGAGTGATGACCGCGTTTGCGGCGTTGAGGATATTTTGGGTCGAACGATAATTTTGCTCTAGTAGCACGGTCGTGGCGTTGGGATAATCCATTTCAAATTGCAAAATGTTTCGAATCGTGGCGCCACGAAAACCGTAAATCGATTGATCAGCATCACCTACAACACAAAGTTCAGCCGGTGGAAGTCCGTCAGCATCAGTACCGACAAGTTCGCGAATAAGTTGATACTGAGCGTGGTTAGTATCTTGATACTCATCCACTAGTACATGGCGAAAACGCGAACGAAAACGTGCCTTGGTCTCGGGGAACCTTTGCAGGACTTCCACTGTCTTCAAAATCAAGTCATCGAAATCCATGGCATTGGCTTGGTTTAGACGCTTCTGGTAGACCGCGTAAACCTCGGCAATTACCTGCTCGAATTGATTCTGTGTTGAATTCAAATAATCTGAAGGCCCGAGAAGTTCATTCTTAGCGTTAGAAATCATGGATTGAAATTGGCGTGCTGGATAGCGCTTGGAATCAAGATTGAGCTCTTTGGCAACGATCGTGATCAGGCGCAAACTATCTGCCTGGTCGTAGATACTAAAGGAATTGCTATAGCCAAGCCGTGAAGCTTCCTGGCGAAGCATTCGTACACACGCGGAGTGAAATGTTGAGACCCACATCGATCGAGCAATAGGCCCCACGAGTTCAGCAACTCTCTCCTTCATTTCACCTGCTGCCTTATTGGTGAAAGTGATGGCCAAAATTTCATAGGGAGCAACGCCTCGGCGCGACATCAGATAGGCAATTCGCCTTGTGAGGACTCGAGTTTTACCTGAACCGGCCCCTGCAACGACAAGCAAGGGCCCGCCAGCATGTTCGACTGCCGCTTTTTGTTGGGGGTTGAGCCCGTCAATCAAAGGATCAGGACTCATCATGGGGCGCATTCTATTAGGCTTCGCCGACAAGATTACATTTCGCGAGTGAGGGACAAATAACTATGCAGCCGATTGCCGACGCCGAGATCAAACGAGTTCTCGTTATTAGCGCCCATCCTGACGACTCTGATTTCGGAGCATCCGGCACGATTGCTCAATGGGTTGCGCAAGGTATTGAAGTTGCCTATTGCTTCTGCACCAACGGAGATCAAGGGGGCGAGGAGTCCGGCATTCCTGTTGAAGAGATGCCTGCAGTACGCCAACGCGAACAACGTGCAGCAGGTGCCGCTATCGGCGTTACAGATATTACGTTTTTGAATTATCGCGACGGTTCACTCGAGCCAACTCTGGGATTGCGCAAAGATCTTGTAAAGATGATTCGCATTGCACAGCCAGATCGAATCGTTTGCCAAAGTCCTGAAAGAAACTGGGATCGGATCGGTGCAAGCCATCCAGACCACTTAGCTGCTGGAGAAAGTTCTATCCAAGCCGTTTATCCAGATGCTCGTAACCCTTTTGCATTTCCTGAATTCATGGCAGAGGGACTACAACCATGGCGAGTCAAAGAAGTTTGGGTTACAGCTCATCACCAACCGGATCACTTCGTTGACATCACGGATACCTTCCATTTGAAAATGGCCGCGTTGCACTGCCATGCTTCACAGACAGCACACAACCCCGAGCTCGAAAACATGGTTCGCTCGTGGGGTGAGCGAAATGCCGCGGCAGGCGGGTTCGCTGAAGGTCGCGTAGCGGAAGCGTTTAAAATCGTTAATACGAACTAACTTACTTAACGATTACCTTTTCGATCGCGATCGTCTTCACGGGCGTTCCATCAGTTCCGCCACCTTTGACACCAGCAGCTCCAACTGCTTTAAGGATGTCTAAACCTGAAGTGATCTTGCCCCAGATCGTGTAACTTGCTGGCAAAGTTGTATTTCCGTAGACCAAGAAGAACTGACTTCCATTTGTATTTGGTCCGGAATTCGCCATCGCGACAGTTCCTGAAGGGTAATTATTCTTAGCTGTTGCAGGAAGGTTTTCGTCTCTATAAGAAAAAGTTGGTCCACCATTTCCCTTAGCAGTTGGATCTCCACATTGCAGAACCCACATCTGAGTTGTCGTTAAACGATGACAGAGTGAGTGATCAAAAAAACCAGCTTTCGCCAAGACTGTCATGGCGGTTAACGTAATCGGTGCCTTTACTCCATCAGTAGAGATGACGATGTTTCCGCAGTTTGTCACTAGTGTCATGGTGCCCATTTTTCCAGGCAAGGCTTTAGTTGGTGGAGTCACATTTTTTGGATTGTGAGCAACTGATTTTGTTACTGCACACGTGAGCGCAGAAGCCTGCGCAAATGAAGCATGCGCCATAGCGGGAACGCTGCTCACAAGTAAACCTAGGACAATTGCGCTCAGAACGCGTTTCATTTTCTCTCCCTTTGATTCAACTCTTTCGTGTGTTGGTGCGGAATTCTAGTAACTATTCCCACTCAATTGTTCCTGGGGGTTTGCTGGTGATATCTAGAACTACTCGATTAACATCACGAACTTCATTAGTAATGCGGGTAGAAATCTTCTCCAATAGGTCATACGGCAAGCGCGACCAATCCGCAGTCATGGCGTCTTCGCTGGATACGGGGCGCAGGACGATGGGGTGGCCATACGTGCGTCCATCTCCCTGTACGCCAACACTTCGCACATCGGCTAGCAGTACGACCGGGCACTGCCAAATGAGACGATCTTGTCCTGCCGTGTGCAATTCTTCACGAGCGATTCGATCGGCGTGACGCAAGATTGCTAATCGGTCCGGCGTCACTTGCCCGATGATGCGAATTGCTAACCCTGGCCCTGGAAATGGTTGGCGCATCACGATTTCCTCTGGCAATGCCAGTTCTAATCCCACTTGACGAACTTCATCCTTAAAGAGAGTTCTAAGCGGCTCAATCAGAGTGAACTTCAAATCATCTGGAAGCCCACCAACATTGTGATGAGATTTAATATTTGCAGTTCCTGTTCCACCACCAGACTCAACAACGTCAGGGTAGAGAGTTCCTTGCACTAGAAATTCAACGTCTCCCCCAGCGGCAATTTCTCGAGCGGCAGATTCAAAACTACGAATGAATTCACGGCCAATAATCTTGCGCTTAGTTTCTGGATCACTTACACCTGCAAGGGCGGTTAAGAATTGTTCACGCGCATCAACCACCATAAGTTTTACACCCGTGGCAGCAACAAAATCAGTTTCTACCTGCTCTGCTTCGCCCTCGCGCAATAGCCCGTGATTGACAAAAACGCAGGTAAGTTGCGCTCCAATTGCTTTTTGAACAATCGCCGCAGCCACCGCAGAATCAACGCCTCCCGACAGACCGCAAATGACTCGCTTGGTTCCAACAAGTTCCTTAACTTTCGCTATTTCAGTTTCGGCAATATTGCTTGTTGTCCATGCCGGTTTGCATCCTGCGACATCAATGATCCAGTGTCGCAATATTTCTTGCCCGTATTCTGAATGAAGAACTTCTGGATGAAATTGCACGCCGGCAAGAAGCCCAGTTTCATTTTCAAATGCTGCAATTCCAGTGTCTTTTGTAGATGCGCAGGTTGTGAACCCGAGAGGTGTTTGCGTTACGGCGTCGCCGTGGCTCATCCACACAAGTTGATTTGTCGGAAGGACTGCAAATACTTTAGATCCATTTTCTGAAGTTAACGGAGTGCGTCCGAATTCAGATTTACCAGTCTGGCTGACAACGCCACCTAGTGCCGCAGCCATCACTTGAAAACCGTAGCAAATTCCAAAAACTGGAATCCCTAAATCAAAGATTGCGCTGTCGAATGACGGTGCGCCTTTTGCGTACACACTTGAGGGGCCCCCGGAGAGAATGATCGCTTCTGGATTCTTTGATGCAACCTCGGCAGCGCTAATGGAGGATGGAACGATCTCGCTAAATACATGGACTTCTCGAACACGCCTGGCAATGAGTTGGGCGTATTGCGCCCCAAAATCGACGACTAATACGCCCTGGCGCGCATGATTAGGCACGGTGGATAAGAACCTCAACGCGTTGGAATTCTTTAACATCGGAATATCCGCACGTTGCCATAGCTCGACGGAATGCTCCGAAAAGATTCATGGATCCGTCTGCGGCATGAGATGGTCCAAGCAGAATCTCTTCTAGAGTGCCTGAGGTTCCGACGGCAACGCGTTCTCCTCGAGGCAACTCTTGATGAGCCGCTTCGCTACCCCAGTGCCACCCAAGCCCAGGTGCTTCTACAGCTTTGGCTAGAGGGGAACCCATCATGACCGCATCGGCGCCGCATGCAATTGCTTTTGCAATATCGCCACTTCGTCCCACCGATCCATCGGCGATGACATGAACATAACGTCCACCGGATTCATCCAGATAATCTCTACGAGCAGATGCAACCTCGGCAACTGCTGATGCCATAGGTACTTCAATACCTAAAACCTTACGAGTGGTGTGCGCTGAACCCCCACCAAAACCAACAAGCACACCAGCGGCTCCTGCACGCATTAAGTGAAGTGCTCCGGTTGCTGTTGCACAACCTCCAACGATGACCGGAACATCGAGTTCGTAAATAAATTTCTTCAAGTTAAGAGCTTCATTATTGGAATCAACGTGCTCGGCGCTGACCGTAGTTCCGCGAATAACAAAAATGTCGACGCCAGCCTCTACAACGCTCTTGTGAAATTCAAAAGTTCGTTGCGGTGATAGTGAACCCGCGACAGTTACACCTGCATCTCGAATTTGCTTAAGTCGTTCCTTGATTAACGTTGGCTGAATTGGAGCGGAATAAAGTTCCTGCATGCGCCTCGTGGCATGCACATCCGGCATAGAAGCAATTTCTCCCAATTGAATGCGTGGATCTTCATACCGAGTCCAAAGGCCTTCGAGATTTAGAACTGCTAGCCCGCCAAGTTTTCCAATGGCGATGGCCGTCTCTGGGGAGACAACGGAGTCCATCGGCGCGGCCATCATGGGAAGTGCGAATTTGTACGCATCGATTTGCCAGGAAGTGGAAACATCTTCAGGATTGCGGGTACGACGACTAGGTACAATCGCAATATCGTCAAAAGAGTAGGCTCTGCGAGCGCGCTTGCCTGGTGCCAGTTCGATGTCGTTCATGAGCGACCCTTCCCGCGGTAGTTAGGTGCATCAGCAACATCCATCACATCGTGTGGATGACTCTCTTGCAATCCTGCTGAAGTAATCTGAATGAGTCGACTTTCGCGACGAAGGTAGGCAATATCAGGAGCTCCCGCATAACCCATACCTGACCTCAGTCCGCCCACTAACTGATGAACGACCTCAGCAACAGTGCCACGATAGGCAACTTTTCCTTCAATGCCTTCTGGTACAAGCTTGTCTTCTGAAAGCACATCATCTTGCATGTAACGATCTTTCGAATATGACTTCTGTTCTCCACGCGATTGCATCGCGCCCAAGGAACCCATGCCCCGATACGCCTTGTACTGGCGTCCATCAATGGTGACGAGCTCGCCAGGTGATTCGTTGCATCCAGCGAGAAGAGAACCCAGCATTACTGAATCGGCGCCAGCTACAAGTGCTTTCACAATGTCACCTGAATACTGCAAACCACCATCGGCAATTAATGGGATGCCTGCCTTTGCGCAGGCTTTACTTGCTTCCATAATCGCCGTAATTTGTGGAACTCCGACACCAGCAACAATGCGCGTTGTGCAAATGGAGCCTGGGCCCACTCCAACTTTTACTGCGTCAGCACCAGCATTAATAAGCGCTTGTGCACCAGCACGGGTGGCAATGTTGCCACCAATAATTTGAGTGGATGGTGAAAACTTTTTGATGCGCGCAATCGCATCCAGAACTGCACGATGGTGTCCATGCGCGGTATCAACAACAACAACATCCACCCCTGCTTCAATCAGTGCCTGTGCACGAGCGAAGCCGTCATCTCCAACACCAACTGCTGCGCCAGCAAGGCCAACGTTCTTGACCAATTTAACGTGCGTAACTTGGGCATCTACTGGAAGGTTGCGGTGAATGATTCCAATGCCACCTTCTTTGGCCATGGCAATCGCCATCTCGGATTCGGTGACTGTATCCATTGCTGATGAAACCAGCGGAATACGTAAGGTGATATTTCTTGTTAAGCGCGTTGCGGTGTCGACTTCGCTAGGGACTACTTCGGAGGCATCGGGCAAGAGCAAGACATCGTCATAGGTCAAGCCCAGCATCACTACTTTTTCGTTCTCGCTCATAAGGCGTGAAGTCTATCGGTGTGGCTAGAGTCCAACCGCCCGCGAAATCTCCTCGCACGTTGAGGCAAGGTCATCGACAAAGTGGGCATCAGGACACGCTTCACGATCCCAGCCTGGACCACCTAAAAGAATCCGCGGAGCGGGGCGAACCTTAGGCAAATTCCGGAAAAATTGCGGGTCGGCATTCTCGCTCATGATTGCCCAGAGAAATATCGCTGGCGGGGCAACGCGTGAAACCATCGCTATAACCGCTTCGTTCGGGGTGCGCGCGCCTAGGTAATATGAGGCAATATTTCTCTCGGCTAGCGCAGCCTTGACCGCTATCAGCGCAATATTGTGTTGCTCTTCCGAAACTGCCGCGAGCAACACCGGACGCGTGTTGCGCGCCTCGGTCAATTCCACCCGGTGAAGGCATCGCTTGACGATTTCAGAAACCAGATGTTCGACTTCTATGCCGGCATCAGTGCGCTGCCATTCTTGACCAATTTTTACAAGCAACGGAACGATGATCTCTTGCCAAGTCTTGATAACGCCTTCATCGCAAATTGCCTTGTTGAGGCTAGCTTCCAGAAATCTTGCATCGAGTCCATATGCTGCGCGAAAAAGTGAGGTGACAACGTCATCACGAATCAGCGCAGGTTCCATTTCAGGTATGTGCGTAACTGGGCCCGTGTACTGCTTGGCCAACTCTGCGGCCTGCGCTGGAAGAATCCCCGAAACGATCAGGCGACGCATGTGAAGAAGTTTTGCCAGATCCTCATGGGAGTAGCGGCGATGTTGGCCACTTTCATGTTGGGAAGGCCCTAAACCATATCTGCGATCCCACGTACGCAAAGTTGCCGGCGCAATAGCCATGACGCGAGCCACGCCAGCAACGCTGAGGAACTCCTGGGTCTGGGTCACAGGGCTATTTTGCAGGGACTTTCCTGCCTGCACCACTCCAAATCACTTCCTGAGGGGGCAAGAGTGATTTTGGCAAGTTGAACAATCTATGCAACGGTTGTAGAGTTCCATCAAACGTTAGGAGTGGTCATGGCTGAGATATCTCGTCTTCCCAAACCGATTGCTGATTTGTGGCAATGGCAATATTCCGGTGCTTGCCAAGACTTGCCCTCTGAAATCTTCTTCCACCCGGATGGGGAGCGCGGTCCTCGTAGACGAAATCGCGAAAACACGGCTAAAGCCATATGCGCGGCCTGCCCTGTGATTCAACAATGTCGCACTCATGCCTTGAGCGTTCAAGAACCTTACGGAATTTGGGGCGGCCTGAGTGAAGATGATCGCTTAGCGATCCTGGGTAACAACGATGGGGATATTTCACACGCGTCTTAATTTCTCCAAACTGCGAGTATTAAGAATGCGTCAGAAAAGCCCACAACGGTTTTTCAAGTGTTGCCGCAAAAGTAGCGGTGAGATGGCCGCCATCAACGTAGATTAAATAGTTCCCCATTAGTGGAGAACATGGATTCGTTGTACAAATCCATGGGGTGGGATTCACCCATGTCGCTCCCACGCTTTCGGCGACATGTTTCTCTTCGGCCAGCCAAGATTGCGAGACCGCTTTTGCAAACGGCGTACTACAAGCGGTGATGCTGTTCTTATGGGCAGCTAGGCAGTCCGGCACAATAAAATCTGAAACAGGGGTATCGCCTAAATACACAACTTGCTTACTCGAGCTTTTGAGTGATTGCAAAGTTCGAGTCATACCCGCATCCCAGACACTTGTCCTGGCATCTGCTTTGATAACATTTCCTTGAGCATCAATTGTAGAAAATCCGCGAGTACCGGCGACAAAAATCATATAGGGATGAATGCTCGTTATTTGTTTAAGAGTGTTCTTGCGCCAAATTGCACAATTCTTCATTAATATCTGAGTTGTCGAATTCCATGCGGGGATATCTGCCGGCCAACATGAAGACATGGTCAAAGAATAAAATCCCCAGTCTTTGGCTCTTGCTAGAACTTGAATTGCAGGAAACCACGACAACGCATGACTGTCCCCAAAGAGCACAATTGCTTTGGAAGATTTTGAATCTCCGTAAAAACAGCTTACTTGGGAAGCAGTTAAATTCTGCTGGGTGTGACATCGATCTTTGTACGGAGTCGGACGATCATTTTTTGCATTCGCTATCGATGGTTTCAAGGATGCGGGAACTGGTCGATCAACAAGAGGAGAAAGTGTTGGCATAGGAATAGGAGCGGGGGTTGTAGAAGTGATACTGACTGAAGCGGTTTGCGAATCCAAAGTGACTGGTGGAGGTGTTACATCAGCAAAGGCCGAGAAGCTGAAGGACATAAACAGCGCTGCCAATGCAATCCATAGCCCGTGCCGTTTCATCGATCTATCTAATCAGTCTTTGCTGGGAATCAAACTCCACGCGCGCACGCCACCGATTATTCCCGCCTCATTAGGGACGATCACAACATCATTGCCGAGGCGATGAATAACGACATCTTTAATCCGGCGAGCGTTGCCCCCGCCGATATACAAACGATCCCAGAGGAACACTGGGCGAAGCTCATCCACCATGGCTCTTACTCGCCTAGACCAAAAACTATCGCCCAACCGGCGGCGTTCGTTTTCGCCAATCCATGTGTCATAAGTGGTAAGTCGACGTACGGGTGCATGAGAGAACTCAATATGCGGGGCTAGTACTCCTCCATCAAATATGGCGCTACCAAGGCCCGTTCCCAATGTTAAAACAACTTCAAAACCTGAACCAGCAACTACTCCTGCTCCATGAACTTCAGCGTCATTGAGCACAAGGGTGTGCATCCCCAGTGCATCGGTGAGGGCTTGGCGCATATCAAAGCCATCCCACGCCTTTTTTAATTCGGGATCCATGCGAGTAAGCGGTCCAGCAACGTTGATGTAGTGAGGTGTAGCGACAACGACGCCGTGACGAATCATTCCTGGAACACCTACCGTTGCCCGATCTGCTTTAGGCAAAGTTTTTGCCAAATCCGCAATCGTCTCAACTAGTCTTTGAGGAGAGAGCGGATAAGGAGTAGGAATGCGAACGGCTGGGATTCTCATTGTTCCGGCGCTATCGAGCACCGAAGCTTTGATTCCCAGGCCGCCGCAATCTACTGAAAGGGTGAGCTGTTCCACGTAGGAAATTTACTCGTTAGTGGCTATGTCCGCCAGGACCGTGCGAATGGCCAGCGCCACCTGCATCAGCACTGTCAGTTTCAGGCTTTTCATAAACAACGGCCTCCGTTGTAATGAACATTGCTGCAATCGAGGCGGCGTTGGCAAGAGCCGAACGTGTGACCTTTACTGGATCGATAACGCCATCCTTGGTGAGATCGCCATACACATCAGTTGCGGCATTGAAACCCTCATGGGCTTTCATTGCGCGAACCTTTGAGACAACGACATAACCTTCAAGACCTGCATTTTCAGCAATCCAACGAAGTGGCTCATCGCATGCTTTGCGAACAAGGCGAACTCCGACGGCTTTGTCGCCTTCGAATCCAAGATCGCCTTCGAGTGCATCCGCTGCGTGAACCAAGGCTGCTCCTCCACCAACAACGATGCCTTCTTCAACTGCGGCACGTGTTGCTGAGATTGCATCTTCAAGACGGTGCTTCTTCTCTTTCAATTCGACTTCGGTGTGAGCGCCAACCTTGATAACGCAAACGCCGCCAGCGAGTTTGGCAACACGCTCTTGTAGTTTGCTGCGATCCCATTCGGAATCCGTGTTTTCAAGCTCGCGACGGATTTCAGAAACGCGGGCAGCGACAGCAGCCTTGTCTCCACCGCCATCAACGATTGTGGTGTTGTCTTTTGTGATGACAATGCGACGTGCACGGCCAAGAACTTCAAGACCAACTTGATCAAGTTTCATGCCTACTTCAGCGGCAATAACTTGTGCACCCGTGAGCGTTGCGATGTCTTCTAACATAGCCTTGCGACGATCACCAAATCCTGGGGCCTTAACTGCTGCAGAAGTGAATACTCCACGCATCTTGTTAACAACCAGTGTCGAAAGGGCTTCCCCATCAACGTCTTCGGCAATGATCAACAGCGGCTTGCTAGCTTGTGCAATCTTTTCCAAAATTGGAAGAAGTTCGCTGAGCGCAGAAATCTTATTCGCAGAAAGAAGTACATAGGCATCCTCAAGGACAGTTTCCATGCGCTCTTGGTCTGTTACGAAGTATGGAGAGATGTAACCCTTATCGAATTGCATTCCTTCGGTGAACTCAAGTTCAAGTCCCGTTGTGGATGATTCTTCAACAGTGATGACGCCATCTTTGCCAACCTTGTCCATGGCTTCGGCGATCAAATCACCGATGGCACGATCTTGAGCGGAAATGGTGGCAACATCTGCGATCTGCGACTTATCTTTTACGACTGTTGCGTTCTCGCGAAGGCGCTCGGTGATAGCAACAACGGCTGCTTCAATACCGATCTTGATGTCCATTGGCTGTGCTCCGGCAGCGAGGTTACGAAGACCTTCCTTCACCATCGCCTGTGCCAAAACAGTTGCTGTTGTTGTTCCATCGCCTGCTACATCGTTTGTCTTAGTGGCAACTTCTTTTACCAACTGCGCGCCCATGTTCTCCACAGGATCAGAGAGTTCGATTTCACGAGCGATTGTTACGCCATCGTTAGTAATAGTCGGCGCACCGTAAGTCTTTGAAATAACAACGTTGCGACCCTTTGGTCCAAGAGTTACCTTGACGGTGTCAGCAAGAATGTTGACACCACGTTCCATGGCACGACGAGCGTGCTCATCGAATTCAAGAATTTTTCCCATTTACTTCTTCTCAATCACGGCAAGGATGTCACGAGCGGAAAGAACTAAGTACTCCTCGTTGTTGTACTTAACTTCAGTTCCGCCGTACTTGCTGTACAAGACAACATCCCCGACAGCGACATCCATAGGAACGCGAGCGCCGTCATCAAAGCGACCTGGGCCCACTGCAATAACAGTGCCTTCTTGTGGCTTCTCTTTGGCTGTGTCAGGGATAACGAGACCTGAGGCAGTTGTTGTCTCGGCCGCATTGGCCTTTACAACGATGCGATCTTCTAGTGGCTTAATGGCGACGGCCATGTGGTGACTCCTTCATATGTTGTTGAATGTTGTTGATTGCGTTAGTACAGATCCATTTCAGGCTCCGAAATTTCGGCAAATTAGCAGACTCGGGTCCTGAGTGCTAACGCCAAGCCTATGCGTGGGTATAGGCAACGGCAAATCCAAATGGTGGCTAAATAGAGACGGTGCTCACGCTCAGGCTGGAGGTCGCCTCAAGGTCAATAGAGCTGGCTGGACGTCCAGCCGAGACCATGAGCGAGCCCAATGCGGCAACCATGGCACCGTTATCGGTACAGAGCCCCGGGGCTGGAATCCGAAGGCGAATCTTCGCCTCATGGCATCGATGCTTGGCAACCGCTCGTAACCGAGAATTGGCTGCAACTCCCCCGGCGATCACCAAAGAATCAATACCGGTCTTTTTGCATGCAGCTAGGGCTTTGAGGAGCAACACATCGACGATTGATTCTTGGAAGGAAGCAGCAACATCGGCTTTTGCGTAATCGGGAGTGCTCTCTAAATAACGAGCAACCGCCGTTTTCAATCCAGAGAAAGAAAAATCAAAAGGGCGAGTCGCCCAATCATTGGAATGCGTGAGTCCTCGTGGAAAATCAATTGCTTCCGGATTTCCCGCAATCGCTTCGCGATCAATGGCAGGTCCGCCTGGAAAACCCAACCCCATGACGCGAGCAATCTTGTCGAATGCCTCCCCCGCTGCATCGTCCATACTTTCACCCAGTTTGATGACCGATGATGTGATGTCATCGACTTGAAGCAGCGATGAATGTCCACCGCTCACAAGCAAAGCAATTGTTGGTTCTCGTGGTAAATCATGAGTAAGTAAATCAACACAGACATGCGCTGCTAAATGGTTAACACCATACAAAGGTTTTCCAAGTCCAAGGGCTAAACCGCTTGCAGATGCAACGCCCACCAATAAGGCACCGATAAGTCCAGGACCAGCAGTGACAGCTACTGCGTCAATATCGCTCAAGGAAATCTTCGCATCAATGACTGCTTGTTGAAGACTCGGTAACATCGCCTCAAGATGCGCGCGGCTAGCGATTTCAGGAACAACGCCACCAAAACGTGCATGTTCTTCAACGCTTGAAGCAATCACATTTGCCAATAAGGTGCGCCCGCGCACGATTCCGATTGCAGTTTCGTCACAGGAAGTTTCAATGCCAAGGACTAAAGGCTCGTACATCATGACAATTCCTTCTTCATCACAAGTGCATGCACACCCGTGCCGTAATAATCATTTCGGCGTGAAATCGGCGTGAAACCACTCGATAGGTAGAGCGGATTTGCCTCGGAGTTGTCCTCACGCATTTCAAGAAAAATAGCGGGAGATTTTCGCTCTTTAGCCCAATCAATGAGCTGATTCAACATTGCCCGACCGATACCTTGGCGTCGGTATTTCGGATCTACCGTAAGCGTATGAATATCCGCATCGATTTCGTAATCGGGTGCAAATACTCCGGCATATCCAACAATCTGATTTTCACTATTGAGAGCCACTATGAGATACCGATTCTTGGGAACCCCCGCTAACTCTTCTTTGAATTGAGTCACTGCCCACGCATCATGCGGATAGATCGCGCGTTCCATACTGGCAACCACGGGAATATCTAGCGCCATCATTGCGCGATAAGAAATACTCACGGTGTGCGCTCGCTTGTTGGCACCGCATCAGGACGGCGCAAATAGATCGGTTGGTCCAGGTGAAGATCTTGATTCTTTGCAAGTTCAACCAAGGCTGCAACATCAGGGAATTGAATTTCATCATCACCTGTTAAAAGGTACTTCACGGCGCCCTCTCCAAATATAGGAACTCCTTGTAGCGCCACATCTGCTGGGAAATCAACGGCAGGTGCATCTACGCGATCGCCATTGAAATATCGTGCCCAGTAAATCTCTTTACGCCTTGCATCTGTTGCCACAATGAAATCGTCTTTCGTTCGCACTTGTGTTGCGATGGCATCGAGTGAACAAATCCCTACGAGTGGGATCTGCCTTGCCAAAGCAAAGGATCGAGCGAAAGAGATTCCCACGCGAAGCCCCGTGTAGGGACCAGGACCCATTCCCACAACAACTTGGTCGATCTCGAATTGAACTTCAAGGGCTTGCGCAACCATTCCAGGCAGTGCATGACCATGGGAAGTAGCACCATCACGAAATCCGTGCCACAAAAGCGCGCTTTCATCGATGATCGCGACGGACGTCCGAGATGTTGAGGTGTCAATCGAGAGAGAAATACTCATAGAGAAAAGCCACCCCAACGTGCGCCGTGAGTTGTGAAAGTAACTTTGCGCTCTTCCTGCGTTCGATCTATAAAGATCTCTAGTCGCTCATCCGATAATCGCGCACTCTCTGCCCCACCCCATTCAATAACAGTGACGGCCCCTTCGCGCTCTGAATCCAGATCAAGATCATCCAAGGATAAATTGGGGTTATCGGATTCTAATAATCGATAGGCATCGACATGAATAAGCGGAATCAGACCAGGATGAATACGAGAGATAACAAATGTCGGTGAAGTAACTCCTTCAATGCCCAGTGACGAGGCAATCCCTTGAGTCAGCAAGGTCTTTCCTGCTCCCAATGAACCATTAAGCAAAATCAGATCCCCGGCCTTGAGTTGCGATCCAAGGCGTTGGCCCAATGCGAACATCTCATCAGCCCTCGATATAGAGATCATGTATTCAAGGTTAGTAGATGAGACTCATAAAGACATAAAAAATGCGGGGCTCCGATTTCTCGAAGCCCCGCACCGGTTTCTTACTATTTATTCATAGAACTTCAGCGCAGGAGCCCGGTACATTGGGTCAACACTGAGGTTTCCAGCTTTGCGAACCAACGTTGCAAGTGCTGAACCCGCTACGAATCCACCAGTTTTATCAACACTAACGAGTTCCTTCGCCACGACCATAAATTGCGCCGTCGTGAAGTTACAGTGATTAGTGCCTGGTGCAGCCGGTGTTGAAGTAATTGGCGCCGCTGTTGCATCGAATTTGGTGTACGAAGCTGGAGTCGTGCTCCAGATCGAGACCAATTGCTTCTTAGGAGGTACATACGCACCTGTTGTCTTGTATGCCGACATCGCAGCAGCCTTTTCTGCTGCGAATTGTGCAGCGTACTTATCGGCTAACCACTGTGAGGCACCTGCTGGAGTAATCGGATCAGCAACGCCCACCATAGTTACGGTAGGAATTGAAATCTTTCCAGTGTGTTGAATGAGTGCACGCATCTTGGCCATTGCTGCTGCATTTCCGGTAGCACGTGGTGCTCCTGGATTTGCAGTACTAAGAGCGCCAAGCATTCCTGCGATTGCTTCATCTCCACCTAGGGCGACGTTGAAAACAACACTGCCTGTAGCAACACGCGCTGCGTAGTCAGTTTTGGTGTTGTCAAATATCGCACCCCCGGATTGTCCCTCAACATCTTGAATTGCCAAGATTGCGAGAGCACCGGCATTCGCTCCATTTTCCAAGACAGCAAGTGCTGGGCTGACTGCCAATGGGAACGCTAACTTCAACGCGCCCGCTGGGCCAGAGATGGAATCGAAATGTGCACTCTGTGTGTTGATGCCTGACATTAAACCAATCAAGAGCAACGCACTACGGACTGGAATTCCAGCCTTTGCAAGTGCTTGACCCGTTGCACTGGAAGTATCTGGCCATGCACCTGAACTGATTCCGGCTTGAACTTTGCCAAGAACGGTAAAGAACTTAACGAGGTCGCCCATTGCTTGCGCATATCCGGCAGCACCTGCGGCGTAATTGCCACCTTGAATGGATGGATCAAATAGAGTTTTTACTCCCCATAAGAAATCTCCAGCCATTGTGAGTTCGTTCTCTACTGTTCCCGCTGCCATACACATAGGTGCAGCAGCTGTGAGCAAATCAGGATGAGTCTCTGCAAGTGCCTGAGTAATAAAGCCACCAAGAGATTGTCCCCATGCCATAACCTTTTTAGTCGTTGGGAATTGCTTCTTCACGATGCCGATTAATTCGACGTCCGTTGCAACAGCAGAATCTGCGTTCCAACCTTGACGAGCAAATCCGGAACCAGTAAGCGCATATCCCTGACTTAATAGGTACTGAGAAATTGCCATGTTGCCACCAGATTGTCCTGGTGCAGTCTCAGCAGTATTCGTAACCTTGTATCCACCGTATCCAGGTATTCCTGCAGGAACTGGCACATTGGGACGATAGCCATGCGAGTAGAGAATGACTGTTCCATTGAAGTTTCCAGGAACTTGAATTGCATACGGCGCACCATCAGAGGTAACTCCACCGCATGAATTAAGAGTCAGTTTGCCATCGCAGGCAGGGTCTGCAGCATGGGCTGCAGTTGGAAGTGCGACAACCATCATTGATACCAATGCGGTCGCCGATAGCATTGAAAGTACACGTGCCTTCGTCATAGTTAGTGTCCTCATTAGTTTGTTGGCAATCCGTTAACTGGCATTGCTGGACGCTTATATGTGGACTTAGCCACGGCGCCTGCTCCAGAGTCGGTTGTGTAAACGGTGTAAACACCACCATTTGGTTTCAAGGTTGCAGTTCCATCGTAGGTTCCAAACCAGTAGCCGTCATATCCGGTATGGCTTGTAGCAGTTGGTGCCATTGGCGTGAGGCCAGCACTTGCGAAGGTAGAACCCTTAGTTTCGATGGCTGTAATCAAGCCCTTTCGGGTGAGATTTTTTCCAGCCGCAGCAATGGCTTGAACGGTCACGAATGCAGTATTCATGCCTGCCAAGATGTTGTTATCGAATGTTGCGCCAGGGTTGTACTTGGTGTTGATGGTCTGGAACAACTTAACGTACTCATCCGTTGTGTCAGCAGGTGCTGGCAAGAATGACGCAGTCTGAACGCCTGTAAACAATGGAGCAGGTACGCCAGCAAGTTTGATTGCCGTTGCATCTCCACCAACAGAACCAAGAATCCACTGTGGGTGATACTTCATTGCATATGCCGCGCCAAGTGCTGCGGCCGTTGCGCTAGACACACCAAAAAGAACAACAACTTCAGCGCCACCGGCTTGTAACTTCGTAATCCATGTTGGTGGTGTTGTTGGTGTTGCCTGTGAGAGAGGTGCATAAGGAACGGTTACATCAAAAGTAACTCCGCCGGTTTTAAATCCAGCAAGAGCATCGCGACCGAAATCATCGGCTTGATAGAGCAATCCCAATTTCTTTCCAGGGAAATTCTCCTTGATGTACATCGACATAATCTTTGCTTCCATGATGTAAGAAGGAAAGAGTGAGAATGTTGTTGGGTAAGCCTTCTTATCTGCGAAGCCGCTGAATCCTGTGTTTACGAAGAGATCAGGAATTCCACGACGACCAGGGTTGACAAGGGCAGCAACAGCTTTGTTGTTTGCGGTACCTAGTGCTCCGACCATTGCAAAGACTTTATCTTGCAAAATTAATTCATTCGTTGCCTGCACTGAAGCAGTAGGAGTGTAAGCATCGTCTTTTACGACCAAAGTGATCTTTCGACCATTGACGCCACCATTTGCATTGACATAATCAAAATACGCCTTCATTGCACCAGGGATCTTGTTGTAACCAGGTGATGCGGCGCCAGTCATTGGCAACGTGATACCTAACTTAATTGAGTTGGAAGTAACTCCAACTTCATTGCGCACTGAGAAGGCTTGAGCTGGAATAGCCGAAAGGGTTAGGGCTCCAGTTACAAGCACCGCAGAAGCTACGAGAAGCTTCCGACGATTTGTTCCGATCATGTATGTCCTTCCATCGAGGGGTGGTTGGCCTGATGATTAATGATCGGTTAACGCGAGGTGGACACACTCCTTCGAGTGCGAATACTTCGCAACTGTTCTACTGGTCCGTTCGGAACGAGCATGACCACCAGAATCAGTAACGCGCTCACCAATAAACCAGGCAAGTTCGAGGTCACCGCACCTGAGTCTCCAAGGCGATGGGATATCGCGTTGGCAATTTCAGGCGTAGCGACCAGGGTCACTGCGCCAATCATGACGCCTGGGAGGGTGGTTACGCCAGAGAGAACCGCGCCCGTTAGGAGGGAAAAAGACAAGGTCAACGGGAAGGCGCTAGGGGAAACGGTACCGATAGTCATTGCGAGCAAAGCTCCGGCCAGGCCTGCCAGGCCGGCGCTGAGCGTAAATGCTAACGTTTTAGCCTTACCCACGTGGATTCCAGCCAATTCGGCCGCTACTTCATTGCCGCGTACAGCCCGCCACGTACGCCCATAGCGCGAACGAAGAATGTTTTGGAGCCACCACAGCGCTATGAGAGCGGCCGATGAGGCTATCCAGAAGTACCACTTATAGGGAGAAAAATCGGCGCCTAAAGAGGCAGGTGGCGCTCCCACATCAAAGAGCAAGCCTTGTTCGCCTCCCAAAAAGGAGAACTGATTGGCGATCGATGGAAGTCCGACCGCCAAAGCTAACGTGGTGCCAGCAAGGTAGGGGCCAGACAAGCGAGCGGCGGCGGTCCCTAGCACTGAGCCCGCTGCCGCAGTGGCCAACACGGCAACAGCAAAACACAACCAGATCGGCAGCGACCAATAATTTCTCGCAAGCACTGCTGAATAACCACCAATGGCAAGGAGGGCTCCGTGACCGAGGGAAACTTGTCCCGAGTAACCCGTTAATAAAATTATTGAAGAGATTGCCACGACAAACATGGCCAATGTTGCGCCTTGATAAACGCGAAGTTCATCCACGCGATTTCCGGCTAAGAAAAGCAGGCAGCCCAGAGCGCCAAAGAAAAGAAGGCGTCCGATATTGGAGTGAATTAATTTATGCACGTCGACCTGCTTTCTTGCCCATTATTCCTTGAGGGCGCACCAGCAATACAACGATCAATAAAACAAAAGCAGTCATAAAAAGAAGCGTCGCATTCACATACATCAAAACTATTGCCAGAACTAATCCCAACAAAAGTCCACCGATGACAGCTCCGACCAAACTTTCAAGCCCGCCAATAACGGCAGCGATAAATCCAAAAACGAGTAGCAAACTAAATTCCAATGAATCTGGAGAAAGCGCTCCCGTGCCGTTGGGCGTTTGCAACATTCCAGCCGCGGCGCCAGCTGCGCCAGCAATTGCCCAACCGAGGGTGCGGATTGCGTCAACTTTTACCCCAGCCAATCGTGCAATTTCCGGTGCATATGCCGATGCCCGAAGAGCTAAACCAATATTGGTCTTTGTAAAGATTAAAGAAAGAAGAATCATCATGATGAGTACTGCAGAAAGGATTACTAATTTAAAAGGCGAAAGCGCAAAAGTATGTCCTGAAATTGTAAATCCAACATTCGATAATGGCGGGCGAATGATCGTTTCTTTTCCACCCATAAAAATTCCGATGCCGCCTCGGATAATTCCCAACAGCCCCAATGTCGCAATGATCGGAGCGACACCGGCGATCGGACCTGTGTTGCGTTTGAATAAAGTGCGCATGAAGAGCATTTCAATGAGTGCCGAAACGCCGGCCCCAAGAATCATCGCCAGCGCCAAAGCGATCCAGAAAGAGTGAAAACGGCCCATACATTCGTATCCGATGTAGGTAGAAAGTAAGGCTTGACCCGCTTGAGCAAAATTAACGACCCGAGTGCTTCGCCAAACAAGAACTAAGGCAATAGCCATGAGGGAATAAACCGCGCCAGAAGTAAGGCCGATAAGAAGGGTATCTATAAAAGTAAACACTGATATCGCCTCCTAATATCCCAAGTAAGCCGCACGCACTTGCGGATTCTCGATAAGGGATTGGGCGCGATCTGTAGCGGCAATTCGACCAAGATTAAGCACAATTCCAACATCAGCAATTTCCAACGCACCTAAAGCGTTCTGCTCCACCAAAACAACAGTGAGCCCCATTTGCGTCGTGAGATCGCGAATACTTTGGAAGATTTGCGCAATTACTAACGGCGCGAGCCCCAAGGAAGGTTCATCTAGCAAAAGCAACTCTGGTTTGGCCATGAGCGCCCTGCCTATGGCGAGCATCTGGCGTTCACCTCCAGAGAGCGTGTCAGCAAGTTGCCCTGCTCTTTCTTCTAATCGTGGAAAAGTTTCAAATATTTTGTTGCGCGTTTGCTCAGATTCTTTCGCATTTCTCCTCCAAAGCGCGCCGAGATTTAGATTCTCTTCCACGCTTAATTCAGGGATTACAGACTTGCCTTCGGAAACATGTGAGACGCCAAAGCGCACCAGTTTTTCAGGTTTCGAATGGAGTAGATCGTGACCCTTCCATGTTGCGCTACCGCTTCTTGCCGGTGTGAGACCAGATAATGCTCGAAGCAATGTGGTCTTTCCTGCGCCATTTGCCCCAATTACAGCAGCAAGTTGACCTTGTTCGATTCTCAACGAAACGTGATCAACAGCGCGAATCGCTCCGTGATCAACACAAAGTTCGCTAACGATAAGAGTCATGTTGCACTCGCCCCAAGATATGCCGCGATAACGGCTGGGTCACGTCGAACAGTTTCCGCAGCACCACTGGAAATCACTTCACCAAAGTTAAGGACATAGAGACGATCACAGACTGACATAACGACATCCATGTGATGCTCAACCAACAAAATAGAGCACTGCAATTTTAAGTTATGGATTAACCCATTCATCCACGCGATATCTTCGGCACCTAATCCTCCAGCTGGTTCATCCAACATAAGGATTCGGGGTTCACTCACAAGTGCGCGCGCAATTGCGACCCGCTTCGTATCAGGATAGGACAAAGTGTCAGCGCGACGATCCGCCAAACCCGTTGCATATACTCGTTCGAGTGCGAGCATTGCGCGATCTCGTAATTTGCTTTCATCTTTGCTTCTGCCAAATGCCGCAGAAATAAAACCCGTATGCGCAAATTTCTGAGCACCGATCATGACGTTTTCGACGACCGTCAGATCCGGGAACAGGGCAACACCTTGAAGAGTCCTGGCAATTCCAAAATCAACAAGTTCATTGGTCTTTGGCCAACTGTGCGATTTTCCATCAAGAGTGAGTTGACCTTGAGTAGGTTCCACTAATCCACACAGCGCATTAAATAGCGTGGTCTTGCCGGCGCCATTGGGTCCAATAACTCCGACTACTTCTTGATGCCGAAGTTCAAGAAAGACATCATTGAGCGCACGAAGCCCACCAAAATCGACGCGAAGATTTTCGACGCCAAGGAGCGCAGAGGGGGTGGTCACAAAGCTCCAATGGTCGTAGCGGGTTTGTAAATTCTAGGCACACGGGATGCAATTCGAGTCACAATCTCGTAATTAATACTAGAACTCGCAGTGCCCCAATCATCTGCTGTGTACTCACCTTCATAGCCTGGTCCGAAAACCGTGACCCAATCCCCACCTTGTGCGGTGGAATGCGCACCTAAGTCAACAACAAATTGGTCCATGGAGACTCGGCCAATGATCGGAGCCCGTTTTCCGTTGTAGAAAATTCCAGCACCCTGAGCGATCCGAGGTATTCCATCGGCATACCCCATTGCTACGACTCCTAATTTTGTATTAGAACTAGTTGACGTCAGTGCTCCATAACCTACGGGAGTATCAGATAACACTTCTTTGACAAGATGCAGTCTTGCGCGCAGTGTCATTGCCGGCATTATCCCTAAGGAATCAGAACTCCCGAGATTTTCTCGGTCAGGACTCAGTCCGTACATCGCAATTCCGGTGCGAACGAGATCAAAGTGCGCCGAGGCATCAATCAAGGTTGCGGCCGAATTCGAAAGGTGGTGAATTTCCGGTTCTATTCCGATGCGATTGAGATCATCTGACATCTCCGTAAAACGTTTAAGTTGAATTGCATTTTGCGGCTGTCCGGGTTCATCTGCTCGAGCAAAATGAGAAAAGAGTCCTACTACTTCAACACGTTCACTTTCATTGACCAAGAGATCTAAGAACGTTTCCCATTCAGAAAGAAATCCACCTCGCGTCATACCCGTATCAACTTCAACATGAATCCGAGCTCGCTTCTTCATGTGCTGGGCCGCGCTGCAAATCTCATAGAAGATCTCTAAAGAGGCAACACCTAAATCAATGTCAGAAGCGATAGCGGTTGCAAAATCTGAACCTGGCGGAACTAACCAGGCAATGATGGGGGCGCGCACTCCACTTTCTCGAAGTGCCAGCGCTTCCTCAAGCAAAGCCACCCCTAACCATTGAGCGCCTGCATCAATTGCTACTCGAGCCACGGGAACTAACCCGTGTCCATATGCATCTGCTTTTACAACAGCCAAAATCGGCACACCAGCCTTTTCCTTGAGAGCTCGAACATTGCTAGCAATTGCGCCAAGGTCAACGATTACTTCTGCTCGTCTAAATGTCATGTTCGCTCGACAATCACCATTGCAGAGGCAATTCCGGCATCGTGTGAGAGAGACAAGTGCACAGATGCTCCGTCGACTAAATTCGCGATCTCTCCTCGGAAAAAGAATTCAGGTTTTCCAGACTCTAAATTTACGACTTCTGCTTCCAACCACGATAAACCTTTGCCCGCGTTGAGCGCTTTGGCTAGGGCCTCTTTAGCTGCAAAACGTGCCGCTTGCGAGGAGAGAGGAAGGAGCATCTCGGCCGGCGTAAAAATGCGGGTAGCAAGAGATGGAGTCCGTTTGAGGGATGCCGCAAAGCGCTCAATATCTACTACATCTATCCCGATGCCTGCAATCATGAGGCAATACTAAGTCAGGAGCGCTGACTATCAGAAGGGACAAAGCGATCAATCGCAATAATCAAGACCAATAGGGCTCCACCAATAAATAACCCGCCTAATAAATCAGAAAACCAGTGCGTATTTCTAAAGAGAGAGACTGCACATACGGCAAGAGTGATGGTTCCTACCGAAATCGCAAGTGCCCTTCCATGCAGTGCCGCATGGTGCGTGTATCGATAAGCAATGTAGGCAAGCATTCCCCATGTCAGCAAAGCGTTTGAAGCATGCCCGCTTGGATAGGAAAGACCACCGGCCTTCACCAAATCAATATTTAAACGTGGCTTGGTTCGTCCGATTGCAAGCTTGGAAATTCCAACGACCCCGTTGAGCGCTAGTAAAGAAAGCGCTGCGAGATTAAGTGGGCGCCAGGATTTGTATCGTCTGGAAACGATGACGGCAGCAAGGATCAAAATCGTTGCTGTTAATCCGCGCAACCCCAAGTTATCAATCTTCATTAAGACAAATTCGATCCAGTGCCCCATCTTTGGACGCTTATCACGGGCTAACCAAGCATCGAAGTCGATGAGGGGACCTTCTGTCATCACCTGCTGAGTAACAATGAGAAAACCCGCAAGCAGCAATCCAGCCCATCGAAGTGCTCGATTCATTTGAGCTCGGCGAATGGTTGCTTGCATCATGGGTTATTCAACTGTGACTGATTTTGCAAGGTTTCGTGGTTGATCCACATCATTGCCACGAGTTACTGCCATCTCGTAGGCAAAAACCTGCAATGGAACTGTCGCCAGGATGGGTTGAAAGATCGCTGGTGCAATTGGGATGCGAATAATGTGTTCGGCGCCTGTAACTTGGGCACCCTCTTCGGCAATGACGATGACTTTTGCACCACGAGCTTTTACTTCTTGAACGTTACTTAACATTTTTTCATCAAGCCCATGTTCGTGACCGACAGGAAGAATCGCGATGACCGGTGTTCCTTCTTCAATCAAAGCGATTGGGCCATGCTTGAGTTCACCACCGGCGAATCCTTCGGCGTGCATGTATGCCAATTCTTTTAACTTTAGAGCGCCTTCTAGCGCTACAGGGAAACCAACATTGCGTCCCAGGAAAAGCACAGAGGTTGACTGCGCAAATCCACGAGTGAGTTCTCTGAGTGGTTCAACAGTCTCCAAGATTTGTTCAATCTTTCCTGGAAGTTCGACCATCTCATTAAAGATTGCTTTGACATCAAGATCACTCATGACGCCCCGACGTTGAGCAAGGTGAAGACCAATTAAATAGACAGCAATTACCTGTGTTAAGAACGCCTTTGTCGATGCCACTGCAATCTCTGGTCCCGCATGGGTGTAAAGCACTGCATCGGATTCGCGTGGAATCGTGGAACTATTGGTATTACACACTGCCAGAATTCGCGCTCCACAAGCTTTTGCATGACGAAGTGCCATCAACGTGTCCATCGTTTCACCCGATTGGGAAATGGCAATAACTAAAGTGTGTGAATCGATGAGCGGATCTCGATAACGGAATTCACTAGCAAGTTCAACTTCGACAGCAATTTTCGCCCATTTTTCAATAGCGTATTTTGCAAGCATCCCTGCGTGGTAGGCGGTTCCGCAAGCAAGAACAACAATTTTTTGAAGTCCTTGGATATCTTCTTCAGAAAGATGGAGTTCATCGAGCACAATTTGGTTGCTTTGGCTTAAGCGCCCCAGCAAAGTATCCGCGACTGCTTTTGGTTGTTCGAATATTTCTTTCAACATGAAATGGTTAAAGCCGCCTTTTTGTGCGGCAGCTGAATCCCACGTAATTGCATATTCTTTAGGTTGCAAAGGTGCACCATCAAGATTTGTGATGGAAATTCCTGAGGGTGAGATTGTTACGACTTCATCTTGACCCAACTCCACAGCACGTTTGGTGTAGTCAATGAATGCCGCAACATCAGATGCCATGAAATTTTCGCCATCGCCAAGTCCAACAACTAATGGAGAATTTCGGCGAACGCCCACGATGACTTCGGGTTGGTCGGCATGAATTGCTAACAATGTAAATGATCCTCGCAAGGATGTAACCGCTTCGCGCATAGCAGCCGAAAGATCTCCTCCATGTTCTTTTCTTAAATCGCTGAGTAAATGCGCAACTGATTCAGTATCGGTATCTGAATCGAACCTGTGTCCTCGCGCTTCAAGGTCTGCACGTAATTGTGTGTAATTCTCAATTATGCCGTTATGAATAACAGCTAACTTTCCTTCATTGTCGACGTGCGGATGAGCATTACGATCCGTTGGCCCGCCATGGGTAGCCCAACGAGTATGGCCAATCCCGCTATGCACTTCAGGTAATGAATCCCCCAACGCATTTTCAAGATTGATGAGTTTGCCTGCGCGCTTTTCAATATATAAACGATCTGGTGTTCCCAGTGCTATACCTGCCGAGTCGTACCCTCTATATTCGAGACGACGAAGGCCCTCAATAAGTGGAGTGATTGCAGACTGCGGGCCTGTGTAACCAACAATCCCGCACACGTATTACCCCAATTCCTTTTCGACCACTCCAGCAATTCTCGTTGCGATTTCAGTGGCAACGCTATCACTTGAGGCTTCCACCATCACTCTTACTAAGGCTTCCGTACCTGAGGCCCGCAGGAGCACTCTTCCATTTTCGCCTAACTCTGCCTCGGCAATGCGCACATGATCTGCAATCTCATTGGAGGTTGATAATTTCTCTTTTGCTACGTTCTTAACGTTGATCAGGACTTGAGGAAAACGTGACATCTCTCCCGCGAGTTCGCGCGCGCTCTTTCCGGATCGCTTGAGCTCTTGCAACAATGCAAGGGCAGTGAGAAGGCCATCACCAGTATTTGCAAAGTCACGCATGATCACGTGCCCTGATTGTTCGCCGCCAAGAGAGAAATCTTCGGCGATCATTTTCTCGAGCACATATCGATCACCAACGGGCGTAATTTCAACAGCGATTTCTGCCGACTTCATTGCGCGGAAAAATCCTAAATTACTCATCACGGTTGCAACGACTACATCACCTTTAAGTTTTCCTCGTGCTTTCATGCTTTTTGCAAGAATCGTAAGGATCTGATCTCCGTCAATGTCCCCGCCTTCGGCATCTACAGCCAGGCAACGATCTGCATCACCATCGTGTGCGATACCAATGTCAGCACCCATTTCGAGAACTTTTGCGCGAAGTGATTCCATGTGAGTGGATCCGCAGTTGTCGTTGATATTCCAACCATTGGGTTGATCGGACAAAGCAATTACTTCTGCCCCTGCGCGGCGTAAAGCTTCCGGGGCAACTCGGGAGGATGCGCCATTGGCACAATCAACTACAACTTTTAGCCCATCGAGTCGTGTATCCACCGAAGACAATAAATGAGCCAGGTACCGCTCGGTTGCAGACTCATCAATAACAGCGCGTCCAACATCTTTACCTGTTGGTCGATCCCATGATTCGCCCATTCGCGCTTCAATCGCGGCCTCGAGTGCATCATCGAGTTTGCCGCCACCGCGAGAGAAAAGTTTAATTCCGTTATCAGGCATTGCATTATGTGAAGCGCTAATCATGACGCCGAGGTCGGCTCCAGATTCACCAACAAGGTAGGCAATTGCGGGCGTTGGTAAAACGCCAACTCGATAAACATCTACGCCGGCACTTGTTAATCCTGCAACCACCGCTGCTTCAAGAAATTCTCCAGAGGCTCGCGAATCTTGCCCCACAATTGCGTGCGGACGGTGGGCAGTGGAACCTAATGATTCAACAAGGATATGGGCGGCCGCAACGGCAACGTCCAAAGCAAGTTCTGCCGTGAGATCACGATTGGCTAAACCACGAATTCCATCGGTGCCAAATAGCGCCATATCGTGGCCTAAATATCGAGAATGTGAATTAGCGCTTGCTGTACTGCGAGCGCTTACGGGCCTTCTTCAGACCGTACTTCTTGCGCTCAATAACACGAGCATCGCGTGTAAGGAATCCAGCCTTTTTTAGAGCTGGGCGATGTGCTTCTTCATCAATCTGATTGAGTGAACGTGCAACGCCAAGACGAAGAGCGCCGGCTTGACCAGAAACTCCACCACCATTGATGCGTGCAAAAACGTCGTAAGAATTTTCGGCACCTACAGTGCGAAATGGTTCAGAGACTAATTGTTGGTGAACTTTATTTGGAAAATATGCAGCAAGTTCTTTACCGTTTACAACCCAGCGACCAGTTCCAGGAACGAGACGTACGCGAGCTACTGCTTCCTTGCGACGGCCAGTGCCGGCACCTGGTGCTTTAATCGCAGGACGATTAGTCGCAGCAGCAGGAGTTGATGATGAGTAAGAAGTCGGAACTTCATTCTCGTCGAGATCATTAATTACAGTGTTATCAGACATCATTGATTTTTATCCTCTACTTAATGATCTGTGAAACTTGCTCGAAAACATATGGAGTTGGTGCTTGTGCTGCATGTGGGTGTTCTGGTCCTGCGTAAACCTTGAGCTTGCTAGCAATGGCGCGACCAAGTGTGTTCTTTGGAAGCATTCCTTTGATTGCTTTCTCAACGGCGCGTGTTGGGTACTTCATCAAGAGGTCGCCGTAAACAGTGGATGTTAAGCCGCCAGGAAAACCTGAGTGGTGGTGAGCAAATTTTTGCGTTGTCTTTGAACCAGACAGTGCAACCTTTTCAGCATTGATGATGATGACGAAGTCACCCATATCCATGTGAGGTGCAAATGTTGGCTTGTTCTTGCCGCGCAATAGAACTGCTGCGTGGGTTGCAAGGCGACCCAATACGACATCTTGCGCATCGATGACGTGCCACTTACGCACTACATCTCCGGGCTTTGGGCTATATGTACGCACGGTCTTGCCTCGCTTCTCATGGTGACTTTTTTTAAAAATCGCGCCTTCGTGGCGCAGGAGGGTAAGGGTACCCGTGAGGGCGCCAGTGGGTCAAAACGCCTGAACAACCCTGGACTAAGTGGATTTAGTGCTCAAAAATGGGCTCAGGGCTCTCATAAACCTGGCCATTTGCGCCAAAAATCAGGTACCTGGTGAAACCTCGCGTGAACCACCGATCATGGGTCACCGAGATCACCGTTCCCTCATACTGGGCAAGGGCGTGCTCGAGGCTTTCGGCGCTGGCCAAATCCAAGTTATCCGTCGGCTCATCCAGCAAGAGCATGGTGGAACCAGATAGCTCAAGAAGCAAGACCTGGAATCTGGCTTGTTGACCGCCGCTGAGTGATCCAAACTTCTGCTCGGCTTGATTGTGGATTTCATATTTACGTAAAACGCTCTTTGCCGGGCCCAATTGCAATGAGTAATTTTCCCACAGCAATTCCAAAAGTGTTTTGCCCTGAAATTCAGGATGTGCGTGAGTTTGCGCAAAATATCCGGGCTGCACGCGCGCACCTAGTTTGAATTCTCCGGTGAACTTCACGGTGTTATCGCCTGAAATCATGCGCAAGAAATGCGATTTACCGGTGCCATTCTTGCCAAGGACCGCGACGCGGTCTCCAAAGAAAATCTCAAAGTTAAAAGGTTCCGTCAAATTTGTCAGCGAAAGATTTTCAATCGTGAGTGCGCGCAACCCTGTACGGCCACCGCGTAGTGCTACCTGAACATCCTGCTCGATGGGTGGGGCTTCAGGTGGGCCTGCTTCTTCAAATTTTCGAAGGCGCGTTTGCATGGCGCGATATTTTGATGCCATGTCAGGGCTACTCGCTGCCTGCCATTGAAGTGTTCGGACTAACTCCTTGAGTCGGGCTAGTTCCTGTTCCCACCGCAGAAGAATCTCAGCAAAACGTTCATTGCGGGCCTTTCTTGCATCATGCCAGGTTGAAAATTTTCCACCGTGAATCCATGTGGTGTTTCCGTTCGCTCCTTGTTCTAAGGTCACGATGCGATTGGCGGTGCGATCGAGCAATTCACGATCATGGCTGACAAAGAGGACGGTTTTATCAGTTTGTGTAATCATTTCTTCAAGCCATCGCTTTGATGGAACATCGAGATAGTTATCTGGCTCATCCAGAAGTAATACCTCCTCCGGACCTTGCAGAAGTGCACGCAATACCAATTTCTTCTGCTCGCCACCAGAGAGCGTATTTACCAAGCGCTCTTCAACACGATCAAAAGATTTACCGAGTGCTTCGGTGCAACACACATCCCAGATTACTTCAAAATCATACCCGCCAGCGTCTCCCCAATCTGAAAGTGCTTGGGCGTAAGCCATTTGATCTCGTTCTTTATTTCTTGTATTCATGAGTTCTTCAGAGTTCTTCACAGCAGCAGCGGCATCACGAATTCTCTTAGGTGCAAAGGAGATCAATAAATCTCGAACTGTGGTTTCATCACGGACGGATCCAATGAACTGACGCATGACACCTAATCCACCAGTGATAGATATAGAGCCTGAATCTGGTTGAAGGTCTCCGCAAATCATTTTAATAAGAGTGGTTTTACCGGAACCGTTTGCGCCGATCAATGCAACTTTGGCACCATCTCCGACGCGGAAGTTCACATCGCTCAGCAGCACTCGTCCATCTGAAAGTGAGAAATCAACGCCACTGACATCGATGTGGCCCATTACTCTTCCTCGCCTCTGCGGCGAAGGGTTCGCTCAATACGAGCAACAAGTTCGTCATCGTTGGGGTAATCAACTCGGGTTAAAGTCAAACCGCGTGCAGGGAAAACTAAGCTGTCGGATATTCGCACTCGATTATTCAAGACATCCTTTACCCAGGAAGGTTCAAAGCGACCATCCGCAACGCAGACCACGGCGCCAACGAGATTTCTCACCATCGAATAACAAAAAGCATCAGCAACCACTTCTGCCACAAGAACACCTTCGGAATTTCGACTCCATGAAAAAGTTTCGAGGTTGCGCACCGTTGTAGCGCTTTCGCGAAACTTGCAAAAGGCGGCAAAATCATTTTCTCCAAGCAATAGGGCGCTGGCCTCGTTGAGCACATCAACGCTCAGCGGGCGATACCAAGGCGCAATATCAAAGCGCTGCAAAGGCAAGATGACTGTATTGCTATCAAGAATTTTGTATTCATAACACCGCCGAAGTGCTGAAAATCGGGCGTGGAATCCATAGGGAGCAACCGTTGCGGAGGTGATACGAATATCTTCATCAAGAATACGATTGAGTCGATAAGGCAGGTCGCCGAAATCCCAATTAACTTTCTTGGCGTAAGGGCCGCTTTCCATTTCAGGAATATCTACATGTACCACTTGTCCGGTTGCATGGACTCCGGCATCTGTGCGTCCTGCAACCACCGTTTCTGCCTTTGTCCGAGTAAGTTTTTGAAGCGTTTTTTCAACTTCTTCTTGCACGGTCCGTCGGTCGGGCTGCTTTCCCCAACCGGAAAAATTTGTTCCATCGTAGGCAAGATCAAGGCGCAAACGAAGGAACCCACTCTCGGCAAGGAGAGTGGGTTCCGTCATCAGAATGTGAGGTGAGTTGTTACTCAGCATCTTTCTTAGCTGCGGCCTTTTTTGTAGCCTTCGTTGCTTCATCAACGGTTGCTTTCTTTGCTGCAACACCATCGGTGAGAACTTCGATGACTGCCATAGGAGCGTTATCGCCCTTACGAGGTCCGATCTTTGTGATGCGTGTGTAACCACCATTGCGCTCAGCAAAGCGAGGTCCGATTTCGGTGAAGAGGGTATGTACAACGCTCTTATTTGAAATGCGGGTCATAACTTCGCGACGCGCTGCAAGGTCGCCCTTCTTTGCGAAGGTGATCAACTTTTCAGCCAAGGGGCGAAGACGCTTTGCCTTTGCTTCAGTTGTCGTGATCTTGCCGTGCTCGAACAATTGCTCTGCAAGTGTTCCTAGGAGTAAGCGCTCGTGCGATGGGCCACTGCCCAGACGAGGACCTTTACTTGGTTTTGGCATTTTATTCTCCTAGGCCTTAAGCCTGCTCGGGGGCGACGAATTCTTCTTCAAGAATATCGTCAAGATTGATGTCGTAGTTCTGGTGTTGAGTTGGATCAAATCCAACTGGGCTGTCCTTAAGGGACATTCCCATTGAGACCAACTTTGCCTTGACCTCATCGATGGACTTTGAACCAAAGTTACGAATATCGAGAAGGTCTGCTTCGCTGCGTCCAACGAGTTCGCCGACTGTGTGAATGCCTTCGCGCTTCAAGCAGTTGTATGAACGCACTGTGAGATCGAGATCTTCGATGGGAAGAGCAAGATCAGCAGCAAGGGCCGCATCGAGAATGGATGGTCCCATTTCGATACCTTCTGCGTTGACGTTGAGTTCGCGTGCAAGGCCAAAGAGTTCAACGAGAGTCTTACCAGCAGATGCAACAGCATCACGTGGCTTCATCGATGGCTTTGTTTCGACATCAACAACAAGGCGATCAAAGTCAGTACGTTGTTCAACGCGAGTGGCTTCAACCTTGTAGGTGACTTTCAAGACTGGTGAGTAAATGGAGTCAACAGGAATGCGACCGATTTCAGCCCCTGCCTGCTTATTTTGTACCGCAGTCACATAGCCACGGCCGCGCTCGACGGTCAGTTCAATCTCAAGATTGGCCTTTCCGTTGAGGGTTGCCAAATGCAGTGCTGGGTTATGAACTTCAACGCCTGTAGGGACCGCAATGTCAGCGCCAGTAACGGGACCGGTGCCTGATTTGCGGATGTAAAGAACGCTTGGCTCATCATTATCTGAAGACAGAACCAAGTTCTTAATATTAAGAACAATATCCGTCAGATCTTCTTTCACGCCTTCAAGCGTGGTGAATTCGTGCAGCGCTCCTGCAACGCGGATGCTTGTCACTGCTGCTCCTGGAATTGAGGAGAGCAAGGTACGGCGCATCGAATTGCCGAGGGTGTAACCGAAACCAGGTTCCAACGGTTCAATGATGAACCGTGATCGGTATTCGCTGACTACTTCTTCAGTGAGGGTGGGACGTTGTGCAATCAGCACTGTTGCTCCTCCATAGGTCACGGAGATCCACTATTTGATCCCCTGCTTTTTCTTTTTAAGTTTTTAAATCTTTGGTGCAGATCCAATATCTCCTGAAAATTCAGGATTACTTGGAGTAAAGCTCAACGATTAGCTGTTCTTGAACTTGGGTATCGATGACAGCGCGTGCTGGAACACCGTGGATGATGATGCGCATTTGCGAACCAACGACTTCCATCCACGCAGGCACTGACTTCTCGCCGAGTTCGGCGCCAGCCACGATAAATGGAGTCAAGTCCAACGACTTTGGAAGAACATCGATGATGTCCATCGCAGAGACACGGAATGAAGGAATGTTTACCTTCTTGCCATTGACCAAGAAGTGACCGTGGCGAACCAACTGGCGCGCCATGTCACGGCTCTTAGCAAAGCCGGCACGAAACACAACGTTATCGAGACGAGTTTCCAAAATTACGAGCAAGTTTTCACCAGTCTTACCTTGGCGACGGTTTGCTTCTTCGTAGTAACCGCGGAATTGCTTTTCCAATACGCCGTAAATGCGTGCGCACTTCTGCTTTTCACGCATCTGAAGCAAGTACTCAGATTCCTTAGAACGACCACGGCCATGCTGCCCTGGTGGATATGGACGAGATTCGATCGGACATTTCGGTCCATCGCACTTTGAGCCCTTAAGGAAGAGCTTTACTTTTTCGCGACGGCAACGCTTGCAGTCTGCTCCGGTATAACGAGCCATTTATTCTCTTCCTTCCTTAAACTCGACGTGGTTTTGGTGGACGGCATCCGTTGTGGGGTGCTGGTGTGACATCAGAGATGGCACCAACTTCCAAACCGGCTGCCTGTAATGAACGAATTGCAGTTTCGCGTCCAGAGCCTGGGCCCTTAACGAAAACATCTACCTTCTTCAAGCCATGCTCTTGAGCACGACGAGCCGCTGCCTCTGCTGCAAGTTGCGCAGCGAAAGGTGTGGATTTGCGTGAACCCTTGTAGCCAACTTGACCAGATGATGACCAAGAAATAACTGCGCCCGTTGGGTCAGTAATAGAAATGATGGTGTTGTTAAATGTGCTCTTGATGTGCGCTTGACCGACAGCAATGTTCTTCTTCTCTTTTTTACGAAGCTTAACTTTGCCTTTAGTTGCAGCAGTCTTTGATTTAGGAGCGGCCATTACTTAGTCACCTTCTTCTTGCCAGCGATTGCCTTACGAGGACCCTTACGCGTACGCGCGTTGGTATGTGTGCGTTGACCGCGAACAGGAAGTCCCTTACGGTGGCGAATTCCTTGGTAACTTTGAATTTCAACTTTGCGACGAATATCGCCTGCGATTTCACGACGTAAATCGCCTTCGATCTTAAAGTTAGCTTCGATGTACTCGCGAAGTTTTGCGAGTTCTGGCTCTTGAAGATCTTTAACGCGGGTATCTGGACTAATACCAGTTGCCGCCAATGTCTTATGTGAACGGGTTAAACCCATTCCAAAAATATAGGTAAGTGCAATCTCAACGCGCTTTTCGCGTGGAAGATCGACACCAACAAGACGTGCCATGTAATCAACCATTCAGTAATCCGACAGGTCCTCCGCAACGCTTCCCATCTAGTGATGGGCCTCGGCCTGTCGGACCAAGGGTCTGCATCTTTAATCTTTCGATTAACGAAGCAGTCGCGCCACGCGTGTTCTTTAGTGCAGGTAAATCTCTTCGATTAACCCTGACGTTGCTTATGTCGGAGGTTGTCGCAGATAACCATGACGCGACCCTTGCGACGAATAACTTTGCACTTATCGCAAATCTTCTTCACGCTTGGCTTAACCTTCATGAGCTGCCCTCCTTCGGGTAAAACATCTAAAATTATTTATTTCACAGTAATTCGAAAATTACTTGTAACGATAAACAATCCGACCTCGAGTGAGGTCGTAGGGACTTAGTTCAACGATCACACGGTCAGCTGGAAGAATGCGAATGTAGTTCTTACGCATCTTCCCGCTAATGTGCGCGAGAATTCTGTGCCCGTTCGTTAACTCAACGCGAAACATCGCGTTAGGCAGCGCTTCAGCAACGGTGCCTTCGATTTCGATAGCACCATCTTTCTTGGCCAAGCGATACCTTCTTTTCTACTTCGTCATGAGTTAATGAAGAGCCTTTTACAAGGCGAAGGGTGAGTCTAAAGCCACGCGTGGGTATAAGGGAAATCGCCCCCTTGTACTCTTCCCCTAGGCTCTGACTCAAACGGCGCGCCGTGGGGTGTGGATCACGTTACACCTCGATTGAACGCCTTCCCAGGCCCAAAATGCCCAAATCTGAGCGTCCTACCAGCTGCGCGGGCCGGGAAGTCATGCTTGCCAGGGCACTTTCAGGGTCAACGCCTAGGTCGATGAGCCTTTGGAGGGACCCTCGCAATGAACCGACTCCCCCGCCTAAGACCCCATCGGATCGGGTGGCTCGACCTTCATGAACGGTCAGCTCGAAGGTCCCAAAAGGAAACGTGCCCTCCCCTAAACCTGCGGGTGCAACCGCATCATTAGTCACGATAAAACGATCTGGTGCTTTTTCTATTGTGTAGAGAACTAATTCATCACTGAGGTGCACTCCATCTGCAATCAACTGAATCGCGATCTCCTCGCGTGCAAGGGCAGCAGCTGCAACACCAGATTGACGATCCTTATTCATCGCATTCCAAATATGCGTGACAGTACGTGCACCAGCATCAAAGCCTGCATGTGCTTGTTCAACAGTTGCGTTGGAATGCCCTAACGAAACAACTACTCCCATATCGGTGAGGAATTTAATCGCCTCTAGTGCGCCCGGAATTTCTGGAGCAAGGGTCACCATTGTTACGGTGCCGCCAGCTAGATATTTTCCGAGCAATCCATGCGATGGCAGTGACAAATATTCCAAGGGGTGCACACCTGGTTTTTCAGGTGACAAGAATGGTCCTTCAAGGTGAATCCCTATCACTTCTGCTTCATCATCGGCCGGTGATCGTCTAACCTCTTCAATAAGTTTCATAACTTCTAAAGTGCGATCAATGGGGCCGGTAATCAAAGTTGGCAAATATGCGCCAACACCCTCACTCCACAGCGATCTACCGACCTTGCGAATATCCTCTGAAGTCTTAGCAGTTAATAAATCAACTCCACCATGACCATTGACTTGAAGGTCAACGAATGCCGGAACATTGATGGTCATGATTTTCTACAAAGTCTTCGTTACTTTTGCCAGACCAATAGGTGCATCTGGATCCTTATCGGAAGATATCGCAAGTGAAAGAGCAAATGATTGCAATAAAACACTATCGGCAATGACAGCATCAGTTTCAGAAAGACCAACAGAGCCACCCAGATACATTTCGGTATCTTTTCGAGCGAAACCAGAACCAATCCAATATATATGCGCTGTAATATCTCGAATTCGCTCGACCGTGGTGGCCATTGAAGTTTGCGCAACTCCTGCCGGGGCGAGAAAAAGAACTCGGGAGCCGCTGTGGAGTGAGGAAATAGGTCCGTGTAAATAATCAGCCGATGAAAAAGAAGCAACGGGAATTTTTACTGTCTCTTGAATCTTCAGAGCCGCTTCATGTGCATTTGCGTAGGCAAATCCGCGCCCCATTGTCGTTAAACCGTGAGAATAATCAAAGCGCTCGGAGACCGATTTAATAAATGGCATTTGGAGCAATCCGAGTTTGGTCTGCTCAATGATTGCGTCAAAATCGACGCTCTCGCCCTTCCAGTGAGCCACCAAAATTCTCGATACCAAAAGTTCAGCCGAGTAACTCTTCGTTGCGGCCACTGCTTTTTCAGGTCCGGCATGGAGATACAAGTGGCAATGGGAGATCTTGGCTAATGGACTCTCTGGGTCATTGGTCATTGCCAAGATACTCGCGCCACCATCGCGAGCTGCTGCGCAATACCCCACCAAATCGGGAGATTGACCGCTTTGACTCAGGGCAATAACAAGTACGTTCTTGTAGCGAAGCTTGGTGCCATAAACAGTTACGACAGAAGGCGAAGCCAATCCACAAGGAATGCCGATTTTTGTTTCAATTAGATATTTCAAATACAGGCCAGCATTATCTGAGGTACCTCGGCCGACCAAAATGACGGAATCAATGGAGCTCAGATTTAATTGAGAGATCTGTTGGACCATTTCTTGGGAGTGGTCCTTAATTCGACCAAATACTGCCGGAACTTCTTCGATTTCGGCGCGCATAATTGTTCCAAGTTGGTGAGTCATGATGCAACCTTACAACAATCATTCACATGAGTGGTGAGCCTATGGTCATTTCAACGATTAAACGGCAGAATTTCATTGTGAAAAATGCCCATCCCACAAAAGTCGCCCTGGTAAATACCGTTGTTGAGCTTTTAGAAAATTATCGAGCAGATGAAATCACCAGCGAACAAGTTCTCGAATTATCAAGCATTTCCAAAGGATCCCTCTATCACCACTTTGCAGATTTCTCGGCGCTCATAGATACGGCGCGAGTCATCCGTTATGCACGATGGGTAGATCGCAGCATTGAATTGCTCACCACTGTTGCAACAACAACAAAAACAAGAGAAGAATTTTTTGCTGGCCTCTCAGAAGTTACCAAGCTCACTCAAAGTCCTGCTTCTCGTTCATCACGTTTTGAACGAGCAAGAATTCTTGGCTTGGCCGAAGGCAATCCTCGCCTGATGCATGATTTGGGCGAAGAACAACAACGCCTCACTGATTCCATTACTGATTTAGTAAGAGAAGCCCAAGAGCGAGGCTATGTTCGATTAGATCTAGACGCAGCATCAATTGCCGTACTTATTCAGGCCTACACCTTGGGGAAAATCGTTGATGATGTAACAGCAGATCACGTTGACCCTGATAGATGGCTCGACCTTCTTGGTCAAGTCATTGAAAAGGGATTAGGTGCCTGAAACTTTCGAAGCTACTGCAACAAATCTGAAATTTCGATCCCCAGCGCCCCAAGACGTTCGCGCCCGCCGTCAATAGCTGTCAGTACGAATACTTTTCCATCAGGAAGTAATGCATAAGTATTTTCAAAATGGGCACCACGCGATTTGTCATTGGAAACAACCGTCCAATCATCAGCCAGGACTTTTGTCTTATGCGTTCCTCGAGTGATCATCGGTTCGATCGCTAAAACCAAGCCCGGAGTGAGTTCTGGGCCATGACCACGTTTTCCAAAATTTAGAACATGCGGTTCTTGATGCATCTCCGTACCGATTCCGTGCCCCCCATATTCCTGAAGGATTCCATATTTGCCTTGAGACTTTACATACTCTTCAATGGCATGCCCGATATCTGAAAGGCGTGCACCAACCGCTCCTGCCGCAATTCCTCGCCACATAGATTCATCGCAAACTTCCAAAAGTTTTTGATCTGCTGGGTCGATGGTTCCTGCAATGATCGAGAAAGCGGCATCTCCGTGCCAGCCATCAATAATTGCCCCTGCGTCGATTGAAACGACGTCTCCATCGTTGATCACACGATCTCCAGGTATACCGTGAACGATTTCCTCATTTATCGAAATACAGATTGTTGCGGGAAAACCGTGATACCCCTTGAAGTTAGAAGTTCCGCCACCACGTTTAATGTTCGCTGATGCTATGGCATCCAGGGCATCGGTACGCATGCCAACCTTGACCGAGCTACGTAATAATTCAAGTGTCTGTCCAACCAATAATCCTGCACGACGCATTACCTTGATTTGATCAAGGGTTTTATATTGAATTGCCATGGCGAATTAGTGAACGCGGTTCAGCGCAGAAATAGCGCGCTCTGTAATATCTGAAACAGAACCACTTGCGGTAATTGTTATCAAGAGCCCTTCGGTGCGATAGAAGGCAACAATTGGCGCGGTCTGTTCTTGATAGACATCCAAACGATGTTGAATAACATCTTCTTTGTCATCTTCTCGTTGGTAGAGCTCGCCGCCACACGCATCACACTGATCAACAGTTATTGGTTTTTCGTACTCCACGTGCCACGCCTTGCCGCAGTTGCGGCAGATGCGGCGCCCAGATAGGCGCAAAATGATCTCTGCGCTATCGACTGCTAATTCCAATACGGCATCAAGGGGTGTGCCTTTCTCCGCCAAAATCGCACGGAGAACTTCTGCTTGTAAAACATTTCGCGGAAATCCATCAAGAAGGAAGCCGTTAACGAGATCATCGCGGGTGAGGCGATCTCGAACCATTTCATTGGTTACCGAATCAGGAACGAGGTTGCCACTATCCATAAATGATTTAGCTTGGAGTCCGAGGGCCGTGCCTTCTTTTAAGTTGGCTCGAAAAATATCCCCTGTGGAGATATGCGGGATCGAGTAATGCGACGAAAGGAATTGTGCTTGTGTTCCCTTGCCTGCACCTGGTGGTCCAACCAGGACTAAACGCATTAGCGCAAGAACCCCTCGTACGAGCGTTGTTGTAGCTGGCTTTCAATCTGCTTAGCAGTATCCAGTCCAACACCTACGACAATAAGGATTGCAGTTCCGCCGAATGGGAAGTTCTGCGTTGCACCGAACAAGATCAAAGCAAGGATCGGAATGATTGCAACGAATGCGAGATAAAGCGAGCCTGGTGCAGTGATACGAGAGAGTACATACTGCAAATATTCAGATGTCGGACGTCCAGCACGAATACCTGGTACGAATCCGCCGTACTTCTTCATATTGTCAGCAACTTCATCCGGATTGAATGTGATCGCCACATAGAAGTAAGTAAAGAAAATAATCAAGACAGCATAGGAAATAATGTAGATCGGGTGGTCGCCCTTAACAAAGTTACGGCTGATCCAGACTGCCCACGCCGCCTTCGAGTTGGTGAAGTTCACGACCAACGAGGGGATGTAGAGCAACGATGATGCGAAAATTACTGGAATAACGCCAGCTTGGTTGACCTTAATAGGTATGTAGGTGCTTGTTCCACCGTAACTTGAGCGACCAACTTGACGCTTGGCATATTGAACCGGAATACGTCGTTGAGCCTGCTCAACGAATACAACGGCGGCTACAACCAAGATTCCTACTGCGAGCACGAATATGAATGCGAAGAGACCCTTCTGAAGCTTGATGCTCCACAGGTTTCCAGGAAATCCTGCTGCGATCGATGTAAAGATCAAGATCGACATACCGTTACCGACGCCACGATCTGTGATCAATTCACCCAGCCACATGATTACCGAAGTACCAGCGGTCATAATGAAGATCATCGTCACGATGCGTTGCCAGGAGGTGTCAGGAATGATGGGAGCTGAACAACCAGAGATCAAACGACCTGGGGTCCGTGCAACGGCAATCAAACCCGTGGACTGCAAAATCGCAAGGCCGATAGTTAAGTATCGGGTGTACTGAGTTAACTTCGCTGTTCCAGATTGACCTTCGTTTTTGAGGGTTTCAAAACGTGGAATAACAACTGTCAGCAATTGAATAATGATCGAGCTGGTGATGTAGGGCATGATGCCGAGGGCAAAAACGGAAAGGTGCAAAAGTGCACCACCGCTAAAGAGGTTAATCAAACCAAAGAGTCCACCTGATTGAACTGACTTAAGGCATGTTTGAACGTTGGCATAAGAAACGCCTGGTGTTGGTACTACCGAACCAAAGCGAAACAACGCCATGATCGAAAGAGTGAAGAAGATCTTCTTGCGCAGATCTGGTGTCCTAAAGGCCTTACCAAATGCTGAAAGCACTGATCTTCTCCTTCTCTCTCAAATCAAACAAATTGTAAATCGTTGGGTCTTACAGGGTCTTAGTTGATCCGCCAGCTGCTGCAATTTTTTCCACTGCAGTGCCTGAGAACTTGTGAGCTGCAACGCTGACCTTAACTGCGATTTCGCCATTTCCGAGGATCTTGACAGGGAAGCCATCACGTGCGGCGCCCTTCTTGACGAGATCTTCAACGGTGACATTGCCACCCTTTGGATAAAGGGAGTTGATGGTTGCTACGTTTACAGCTTGGTATTCCACGCGAGCAGGGTTCTTGAAGCCGCGCAACTTAGGTAAACGCATAACTAAAGGCAACTGACCGCCTTCGAATCCTGCGCGAACCTGGTTACGTGCACGAGTTCCCTTGCCACCGCGACCGGCGGTCTTACCCTTGGATGCTTCACCGCGACCCTTACGAGTCTTAGCTTTTTTTGCACCAGGGGCTGGACGAAGATGATGAACTTTGAGTGTCATTGGTTATTCGACCTCTTCAACCTTGATCAGGTGGCGTACGGCGAAAACCATGCCACGAATTTCTGGACGATCCTCTTTCACAACAACATCATTGATGCGCTTGAGGCCGAGTGAACGAAGTGTGTCGCGTTGCTGCGGGCTGTATCCAACCTTTGAGCGAACTTGAGTAACTTTTAGACGAGGCATTAGGCACCAACTGTCATCTGTGAAGCGCGGATAATTGCAGCAGGTGCAACATCTTCGAGCGGACGACCGCGACGAGCTGCAATAGCTTCTGGGGATTCAAGTCCCTTCAACGCAGCAACAGTGGCGTGAACCATGTTGATGGCATTGTTAGAACCTAAAGACTTAGTGAGTACATCGGTGATTCCTGCACACTCAAGTACGGCACGAACTGGACCACCAGCGATAACGCCAGTACCAGGACTTGCTGGGCGAAGAAGAACAACGCCGGCTGCTGCTTCACCTTGAATTGCGTGAGGAACAGTTCCTTGAATACGAGGAACGGTAAAGAATGACTTCTTTGCTTCTTCAACGGCTTTAGCAATTGCTTGTGGAACTTCCTTAGATTTTCCATAACCAATTCCTACTTGACCGTTGCCATCGCCAACTACGACGAGTGCGGTGAAGGAGAAACGACGTCCACCCTTTACTACCTTGGATACACGGTTGATGAAGACAACGCGCTCCATGAATGGGCTCTTGTCTTGTGCACGATCATCGCGACGTTCACGACGTTCGCGGCGATCATTACCCTTTGGGGCTTCGCCGCCTTCGCGAGTTTGAGTTGGATTAACAGCCATTAGAAGTCCAATCCGTTCTCTCGTGCACTATCAGCAAGTGCTGCGATACGACCGTGATATTGATTTCCACCGCGATCGAAAACTACAGATGTGATTCCGGCAGCCTTTGCACGCTCGGCGATAAGTACACCAAGTTGACGCGACTTTGCAGTCTTATCGCCAGTTGACGCGCGAAGATCAGCTTCCATTGTGGATGCCGACACCAAAGTGCGGGCTTGCAAGTCATCTACAACCTGCACGACCAAGTGGCGAGCAGAGCGTGAGACAACAAGACGTGGACGCGCAGCAGTTCCGGAGACCTTCTTGCGTACGCGAAAATGACGACGGCGACGGGCATTTGTTGCCGATCCCTTAACGACCTTTACACCGATTGCCATTACTTCTTACCCGTCTTTCCTTGCTTGCGGCGAACAACTTCGCCTTCCAAACGCAAGCCCTTACCCTTGTAAGGGTCGGCCTTGCGAAGCTTCTTGATCTTGGCCGCTACTTCACCAACAAGTTGCTTATCAATCCCTGAGATTGAGAACTTGGTAGCAGATGCAACCTTGAATGTGATGCCTTCAGGTGCTGGGAAATGAATTGGGTGGCTATAGCCAAGCGCAAATTCAAGGTCACTACCTTTTTCAGCAACGCGGTAACCGACTCCAACGATTTCGATCGTCTTGCTGTAACCATTGGTTACGCCTTCGATCATGTTGAAGACAAGTGTGCGAGACAAACCATGAAGTGATCGGCTTAAGCGCTCGTCGTTTGGACGGGCAACCGTAACAACTCCATCAGCTTGTGAAACGTGAATAGGCAGAGCAATTGCCCGAGAAAGTGAACCCTTAGGTCCCTTAACGACAACCTCTTGACCTGTAATAGAAACTTCAACGCCCGCTGGGACGGTGATGGGCATGCGACCGATACGTGACATCTCAATCACCATACATAGGCGAGAACTTCTCCGCCTACGCCTTGTTTGTTGGCTTGCTTATCAGTAAGCAATCCAGATGAAGTTGAAATGATGGCAACGCCTAGACCGCCAAGAACTTTTGGCAGCGCCGTAGCCTTTGCGTATACGCGAAGGCCGGGCTTGCTTACTCGGCGAAGGCCAGCGATTGAACGCTCACGGTTGGGACCGAACTTCAAGTCGAGTACGAGTGTTTTACCAACGCCGTTTGGATTGGCATCAACGCGGTAACCCGCAATGAAGCCCTCCTGTTGAAGAATTGCTGCGATACGCGTCTTTACCGACGACGATGGCATGGAAACTTCATCGTGGTAGGCAGAGTTTGCGTTACGCAGACGTGTCAACATGTCTGCGATCGGATCTGTCATTGTCATGCGTGGCCTATGGCCTCTCTCGAACCGGTTTCTTGGCTGTTTGTTTGAACAAACAAGACCTGTTTCGTAGTTGTTGGGTGAATTATTGTGTTACCAGGAAGCTTTCGTTATGCCAGGAAGTTCGCCGCGGTGTGCCATCTCTCGGAAGCAGATGCGGCAAATTCCAAATTTTTGGTAGACAGCATGCGGACGACCGCAACGCTGGCAACGTGTATATCCGCGAACCTTGAACTTTGGCTTACGGGCTGCTTTTACCTTGAGCGATGTTTTAGCCATTAGTTCTCCTTGAATGGAAAGCCGAGCGCCTTAAGCAATGCGCGACCTTCGTCATCGTTTTTCGCGGTGGTGACAAAGGTGATGTCCATACCGCGCGGACGATCAATCTTGTCTTGTTCGATCTCAGGGAACACAACTTGCTCGGTGAGACCAAAGGTGTAGTTGCCGGCGCCATCAAATTGCTTTGGTGACAAGCCGCGGAAGTCGCGGATACGTGGCAAAGAGATAGAGAGCAAGCGATCTGTGAACTCCCACATGCGATCTCCGCGCAAAGTGACATGTGCACCAATAGGCATGTTCTCGCGAAGTTTGAACTGCGCGATGGACTTGCGTGACTTGGTGACCTGTGGCTTTTGGCCTGTGATGGTGGTGAGGTCGCGGATTGCGCCTTCGATCAACTTGGAATCACGCGCTGCTTCACCAACACCCATATTGACCACAACTTTGGTCAGGGTTGGAATCTGCATCACGTTCTTGTATCCAAATTGTGCTTGAAGGGCTGGAGCGATTTCGCTGCGGTAGCGTCCCTTGAGACGTACTAATTCAGTTGCTGACATTAGATGTCCTTTCCGGTGCGACGCGAAATGCGTACATTCTTGCCATTTTCGTCTTTGCGGGCACCGATGCGAGTGGCCTTGCCATCTTCATCAACGAGCATGACGTTTGAAATTGCGATGGAAGCTTCAACGCTCATGATGCCGCCGACTTTGACTCCACGATCGCCCGTTGTCTCTTTGGTGTGGCGCTTTACGCGGTTAACACCTTCAACAAGAATGCGTTGTGCATCAAGGTCGAGCACCTTGCCGGTGACTCCCTTATCTTTTCCAGCGATCACCAAAACGGTGTCGCCTTTCTTGATCTTTGCCATGGTTAGAGCACCTCCGGTGCGAGCGAGATGATCTTCATGAAGCGCTTGTCGCGAAGTTCGCGAGCAACCGGTCCGAAGATACGAGTGCCGCGTGGTTCGCCATCAGCTTTCAAGATGACTGCTGCATTCTCATCAAATTTAATATAGGAACCATCTGGACGACGACGTTCCTTAACGGTACGAACGATGACAGCCTTGACGACTTCACCTTTCTTTACTTGTCCACCAGGAATTGCATCCTTAACGGAACAAACAATGATGTCTCCGATGCCGGCATAACGACGCTTGGAACCACCGAGAACGCGAATACACAAAAGCTCTTTGGCTCCAGTGTTATCAGCAACGCGCAGGCGCGACTCTTGTTGAATCATTTGTTATCCACCTGCCCCTCTACTTGGCCTTCTCGAGGATCTCAACTACACGCCAACGCTTGGTTGCCGAGATAGGTCGAGTTTCCATGATCATTACACGATCGCCTACGCCAGCTGCATTGAGCTCGTCGTGGGCTTTAAGTTTGCGTGAGCGAGAAAGAACTTTGCTGTACATGCCGTGCTTAACACGGTCCATGACCTCAACAGTTACAGTCTTATCCATCTTGTCACTGACAACGATGCCTTCACGAGTTTTGCGGAAACCGCGCTCTTCGCTTGGAGTGTTCGGAGTCATGCAGCACCTCCGATTCCTAGTTCACGTTCACGAATAACGGTATAAATGCGAGCAATCTCTTTGCGAACAGCTCCGAGACGGCCGTGGCTTTCGAGTTGGCCAGTTGCAGCCTGGAATCGAAGGTTGAAAAGTTCTTCCTTTGACTCGCGCAACTTTGCAGTGATCTCTTCGGCAGATAGTGCGCGAAGCTCCTCGTTAGTTGTAGTAGCCATTACGCCTCCTCACGTTTCACAACTCGGCACTTCATGGGCAACTTGTGAATTGCAAGGCGCATTGCTTCATTAGCAATGGCTTCCGTGACGCCTGAAATTTCAAACATCACGCGACCTGGCTTCACGTTTGCGATCCACCATTCAGGTGAACCTTTACCGGAACCCATGCGAGTTTCGGCAGGCTTCTTGGTAAGTGGACGGTCTGGATAAATATTGATCCATACCTTTCCACCACGCTTGATGTAACGCGTCATTGCAATACGCGCTGCTTCAATTTGACGGTTGGTGACGTATGCAGGCTCGAGAGCTTGGATACCGAAGTCACCGAAGGAAACCGCGGTTCCACCCTTTGAAGCTCCACTCCGAGAAGGGTGGTGCTGCTTACGATGCTTAACGCGACGAGGAATTAACATTTATGCCTCGCCTCCTTCAGTAACAACATCTGCCACAACTGCTGTTGCAACTGGTGCCGCAACTGGTGATTGCACAGGTGCTCCGCCGTTAACCGTTGGGCTCACGTTTGATGTAGTTACTTCTGGGCGTGGTGGGCGTGGTGCGCGACGTGGGCGATCATTCTTTGGTGCACGCGCTGCCGCAAGTGCTGCTGCTTCACGCTCTGCACGGGAATGAATAACTTCACCCTTGTAGATCCAAACCTTCACGCCAAGGCGACCAAATGTTGTGTGGGCTTCATAGAAACCGTAATCAATATCGGCACGCAATGTGTGAAGTGGAACGCGACCTTCGCGATAGAACTCAGAGCGTGACATTTCAGCTCCACCAAGACGTCCGCCACACTGAACACGAATGCCCTTTGCGCCTGACTTCAAAGCGGTCTGCATTGCCTTACGCATTGCGCGACGGAATGAAACACGTGCAGCGAGCTGCTCGGCAATTCCTTGTGCAACGAGTTGAGCATCAATCTCTGGATTCTTAACTTCAAGAATATTTAGTTGAACTTGCTTGCCCGTAAGCTTTTCAAGTTCGATGCGAAGCTTGTCTGCTTCCATTCCGCGGCGACCAATAACGATGCCAGGACGTGCGGTGTGTAGGTCGATGCGAACACGATCGCGTGTGCGTTCGATTTCAATCTTCGAAACACCAGCGCGCTCCATGCCCTTTTCCATCATGCGACGGATTTGAACATCTTCCTTGACATAATCCTTGTACAACTTGTCTGCATACCAACGAGATTTAAACTCCGTGGTGATGCCAAGACGGAAGCCGTAGGGGTTTACTTTTTGACCCATTACTTGGTCGCTCCCTTCTTGACGTCTGAGACTGTGACAGTGATGTGACTGCTGCGCTTGAGAATGCGGAATCCGCGTCCCTGTGCACGTGGGCGAAAGCGCTTCATCGTTGTGCCTTCATCAACAAGGGCTTCAATAACCCAAAGTTCTGAAGCATCACGAATCGCAGGATTCTTTTGCTTTGCATTTGCCACAGCAGAAGCCAAGAGGTTGTAGACATCATGGCCGGCAGATTGTGGTGCAAACTTCAAGACTGCTAGTGCTTGATCTGCGCGAGATCCGCGAATCAGGTCAACAACACGACGAGCCTTCTGTGGTGTGTGGCGAATGTCGCGCAATACTGCGCGAGCAACCACTGCTTGTGAATCTGATGCTGACTTATTAGCCACGAGAAGCTCTCCGATCATCCTTGACGTGTCCTCGGAAGGTACGCGTTGGTGAAAATTCGCCGAGCTTATGACCGATCATCGCGTCAGTAATGAATACAGGAATGTGCTTGCGACCATCATGTACTGCGATGGTGTGACCGATCATCGAAGGCGTAATCATTGATCGACGTGACCAAGTTTTGATCACATTCTTGGTATTAACTGCGTTCTGCGCATCTACCTTTTTGGTGAGATGGCCGTCCACAAATGGACCCTTCTTTAAACTACGTGGCATGAGGGCTCCTACCGCTTCTTATTCGATTTACGACGACGGACAATCATTGAATCGCTTGCCTTCTTCTTGCGGGTGCGACCTTCTGGTTGACCCCAAGGAGTAACTGGGTGACGTCCACCAGAAGTCTTACCTTCACCACCACCGTGTGGGTGATCGACAGGGTTCATAACAACTCCGCGAACAGATGGGCGAACACCTAACCAACGCATACGTCCAGCTTTACCGTAGTTAATGTTGGATTGCTCGGCGTTGCCGACTTCACCAACAGTTGCACGGCAACGAACATCTACGTTGCGAATTTCACCCGATGGCATACGAAGTTGCGCATAGGCTCCTTCTTTTGCAACAAGCTGCACACTTGCGCCCGCTGAGCGAGCAATCTTTGCTCCTCCGCCTGGGCGAAGTTCAATAGCGTGAACAACGGTACCTACTGGAATGTTGCGCAGTGGCAAGTTATTACCAGGCTTGATATCTGCCTTTGGGCCATTCTCAACGGTGTCGCCTTGTTCCAATTTTGCTGGAGCAATGATGTAACGCTTTTCGCCATCTGCGTAATGCAGGAGTGCGATACGTGCGGTGCGGTTTGGGTCGTACTCAATATGAGCGACCTTTGCTGGCACACCATCTTTATCATTGCGAGTGAAATCAATGAGGCGATAGGCACGCTTGTGTCCGCCGCCTTGGTGGCGAACAGTGATGCGACCTGATGCGTTACGTCCACCTTTTGAGTGGATTGGACGTACGAGAGACTTCTCGGGAGTTGTGCGTGTGAGTTCCGCAAAATCTGGAACGCTCGCGCCGCGCTGACCGGGGGTCGTTGGCTTTAATTTACGAAGGGCCATGGTTTCCTTTTCCTGTAGTCCCGGTTTCCGTTAGGAAACTGGGCCTCCAAAGATGTCGATACGGTCGCCGGCAGCAACTTGCACGATTGCACGCTTGGTGTCTTTGCGCTTTCCATCACCAAAACGAGTGCGCTTGTTCTTACCCTGACGGTTCATGGTGTTGACGCTAACGACCTTGACTCCGAATACCGTCTCAACGGCAATCTTAATCTGGGTTTTGTTAGCATCAGGTGCAACCAAGAACGTGTACTTGTTTTCATCGAGCAACGAGTAGGACTTTTCAGACACTACTGGTGCCAACAAAATATCGCGGTGGGTCATGCTGATACCTCTGCTTCTTCTACTTCAGCAACTTCGCTTTCGCGAGCAACGACGGTGACGCCTTTACCCTTTGAAGGACCTGCTAGGAAATCTTTGATTGCAGATTCAGAGAAAACCATGTCATCGCTCTTGAGGATGTCATATGCATTCAACTGATCTGGAACAAGAAGATGAAGATCATCAGCATTGCGAAGTGAACGCCACGCTGCATCCTCTGTGCGTGAAACAACGACAAGAAGATTCTTGCGATCGCTAAATTGGCGAACTGCGGCAAGTGCGGCCTTCGTTGAAGGAGCGGCAGTTACTGAGTCCAAAACGTGAATGCGATCATTGCGTTGACGATCAGAGAGAACTCCGCGAAGTGCAGCAGCAATCATTTTCTTAGGAGTGCGCTGTTCGTAGTTACGTGGGCGAACCGCGTGAGCAGTACCTCCACCTTTCTGGTTAGGCGAACGGCTTGAACCCTGACGGGCACGACCTGTTCCCTTCTGCTTGAAAGGCTTCTTTCCTCCACCGCTTACTTCTCCACGGTTCTTGGATTTTTGCGTTCCCTGACGAGCCGCCGCAAGTTGCGCTGTGACAACTTGGTGGATCAAAGGAATGTTGGTTTGAGCGTCGAAGATCTCAGATGGCAAATCAACGCTGCCAACTTTCTTTCCTTCGGCGTTCTTAATATCAACAGTGAGCGCCATGGTTATGCACCAACCTTTACGGTGTCTGAGATAACTTCAAAGATTGCTTTCTTTGCAGCTGAACGGATGAAAACTAACTGACCATCTGGACCAGGAATTGATCCCTTGATGAGCAATAAGCCCTTCTCGATATCAACGGCATGAACCAATAGATTCTGAGTAGTAACGCGCTCGTTACCCATACGACCGGCCATGCGCATTCCACTGAAAACGCGACCTGGTGTTGAACAGGCTCCGATGGAACCAGGCATACGGTGCTTACGGTCTACACCGTGAGATGAGCTGAGTCCGCCGAAGCCGTGGCGCTTCATAACACCAGCTGTTCCTTTACCTGTGCTTGTTCCTGTTGCATCAACCATTTCGCCTGCTTCGAAAACATCAGCATTAATCTCTTGACCGACGGTGTAAGCGCCGGCATTTGATGTGCGAAGTTCGACAACGCTACGACGTGGCGTAACGCCAGCCTTTGCGTAGTGGCCAGCAAGTGGCTTTGAAATTTTCTTTGGGTCAATCGCACCGAATGCGATTTGGACCGCTGAGTATCCATCAACTTCAGGGGTACGAACCTGCGTAACAACGCAAGGACCCGCTTCTACGACAGTGACTGGCACCATCTTGTTGTTGGCATCAAATACCTGTGTCATACCAAGCTTCTTGCCCAAGATTCCCTTGATGGCAGAGCCCTGCGACTGTGTGGTTACTGAACCGGGGTTTGTCATAGTCTCTCTCCGATCCCTTAGAGCTTGATCTCAATGTCAACGCCGGCTGGGAGATCCAGACGCATCAAGGAGTCAACTGTTTTAGGAGTTGGATCGATGATGTCGATGAGGCGCTTATGTGTGCGCATCTCGAAGTGTTCGCGGCTGTCCTTATATTTGTGAGGAGAGCGGATCACGCAGTACGTGTTCTTCTCAGTAGGTAGCGGCACTGGGCCAGCGACAGTTGCACCAGTGCGCTCAACAGTCTCTACGATTTTCTTCGCAGAACTATCAATCACCTCATGGTCATATGCCTTGAGCCGAATGCGGATCTTCTGTCCCGCCATTGTGATCTCCTCTTCCTTATTAAAGCTTTTAATACAACTTATTAAAACTTTTTGGAACTTTTTGGAACTTTAAGTTTTTGATTAAACCCGGTGGTTTTTACGCCACCGGGTTTAACCCCTGCGAATTACTTACTTCTTGATCTTTACAACACGACCTGCACCAACGGTGCGACCACCTTCGCGGATTGCGAAACGAAGTCCGTCTTCCATAGCGATTGGTTGAATAAGCGCTACGGCTAATTCAATGTTGTCGCCAGGCATAACCATTTCAGTTCCTTCTGGAAGCGTTACGACGCCTGTGACGTCAGTAGTGCGGAAGTAGAACTGTGGGCGGTAGTTATTGAAGAATGGAGTGTGACGTCCGCCTTCATCCTTTGAAAGGATGTAAACAGAAGCATCGAACTCTGTGTGAGGTGTGATGGAGCCTGGCTTGCAGACAACCTGTCCACGCTCTACATCTTCACGCTTTAGTCCACGAAGAAGAAGTCCGACGTTTTCGCCAGCTTGTCCTTCATCGAGCAACTTGCGGAACATTTCCACGCCAGTGACTGTTGTCTTCTGGTTAAGTGGGCGGATTCCAACGATTTCAACTTCTTCGTTGATCTTTACAACGCCGCGCTCGATACGACCGGTGATAACGGTTCCACGACCTGTGATCGTGAAGACGTCTTCAACTGGCATCAAGAATGGCTTGTCGATTTCACGGGCTGGCTGTGGAATGAATGCGTCCACTGCGTCCATGAGTTCGATGATCTTCTCGCCCCAAGCGGCGTCTCCTTCGAGAGCCTTAAGTGCTGAGATGCGAACGATTGGTGTGTCATCGCCAGGGAATTCGTACTTGCTAAGAAGTTCGCGAACTTCCATTTCTACAAGCTCAAGAATTTCTTCGTCATCAACCATGTCGGACTTATTCAGTGCGACAACGATTGAAGGAACGCCTACTTGGCGAGCAAGGAGAACGTGCTCCTTGGTCTGTGGCATTGGGCCATCGGTTGCTGCAACTACGAGAATTGCACCGTCCATTTGAGCCGCGCCAGTGATCATGTTCTTGATGTAGTCAGCGTGACCTGGGCAGTCAACGTGTGCGTAGTGACGCTTCTCGGTCTGGTACTCAACGTGAGCGATCGAGATTGTAATTCCGCGTTGACGCTCTTCAGGAGCCTTATCAATGTCAGCAAATGCTGTTGCTGCATTCAGGGTTGGAAACTTGTCATGCAACACCTTGGAGATCGCAGCGGTAAGAGTGGTCTTACCGTGGTCGATGTGCCCGATGGTGCCGATGTTAACGTGCGGTTTGTTCCGCTCGAACTTCGCCTTTGCCACTTTTGTCCTCGTCTCTCGTTTGTGTAAGTACTTGTTATTTGGTTATTAAATTGTTTTTTGGCTATTCGCCGCGTGCTTTCGAGATGATGTCCTTCGCTACGTTTGCAGGTACTTCTGCATACGAATCGAATTGCATGCTGTAGTTCGCGCGACCTTGTGTTCTGGAGCGGAGATCCCCGACATAGCCGAACATCTCTGACAACGGAACAAGTGCTTTAACAATGCGAGCACCTGATCGCTCCTCCATAGCCTGGATTTGGCCACGACGGCTGTTGATATCACCGATGACATCGCCCATGAAATCTTCAGGGGTAATGACTTCGACTGCCATCACTGGTTCGAGAATCGCAGGACCAGCAAGTTTTGCTGCTTCCTTAAACGCTGCGATACCAGCAATCTTGAAGGCCAATTCCGACGAGTCAACATCGTGATAGGCGCCGTCAAGAAGAGTGACGCGAACATCGGTCAGTGGATAGCCAGCGAGTGGGCCTGCTTGCATGGCCTCCTTGCAACCGGCATCAACAGATGGGATGTATTCGCGAGGGATACGACCACCAGTTACCTTGTTGACGAATTCATATCCGCCTTCAACTGAACCTGTTGGTAGTGGCTCGATAGCAATTTGAATTTTCGCGAACTGACCAGAACCACCAGTTTGCTTCTTGTGGGTGTAGTCGTAGCGATCAACGGCCTTGCGAAGAGTTTCGCGGAATGCAACCTGTGGCTTACCGACGTTAGCTTCAACGTTGAACTCACGGCGCATGCGGTCTACAAGAATTTCAAGGTGAAGCTCACCCATACCAGCGATGATTGTTTGACCTGTTTCTTCATCGGTCTTCACGTGGAATGTTGGATCTTCTTCAGAGAGACGTTGAATAGCAACGCCAAGTTTTTCTTGGTCGCTCTTTGTCTTTGGCTCAATAGCAACGGAGATAACAGGTGCCGGGAAGTCCATGGACTCAAGAATTACCGGCTTATCTGGATCGCAGAGAGTTTCACCCGTTGTGGTGTTCTTAAGACCCATAACAGCAACGATCATTCCGGCGCCTGCACTGTCGCGCTCTTCGCGCTTATTTGCGTGCATCTGGTAAATCTTTCCAATGCGCTCTTTACGATCCTTCGATGAGTTAAGGACAGCTGAGCCAGTTTCTAGAACTCCGGAGTAAATGCGGATGAAGTGAAGCTTTCCAAGGTGTGGATCAGACATGATCTTGAATGCAAGTGCTGAGAATGGCTCTTTGTTATCTGGGTGACGAATTACTTCGACTTCTGAATCAGCCATGCTGTGGCCGACAATGGATTCAACATCCAGTGGGCTAGGCAAGTAACGAGTTACTGCATCCAGCATTGGCTGAACACCCTTGTTCTTAAAAGCAGATCCACAAAGAACTGGAACAGCTTTTGCAGCCAGCGTTGCGCGGCGAATACCGGCAATAAGTTCGGCTTCAGTGAGGTCGGCCCCGTCGAGGTACTTCTCCATGATCTGGTCATCGGCATCTGCCAAAGCTTCGATCAAGGTGTGACGAGCCTCTTTGGATTTTTCCAATAAATTCGCTGGGATTTCCTCGATGAGGTAATCCTCACCCTTCTTCGTTTCTCCTGGCCAGACAAGGGCCTTCATTGCAATGAGATCAACAATCCCTAGGAAGTCTGCTTCGTTTCCGATTGGAACCTGAAGAACAAGTGGCTTTGCATTAAGGCGAGAAACGATCATTCCTACGCACATATCAAAGTTCGCACCAGTGCGGTCTAGCTTATTGACGAAGCAAATACGTGGAACGCTGTAGCGATCTGCTTGACGCCATACTGTTTCAGATTGTGGCTCAACGCCGGCAACGCCATCAAATACAGCAACTGCGCCATCGAGAACACGGAGCGAGCGCTCTACTTCAACAGTAAAGTCAACGTGGCCAGGTGTATCAATGATGTTGATGAGGTGGTCGTGCCACATACAAGTAGTAGCAGCGGAAGTAATAGTGATACCGCGCTCTTGCTCTTGCTCCATCCAGTCCATGGTGGCAGCGCCTTCATGAACTTCACCGATCTTGTAGTTAATACCGGTGTAAAAGAGGATGCGCTCAGTAGTCGTGGTTTTACCCGCGTCGATGTGCGCCATGATTCCGATATTGCGAACCTTGGCTAGGTCGATTGCTTCTGCAGCCACTTATTGATCCTCTAGTTTCTGTGAGTTAAAAGTTGACGATTACCAGCGATAGTGAGCGAAAGCCTTGTTAGCTTCAGCCATCTTGTGTGTATCTTCGCGACGCTTTACAGCTGCGCCAAGACCATTGCTTGCATCGATCAATTCATTGGTAAGGCGTTCTGCCATTGACTTTTCGCGACGTGCGCGTGAGAAGTCAACTAACCAGCGAAGAGCAAGAGTTGTTGAACGTCCAGCTTTAACTTCAACTGGTACTTGGTAGGTAGCGCCACCAACACGACGTGAACGAACTTCAACAGTTGGCTTGATGTTGTCGAGTGCGCGCTTGAGAGTGATGATTGGATCAGTCTGTGTCTTTGCGCGACAACCTTCGAGCGCGTTGTACACGATTGATTCTGCAGTGGAACGCTTGCCGTGAAGCAAAATTTTATTGATGAGTGCAGTAACAACTGGTGAGTTGTAAACAGGATCTGCAACTACTGGCGATTTGACCGCTGGACCTTTACGTGGCATTAGGAAGCCTTCTTCTCTCTCTTGGT
>CAILHY010000021.1 GCA_903834145.1 uncultured Actinomycetes bacterium
ATATAACACGGCATGGAATAACACCATGAAGGCCTATGAGGCTGCATGGCAAGTAACTGCCGCTGCCAACAAAGTTGCAAACGATGCCTACCAGGCAAAGCTCGCTCCCCTGCAAGTTACTCGCGATGCCGCCCTTGATGCTGCCGATGCTGCATTCCTGGCCGCAGCTACCGCCAACAACACCTCTGCTGGACTAGATGCCGCGTTAACCGCACACAATGCTGCAAGTACCGCGGCCCAAAATGCATTCACTGCAGCAGTTGCCGCCCTTGGTGCTAAACCAGTTGCTGTAGTAAAGCCAGCAGCACCAGTAAAGCCAGCAGCACCAGTAAAGCCTGTTGATCCAGTCAAGCCCGTGGCACCTGTAAAGCCTGCTGCAACCCTCAAGTCATCTTCAGATAACAAGTTGGCGCCAACTCCAAAGGCAACAACTCATAGTTAACTCATAGTTAACTCATAGCTAACTCCATGCATTTTGATCTTCGTGGAGAGTAAAGAAGTCGGCCCCGAGGAATATGTTCGGGGCCGATTTTCTTATTCTCAAACTTTTTGGCTACGCACAATCCGTAAGCATCAAGTTGTTTGTCTTGCCGTAATTGTTATATCGCTCGTGCAACTATCTGATCGGGTGGATGTATACGTTCCGCTACCCGACCATGTTCCCAATCCATCAGACCAGGAAGGATAAACACCGCCGACGAAGGTCGCTGTCACTGATGTTCCAGTGGTACCGACTGCAAGTCTTTGAACAGATGTACCCGTCAGCGTTCCTGTACCCGATGCGACATAGGTAATTGTGCAGAACGTTGTCACCGGAGCAACCGGAATTCCCACGTAGCTCACCTTTATTGTGTGGGATGCCGTCACATTCGTGAACGTGTATGTAGTGATCTGGCCATGGGAGACATTGTCAACGAAAACTTCGCCGGCAAAGTATCCAGGGATCGAATCCATCGTGTAGGTCTGGTTTGCGCCAAAACCAATGGAAGTCACACCTGGAGTGGAAATGTAGTGCTGAGTTGCCGCGGTAGGAGTTTGGAAATCCATAATGACCGAAGCGCTCAAAGTAAATAGCTGAACCCAATTTGCCACGATGGTGTGCGCATGGATCACATTGGTAAATGTGTAGGTAAAGCGCGGAAATGCTGCGCTGTAGCCTGGCGCATAATCCACAGTAACTGGCGCTCCCCCATCAATACTGACACCACCTAACGTGTAGCCAGCTTGTGGAGCGAAGGTATAAGTGGCGTTGTCGCCATAATTAAAGGAAACCGTTCCCCCTGGGGAAAAAGAATTCATGCCATTGACGGAGATGCTCCCGCCGATAGCCGTGACTAATGAATTGCCAAGGTAGAGCTGGCCATTAACTTGAGAAGTGGAAGCGATCGTGTGAGGTGCTTTATTTGCGGACCATATTGCATACAAAGTCACATCGGCATCCAGGCCATCTGGAGTAAAACTACCTGAGATTAATGCCCCGCTAGGGCTTCTAGACCATCCAATAAAGATTTGATCTACACCCGCATTAAGCGATCCTTTATCGGGAAGAGTCATGGCAGATCCTGGAGTCACTTGCACATCCGCAGGTGGCGTGATCGAACCTAAGCCCGTGGCAGGTTGAGAACCAAAATTGCCATCAAAGTGAACGACGTACTTATCAGGCATAAATTTCGCAACGAAAGAGTGATCCGCGGTGACGTTGTTGAGTGAATAGAGTTTTTCTGCACTTCCGGGAGTCGGAGGACTTGAGTAGCCATCCACAATTTCAGCATCCAGGTGATAGCCGGCGTCTGGATAAACCCAGTAAACGAAATCATCATTTCCACGAATTCTCTGAGTCCCCGCGGAACTTACTCCTCCATGACCGATCACTGATGAAGTGAAGTTGTACCAGGCTTCGGAGAATTTTGCAGTGTAAATGTTTTCGGCGTAATTCCCGCAGTTCTTATCGTTGGCAACTTGTGACCAATCATGGTGATCACTATCGCAAAAACTTCCTTGTGCTTGGCCAGGAGTCGTCTTGGATGTAGACCCATCAGGCAAAGTCCACCATGTGAAGACAAAACCTTTATCCGCCAAAGGAGTGATCTCTGAAGAATCTCCAGGGTTCTGAGTGATTTCAGTAAGTGGTGTTGGAATCGTTGATGCCATGACATTTAAGGGGTTGCCATTTGAATCCTGTGTCAACGCTTGGAAATTAACGCCAGGGTTAAGCGGGACAGTAAATGATGTTGGGAACTTACTTGCGTAACTCACACTGGATGGATGGAAGTAGGACTCCGTTCCAACTTGTGCAATAAAGGATTGAATAGTTTTTCCTCGACCATCTGATGATAAAACAGTAACCGTAACAATATTATTTCCAGGAACTAGATTGCTCGCACCGCTAACTGTTGCTCTGGTACCAGCACTTGTTTCTACTGTCACAGCTTTTGTTCCGATAGGAAGAACTACAGTGTCACCCGCATTTTTATCTATTCCATTTACTCGCAAAGTAAAGGTTGAGACACTTGCAAGAACTGGTTGCGGATCATGTGATAGTTCAACGGAAATTGCCTTCGTACTTTTGCCATCTTGCGCGGTCGCAACAATCGTGATGATGTGCGAAGCGTGACCTTTTGGTTGGACAGTGAATGTGCAGCAGCCCTGGCGGGATAGCAAATATTCATTTCCGCCATCTGCAATAGAAAAAGTTGTGCCAGGGGCCGAGGGTGTCAGTGAAAAGATAAAGGAGTCATAATCTCGTGAATCCTGCGCGTGAAAACTGCAGTCACCTGTCCAAAAATTGTAATGTGCACAATATGAAGTGGCTGCTTGATATGGGGCATAGTAAAGGACTCCACCATTAACGACTCCGCCTAGAGATTGTGTTACCCCAGGGAAGTAGGTTATACATGCATAGCCTACGAGAAGCGTCTCGGTTCCCACGTGATTGCCGCTTGAGTTGCAGTCGTAGCTTCCCCCAACGGTTTTTGCAACACCAGGTATCCGAGTGACACTCGAACTAAATTCTGCGTCGTGAGAAGGTTCAACGGCTTTAGTAAAGGAAGCATCTGCCAATCCAGTGATACTTATTGGGGTGGTTGTATCTAGAAGGTATGGGACTAAGGCAGAACCAGTGAAACCATTCGTAAGGGACAATAGAGCCGCGAACTTCTGCGAGTCAAAGTACGAACCATTTCCCGCTGCACCTGAATAGAGATAGTCGCGAACGTTATACGGCGGGCTTTGGGTAAGTGACGGAGCATAAGGTGCCAAACTGAATGTGAGACTGTTCTGCACTTGAGTAACTGATGTGACTGCAAATGAAAAACTTTGCGTATCAAATAGAAGCTGTGATTCAGGATCTCGTGTCTGCAAATGTCCATTGGCGCCAGCTAAATAAACATTTGAAATAGGTCCACTGGCATTGGCGTTAGTAAGGGCATAGTAGGTGCGATCTTCTGTGGCAGTTTGGATAGGTAGTGTGCGTCCATGCGTAATGAAATGGCGCGCGCTCTCACCCATCTTTATGTATCCCCAACCGACTATCACGCCTTTTGATAAGGTCGAAGGTGATTTACTGTAATTTAGATACTGAATCATCGGTGGGGTCTGGTCTCCATACGCAACGACCTTGGTGCATGGCTCTGAACACTTCGTGAGCGAACCACCAGGACTCAATTGGTAGATATCTGAAAATAGGCCAGATACATAGGTGATCGTGATGATCTTCTTCTGGAAGGTTGCGGTCGCATTGACATTTGCACCGTTGTCGGTACGTATTGGATTTGTTGAGTTGTTATCACTCCACTTAACGAATTCATAGCCAGTTTTAGGAATGGCCGTAACGGTGTTTCCACCTGTGAAATAAGTAGCATTGGAATTGCATTGAGCGGTTGCGGCATCTGCGGTGACATTTGTACAAGGGATATTGATGGATCCACCTGCAGCCGCAGAGTAAATGAAGGTGAAAGTGGGAGTCACTGCAGAGGCGAGAATCGAAAAAGTCACGCTCTGGCTTCCGGCGTTCCATTCTTCATCAGCGATTTGTGTCGCCTTAATCGAGCAATTACCCACCGCCATCGCTTGAACAGTAGGTTGATTGGCTGTGGTGAGTTTTCCCGAAAATGTTACAGAGCAGATGTCGGGTGTGCTCGAGGCCATGATTAGGTCCTCGGTCACGTTCTTTGTTGTTACCGCTAATGAGCCATTGTGATTTACGGCAAGTTGGGATGTTGGAGCCGAGAGGGTTAAACCGGGATCCTTACCTGTTCCCTTTCTCCCATCGCCGCAGCCAGCCAAGACCAAAACAAGAGGCATTATAAAAATGAGTGTCTTCTTGGATTTGTTCATTGCAGCCCGGTCCCAACGCTCTTAAACCTCGTTGGACGAGGCTGCACGGGGTGATGCCCCCATGTTGGCAGTAATAGTAGGGGTGATTTCCCCTGAGTGCCAGCACTCAGGGGTGAATTCTTGTTGTCGAGCACAGGAAGAAATACCTGAGTGGGGGGCTAGTGGAAATCGATTTTCAGGCGTAAATCGAGTCTGATTTGAATCAAAATTTCAGATACATTCACACGGATTTTCTAAAAATTTCACACCCTTAAAGAACGCGATACAACTGGGTTCAGTCAGTCTCACTGCGATTAATAATTCGGTTAGTGGAAACTCCGAGTTGTTAATGGTCAGAACGCGCGTATAGGACGAACAAAACGTGCGCTGGGCTTGAATCCTGTGTACGCATAGCCATTACTCATGAATTGATACCAACCATAGGTGGCGGTTTCTTCAGAAGAACTCCAGTATCCATTCGTATCAAATCCCGGCTTCCCAATTGTGCCTCCTGCGCAAACTGCTGGATGCGGTGGGAAGTTAGGGTCAACTGCCCATCTACACAGTTGGTTAAGTTCTGATGTTGTTGGGAGATACCAATCATTCAAAGATCCACCTGAATATGCCCGAGCCGCACCGGTGAATGCAGGTCACTTCTTGTACTTAAAAGTCACGGCCTTCTGAGCTGCCGGAACCTGATAACCGTTACATTCACATGAATAGGCAAGGACCCCGGGTTCAAACTTCGCGGATGGTGAGGAACACTTTCAATCGTAATCTTGTACACACTATTGGCTGATACGGGAGTGTGTGCTGCATCAAATGCGTGAAGTTCGTGCACGTCTTAAAGCTGTTGGCGGTATAACAATGCCAATTCCAAAGGGTCCGATGCCAACTCGCACACCAAAGCTGCGCTAGCACCAAATAGGCAAAGGTAGATTGACTAGCTTCTTCGCTTTTGAAGGAGTGATTCCAAAGATCAGCAAACACTGGTAAACAAAATCATCTACACGCTTTTCAGGAATAGAAGGATTGTTTGCTCGCAACACCACAATGTGCTCTAACGATGATGCTGTGGCAATTAGCGCAATTTCCAGATCTTCTACCTTAATTAACCCCGCCTTTTTCAATTCATTTCCATGAACGCCAAAAACTGGTGAATAGCCGGTTTTACCCATCAGAACCCACAACGGAGAATTAGTAATGATTGCCGCAAAGTGTGGGTGCGTATCAGGTGCACGACCAAATAGACGCAGATTTAGTACGAATTTCTCGAGAGGATCTTCTACATCCTTCTCGCGTTCGAACATATATTTTTCAAACTCAGCCATGGCTGCAGCTTTAGCTTCAGTCAACAATGCTTCTTTCGTTTCAAAGTGGTTATAGAGAGTTTGAGGAACAACTTCCGCAGCCTTTGTGATGGCCGCAACACTAAAATTGAACTCTCCTTCTGCCAATAAATCTTGTGCGGCGCGAATCAAAGCAGCACGGCTACGGGTATTGCGATTTACGGGTGCAGAACCTTCTTTTTTGCCTGCCATAACCCCACCTCCGCGTGACATGTGAAAAGCATAACTGAGCGCTAGTCCCAAGTTTATTTAGATTGATTTTCCATATATGGATTACTATACCAAATAAGAAATTTTAACATTGAGCTCGAAAGGCCTTTGATCATGCAACTTAGAACTAGAAAGTTACCCACAATTGCCACAATTGTATTTGCTCTTGCAATTACTACAGTTGGTGCACAAGCCGCTGGTGTTCTTAACACTGCCTCAGGTGGATATCTCTTTTGTATTGCACCAAATTCTAAAGTTGCATCTCATCCAACAACTACGACGTGTCCAAATGGTTTTAGGAAATTAATCCTTGGTGCACAAGGCTTGCAAGGTATTCCGGGAATTTAAGGTTTGCAAGGAATTCAAGGTTTGCAAGGTATCCAGGGTCTACAGGGACTAACAGGCCCAATGGGTACGGCTGGCGCAAATGGATCAAATATTTTGCAAGGAATAGCCACACTAACAAACGATATGGGCCTTGATGGTGACTTCTATTTCAACTCTGCCTTAAAAATAATTTATGGACCAAAGAAAAATGGTTTTTGGCCAGAAGGAGTAAATCTCTCCGGCGGAACAGGAGCGACTGGTGCAACTGGTCCAGCAGGGCCGGCTGGAAGTAACGGTGCTGCTGGTGCTGCTGGAGCTGCTGGAGCTGCTGGAGCTACAGGAGCTACTGGAGCAACCGGTGCCGCCGGTTCAAATGCAACTCTGACGTGCGCACAAGGCGGTACATGCGCGCTCGGAGACACTGGACCTGGAGGCGGAAAAGTTTTCTACATTCATTCCGCAACTTTTGCCGCCCCTTGGAGATATTTAGAGGCCGCTCCAAGCACTTGGTATGACGGAGCCAGTGACCCCGCTTTTAAATGGTGTGACGGTACTCATTCGGCTCAGTATGCATATAAGTTAGCAGATGGCTCCACGCCTTCTACTACGGCAACTGGAACGGACATTGGATCTGGATTCGCAAACACAGTTGCCATGGTTCGAACTTGCACGGGCGGAGCGGGCAATATTGCCGCTGCATACAACGGTGGAGGCAAATCTGATTGGTACCTACCATCACACGCCGAGCTCATCCAACTAATGACAAATCGCTCATACATTGCTGGAACATTTACCACTGATGGTCACTACTGGATGTCGAGCGAATGGGACACTCTTTCGACCGGGAATCTTAACGCTTGGGTAATTGTAGGTCCAGGTGCCGATGTCGCAATCACGAGTTATGACCTTAAGAGCACGGCACGCTATGTTCGTCCCATAAGAGCGTTTTAATTTTAAGCTCTTCTAGTTAGAACTGACCCGCTGAGTCGTTCGTAGATTCCGCGGCCATCGTCATCAAAAGTCACGGCTGTTATAACAAGTACCAATAAAACGGTGCGGATTAACGCCTGAACCGGAGTGATCACTTGAGTGGAGGTGCCGGGAATCGAACCCGGGTCCTTCGGCACTAAAACAGGGCTTCTACGGGCGTAGTGTGTTTAACGCTTTCTCAGTCCCGAATCTCTTACACACGAGTATCCGACGAACTCATTTGCGAAACTGTTCTCTGATGTTGTTCGCAAAGCCAACATCATGAAAAGCCCTCTAGCGACGCTAGGTTCCAGACCGAAGGCCGAATCTGGGCTAACGGCTTCAAACTAGCTTATGCAGCGAGTGTGAAAGCTTGCTGATTAGTGTCAGCAGTTATTTTTGCACGGATTATTGGTTTACGAGATCATTCCGGCTTCCTCGGCCCGCTTCCCCTGTCCCAACAACCAAAGTCGAGACCGTTCACCCCCAAGATTTATATGTTTTGTTTTGCCGAAGTAAAGACTTACCTCGGCAAAACAGGAATACGTATCTAGATTTACTAGAGCGTAATTTCCTGTTAGATAAAAATTGAGACTTGAAGCGTATTTCATCGCTATGTAGTTGTTTTGGAGCGCAGAATCTCTTCCGCACCTTAAGTGTAGAAGGTCATTCCGACATTAGGTAACCCAATTAATTGCATCCATATTCCCGTTTACTTACCCTGAGGTAGTACATGCATGAATGAGCGCTAGTTGGATTTACCTGAACGCCTATTGGAGACCTCGCGCTCCATTTCGCGACCAGCCTGGCGCTCGAGCAAAGCGGCACGCTTATCGTGGGCCTTCTTTCCTTTACCGACTGCCAATTCAATCTTGGCCTTTCCATCTTTGAAATAGAGCGATAGAGGAACAAGGGTGATGCCACCTTCTTTGGTCCGGCCAATTAAGTCCTTGAGTTCATCTTTATGAACGAGAAGCTTGCGATCGCGTCGAGGTGTGTGATTGGTCCACGTTCCTTCGGTGTATTCAGGAATATGTACCCCGCTGAGCCAAAGTTCACCGTTATGAATCATGGCGAAACCATCGATGAGAGATGCCCGACCTTGGCGCAGGGATTTAACTTCAGTACCCGTGAGTACCAGCCCGCATTCAAAGACATCTTCAATGGAGTAATCGTGACGCGCCTTTTTATTTTGCGCGATGAGTTTGCGACCTACCTCTTTAACCATGGTCGCTCACCTCGCTCCTTATTAGAGCGTTGTTCGCTCCTTATTATTGGTTTGATGAACCCCGGTTTCGGAGCCATCCTTGGAGCGAGTTTAGACCACAAGAGAATGCTGCGGTGCGCTTATACCTTGAGGTAGCGACGAAGAGTGAAGACCGATGCGGCGATGGAAACTACAAGCCCCGTCACCAACAAGTAGGCCGATGAAACCCACACTTCTCCCCAGCCGAAGAATTTCGTAAAGGTCAGAAGCGGTGCAACCTTGGAGTCGATCACACTCTTGAGGCCAGCTAGCAAGCCAGTGGCAATCGCCCAACCCACTAAGGCGGAGATCACGCCTTCAAGTAAGAAAGGCAATTGAATGGACATAGAGGTCGCGCCGACGAGTTTCATTACTCCAGTTTCGCGACGCCTATTAAACGCTGCGATGCGCAAGGTGTTGCTAATTAACAAAGCGGCCGTGAGCACGGATGCCAGGCCAACCAACAATGCTGCATTTCGAAGCACACCCAGCAAGCGGAAGAACTTCTCCAAGATTGCTCGTTGATCCTGAACAACATCAACTCCAGGTCTGCCCGAGAAGGCACTGACAACAACTGGGAATTGGGTTGGATCAGTCAATTTCACTCGGAAAGATTCAGGCAATTGGTCGGCCGTGACATTTTGTGCGATTGCCGAATTCTTGAAGCGCTCCTCGAACCGCGCAAATGCTTCAGTTTGGGATTCGTAATATACGTTGGCAACGACAGGCAAGGCTTGCAAATCTTTTTGAATGGATAGGCGCTGGTCTGGAGTTACAACACCTGCAGAACAAGATGGAGATTCTGAAAGCGGACCACATAAGTACACGGATACTTCAATCTTGTTATACCAATAATCTTTCATCGCACCGACTTGCGCATTGGACAGAAGTCCGATGCCAAGAAGTGACAGTGAGATTGCAACAGTAATAATGACTGCAAACGTCATAGTGAAGTTACGGCGCAGACCAATCCCTACTTCGCTGATGAGAAACCGTGCGCGCATTCCGTTACCCCTTAACCCGTGTGCTCATCTGCTTAACCCGTGTGCTCATCTGCTTAACCCGTGTGCTCATCTGCTTAACCCGTATATCCATAAACGCCGCGAACCTGGTCGCGAATAACATGGCCACCATCGAGTTCAATAACGCGCTTTCGCATCTGATCCACGATTCCAGAATCATGGGTTGCCATCACAACAGTTGTGCCCTCGCGATTAATACGATCGAGCAACTTCATAATTCCAACACTCGTTGCAGGATCTAAGTTTCCCGTTGGTTCATCGGCAATCAGAATCGGAGGCCGGCTTACATAGGCACGAGCAATCGCTACACGTTGTTGTTCACCACCTGAGATCTCACTAGGTTTGCGATCGCCTTTATCTTCAAGGCCCACAAGTTCTAAAACTTCAGGAACCTCTCGATCGATTTCCTTTTGCGAAAAACCTAAGACGTGCAAAGTAAAGGCAACGTTCTCGAAAATCGTCTTGTTAGGGAGCAATCTAAAGTCTTGGAAAACTGTGCCCACTTGGCGACGAAGCTCTGGAACCTTGTGATTGGCCAGAGCCCCTAAATCCTTACCTGCCACGTGGATCTTGCCGGTAGTTGGATGCTCCTCGCGCAGAACCAGCCGAAGAAAGGTGGACTTGCCCGAACCCGAAAGGCCGACCAGGAAAACGAACTCGCCCTTGGTCACCTCGAGATTGATCCCATCCAGAGCCGCCTTGTCCTGACCAGGATAAAGTTTGCTGACATTCTCAAAGCGGATCACACAGACTCCAATGGGGGTTCAAGCCCGGCACGTGCCGGACACGGGCCAGACGAAAGGTTGCTACCGCCTTAGTTTAGGCAACGGAGCCTGCGAGCGCCCCGCTCAACCGCCCTTTTTGCCTGATAATTTCACGAGATATCTCACTTCTTCGACCTCCGTCAGCATCTTTGCTTACGCGGAAATGTTGCCTCGGCGCCAACGGATTCCGGCCTCGATGAAGTCATCAATTTCCCCGTTGAGGACGGCTGAGGTATTTCCCGTCTCATGATTATTCCTCAGGTCCTTCACCATTTGATACGGAGCCAATACATAGGAGCGCATCTGATTTCCCCAGGACCCGCTGTTGTCGCCCTTGAGCGCATTCATCTTCGCCTGCTCTTCTTGGCGACGGCGCTCCAGTAATTTCGATTGCAAGACTGCCATGGCGGTTGCCTTGTTCTGAATCTGCGAACGCTCGTTCTGGCACGAGACAACAATCCCCGTAGCCATGTGAGTAATGCGCACCGCCGAGTCCGTTGTATTTACGCCCTGACCTCCAGGACCCGATGAGCGATAAACATCGATGCGAATCTCCTTCTCATCGATGTCGATGTGATCACTTTGTTCAACAACGGGAACAACTTCGACTCCGGCGAATGATGTGTGGCGACGGCTCTGACTATCAAAGGGAGATATACGAACTAGGCGGTGCGTCCCCTGTTCTACAGACAAAGTTCCATACGCGTAGGGCGCGCTAATGCGAAAAGTTGTCGACTTGATGCCCGCCTCTTCCGCATAAGAAGTTTCTAGAACATCGACCTTGAAATTGTGGCGCTCGCAATAGCGCAAATACATGCGCATCAACATTTCTGCCCAGTCCGCGGCCTCAACGCCACCGGCCTCAGATCGAATAGTGATCAGGGCATCGCGATCGTCGTACTCGCCATTGAGAAGCGTCTGAACTTCCAAGGTACCAATCGCTTTTGTTACTGCATCAAGTTCGCGTTCGGCATCTGCCAAAGCTGCATCATCGGCTTCGGCTTGCGCTAATTCGATAAGGATCGGCAAGTCCTCCACGCGCTGTCGCAATTCGGTGAGGCGTTTAATTTCGCTCTGCACCCGAGATAACTTGCTCGTTACCTTCTGCGCGTTCTCCGGGTCATCCCAAAGATTAGGGATACCCGCCGCAGCCTCAAATTCAATGGCATCGGCACGCAATTTTGGAAGATTCAATACTTTTTCGATGGAAACAAGGGTGGCATCTATCGCGGCAATCTCCAGGTCATATTCGCGCGCAGCCATGGGAGCAGAATACCCAGAATGAACAGGGCGTGTTTATCCGAGCCTTTTAGCCAAAGAGTGACCACTTTGACTTATTCGCGCTAGCCCCTGCCGAAGCAGAGATATCAACGCTTTCCAATGTCGACTGCGGTAAACGAAAAGGTAGTGCCACGCGCGCACTTGTTCGCAAGTCCACCGTATTTCCCTCGCAGTAAAAATCCGTAAGCCGTATTTCGGATAGTTCGGGTCGGTGCATCTCATCTTTGCTCATCCATAGGTCGAGTTCCTCGAGAACACGGATGCGCGCCATTGAGCAATCAAGCGGAACGCCGACAGCCGAAGTGCCCTGGTAATAGGCGGCCTTGTCCAAACTTTGTACAGCGCGAAGAGCAGCAGCTTCGGTGGCTTGAGTGAGTGTTCGCTTTGAAAGCGCGATCGAAGAAACATCGCTCATGAGCAATAGCAGTGCGATCGTGATCAGAAATAGACCCATAATTAAAACCGATAATGAACCTTCATCACCTCGACTTTTCACCAAAGGTGCATTTGATCCCGCAGTTTGCCCAGGCAGATTCATTTTCTTCGGCAAGGAGTGCCTTGAGATGACAATGCCCGCAGTCACTGCCATGACAATGGCCGTAGTCACTGCCATGACAATGGCCGTAGTCACTGCCATGACAATGCCCGCAGTCACTGCCATGGTGAGACGTACATCTGCGCAGAAACGTCGATGGTCCGATGAGTTTCAGGTGAAGTAATTTGCAGATGGGCTAGAACTCGTTCACCTTCGGTCAAGCAACTATGCGATGAGCAGGTAATGGAAAGCTTCATAGATGAAATTTCTTGTTCTGTGAATCCCATTCGTTTGGCACCATACTCCAGCATTGTGTTTGCGCGTGATTGTGCTTGGCCTAAATCTTCACTGGTGACATATGCTCGAACCACTTCACGCACTAGGTTGCGACCATTTATTTCCTTAGCGCTAACGTCGGCAAACTGACTGATGTAAATGAGTATCGGCAGGAAAAGCGGGATTGCCAGGATTACGAATTCCACGGATGCGCTGCCTCGATCAAAATTCCTGGACCTCGATTGTGCCCTTTCAATCCTCCAATGAGAATCCCTGAGAGCGCTCAAAGGTTTTCTCATGGGAGTTTCTCCATGACTGCGATGCCCACAACATCAACCACGCGATCTTTTTCATTAGCAAGAAAAGGCATTGCGGGCAGGATTCGGGGTAGTGACCTCTGATGATGCGTGATCAGCACTTTCAATCTATCCAACGAGAACCACCCTGCATCAAAGGAGACCACTTCATCGGTATCCAATACTTGGCCGGTGATGGCCCCAGTCGTTGCCTCACTCTGGGCGTAAGACAAATCCAAGTTGCGGTAATTAACAGCGACGATGAGTTCGGCGGTTATTAGGAAGAGAACCATCAAAGGAATAATTACGAGAGTACTTTCGGCAACACCACGATCGTCTCGCCAAAAGCTAGAACGCTTTCGGGGGACCCTCATACCGACCTAGCGAATCCCGTTCATCGAGTCCAAGGAATTGCGCAAAATCGCTGTTAAACGTGGCGCTGCGATAGTCCAAATTGCGGTTACAAGACCGGTAGTCATCAATACAACAAGAACCCATCCGGGAACATCTCCGCGATCACTCTTTAATTCCTCGCGTGTTAATCCGCAATCCAGGACTTTCTCCCTCGTCACTCGAGTACGCACAACGACTTGAATAAAGAGTTCGGTCATTCTCTCTGAAATCTTCATCGCAATCTTTACATAGCGTCCATAGAGCGCAGGAACGCTGACTTTAAATAGTTTCATTGCACTGTTCATAAAAACTCCTGAACCTCAGGTGCGCATGGCCTCGTGGCCTTATTACCCGCGCACTGTGAGGAGTCTTGGCTTCGAGGACTGACAGAGCGCCGGATGCACTTAAGGAGTGTGGATAGCCGCCTTCAGTGCGAAATCAAGAGCCGAAGGCGAAAGAAGGGGGCGTATATGGCTGAGAATTAGCCGGCTCTCTGCAAACGAGCGAGATCTTTCTACTTCTGGTGCGTAATCGAGTCCAAACCTGCGACCTTGAGTTCCTTGCGAAGTTCAGGTGGCAGTGCAAAGAGAAGGGATTCCTCTGTGGCGGTCACTGTTTCCACATCGTCAAAGCCGCGCACTGCTAGCCATTCCAAAAGATCGCGAACCAAAATTTCTGGTACTGAAGCACCACTTGTAACGCCGATGGTCTCCACGCCTTCTAGCCAGGCTTCTTGCGCCTCCGCAGCGAAATCGATCAAGTACGCGTTTGGCGTTCCGTACTCCGTGGCAACTTGCACTAGGCGAACGGAGTTTGATGAGTTGGTTGAACCAACAACAATTACAAGATCAGCACGTGGTGCGATCTCCTTCAACGCCACTTGGCGATTTTGTGTCGCATAGCAAATGTCATCACTTGGTGGATCAATAATGTTTGGGAATCTTTTACGAAGTGCGGCAACAGTTGCCAATGTTTCATCAACGCTTAACGTAGTTTGTGTAAGCCAACCAACCTTGTTTTCATCGCGAACTTGGATCTCATCAATATGATCTAATCCATCAATAATTTGGACGTTGCCAATAGCTTCTCCAGCAGTTCCTTCTACCTCTTCATGCCCGGCATGACCGATAAGTAATATTTCAATATCCTCTGAAACAAATCTTTTTGCCTCATGGTGAACTTTTGTCACCAACGGGCACGTGGCATCGATAGTGCGAAGGTTTCGACTAGCGGCATCGGCGTGCACCTGAGGAGAAACTCCGTGGGCGGAAAAAACTACGAGCGCGCCTTCCGGGACCTCGTCGGTTTCGTCGACAAAGACTGCCCCGCGTGCCTCTAAGGTGGATACAACATGCTTGTTGTGAACGATCTGTTTGCGCACGTAGACAGGTGCGCCATAAAGATCTAGCGCTTTTTCAACGGTGATCACTGCCCGATCAACACCTGCGCAATAGCCACGCGGGGCAGCAAGCAGAACCTTCTTTGACATAGCGAGGAGTCTATTAGGATCGTGACGTGCTCGAAACTTCAGCCGAATCTCCCGCCCCCGTCAGGGTTGTCTCCGAGGCGCTCAAAGGTTACATAGACCGCCTAGGGCCAATCTGGGTTGAGGGTGAAATTTCCGAAATTAACGAACGCACCGGCATGGCCTTCATGAGATTGCGCGATCCCAGCGTAGATATGAGCCTTTCGGTGATGTGCCACAGAACCGTACTGGCCCCTGTTTCTCCCTTGCCTGAAAATGCACGTGTTGTTATTCATGCAAAAGTTTCGTATTACACAAAAAGCGGAACGCTTACTTTGTCAGCAAAAGAAATTCGACAAATTGGTATCGGTGAATTACTTGCACGTCTTGAGCACCTTAAACAATTGTTGGCATCGGAAGGATTGTTTGCACAAGATCGAAAGAAGTCACTTCCACTTTTGCCTCGCAGGGTCGGACTTATTTGCGGGCGAAATAGCGCGGCAGAAAAAGATGTCGTAGAGAATGCGAAGCGACGCTGGCCTGCTGTTGAATTTGAAATCCGCGAAGTTGCCGTTCAAGGCGCGGCGGCAGTTGTTGAAGTATCGGCGGCCCTTCGCGAACTTGAGGCGCACCCCGAGGTAGATGTCATCATTATTACCCGCGGTGGCGGGTCCTTCGAAGACCTCTTGCCATTTTCTGACGAAGGCCTCGTCCGTCTGGCTGGTTCATGCCTGACACCAATTGTCAGCGCAATCGGACACGAGCAAGATGCACCGTTGCTCGATCTTGTCGCCGATGTTCGCGCATCTACGCCAACGGATGCTGCCAAGAAAGTTGTCCCTGATATCGCTGAAGAGTCGGCTCTGATTAATCAATTAGTTGAACGTGCGCGCAGACGTGTCGTGAATCAATTAGAACTTGAAAGTCAGCGCATCGCAGGTCTTCGGCAACGCCCCGTTTTGAAAGATCCTCACACTCTTGTAACAACGCGCGCTGAAGTTGTCGCCTCTCTTCGCGATCGAAGTCATCGAAGCACTGCCCATGCCGTTGCCCTTGCCCGCGAAGAGTTGGTCCATGTCTATGCCCGCGTGCGTTCTTTATCCCCGCAAGCAACCCTGGATCGCGGTTACGCCGTCGTACAGCGCCAGGATAATTCGGTGGCACGTGATCCACGTAACCTTTTTGCAGGCGAACACCTGCGTTTGCGATTGGCCTTGGGCGAAATCAGCGCCACTGTGAGTCAATCCGGAGAGTAGATTTGCCTCATGACTCCAGAGGCAAAAGAGAAGAAACTTTCATACGAGGCTGCCCGAGATGAACTCACTGAAGTTGTGAGTGCACTTGAGGCAGGCGGTACAACACTTGAAGAATCCATTTCGTTGTGGGAGCGCGGTGAAGTATTGGCAGGTATTTGTCAGGAATGGCTGGATGGCGCTCGTGCGAAACTCGATGCGATTGCGCCAAAGAAATGACTCCTACATTCTCCTACTCTGACCTCCTGCCACTGGGCGATGACACAACTTCTTATCGATCCCTCGGAAAAGACGGCGTTTCAAGCGTTAAACATGGCGATAAAACCTTTCTTGAAATTACTCCTGAAGCAATCACGCACCTTACTGAAACCGCACTTCACGATATCTCTCACTTCTTGCGCCCGGCTCACTTGCAACAATTGGCGAACATTCTCAAGGATCCAGAAGCATCACCCAATGACCGATTCGTTGCTCTCGATCTTCTCAAGAATGCCAACATTGCGGCCGGTGGAGTTTTGCCAATGTGCCAAGACACAGGCACCGCAATTGTTATGGGTAAGAAAGGACAACATGTTCTCACCCAAAGCAAAGATGAAGTAGCTGTAGCACAAGGTGTTTATGACGCCTATACAAAACTCAATCTTCGTTATTCGCAGATGGCACCCATCACCATGTGGGAGGAAAAGAACACAGGCAATAACTTGCCTGCCCAGATTGAAATTTTTGCCGATACCGAACACCCCGATCAATATTCATTCCTCTTTGTTGCAAAGGGTGGCGGTAGTGCAAACAAGTCCTATCTGTATCAAGAGACGAAGGCGGTTTTAAATCCTGCAAGTTTTTATCCGTGGCTTGAAGAGAAGATGCGTTCATTGGGCACCGCAGCATGCCCTCCGTATCACTTAGCAATCGTCATCGGTGGCACCAGCGCCGAGCACACAGTGAAGACTGCAAAACTTGCGAGCACGAAATATTTAGATTCACTTCCAACATCAGGAGATGCCGCTACCGGCCACGGATTCCGCGACCTGGAGATGGAGGAGGAAGTCCTCAAACTCACTCGCACTTTAGGGATCGGCGCACAATTTGGCGGAAAGTATTTCTGCCACGATGTCCGCGTCATTCGCCTTCCTCGACACGGCGCATCCCTTCCGATCTCCATCGCCGTTTCCTGTTCAGCCGATCGCCAGGTCAAAGCCAAGATCACCCATGAAGGTATTTTCATTGAAGAACTCGAGCGCGACCCTGCCCGCTTCCTTCCCGACACCACTGAGGCCCATCTGATCGATAGTGATGACGGTGTGGTCAAGATCGATCTCAATGCAGGAATGGACAAAGTTCGCCAAGAGCTCAGCCGACATCCTGTAAAGACTCGCCTTTCCTTGACTGGAACCTTGGTCGTTGCCCGCGATTTGGCCCATGCCAAGATCAAGGCGGCCATGGATGCTGGAGAGCCCATGCCCTCTTACTTACAAGATTTTGCGGTGTATTACGCAGGGCCAGCCAAGACTCCTGAAGGCTATGCCTCTGGATCTTTTGGACCTACAACCGCCGGCCGCATGGACTCCTATGTCGAGTACTTTCAAGCCCGAGGTGGTTCGCTCGTGATGTTGGCCAAGGGAAATCGCTCCAAAGCGGTCACTGATGCCTGCAAATCCCATGGCGGTTTCTACCTGGGATCCATTGGCGGACCGGCAGCTCGCCTGGCCTTGGATTGCATTAAGAAGGTAGAGGTCTTGGACTTCGCCGAACTGGGCATGGAGGCGGTGTGGAAAATCGATGTGGTGGACTTCCCGGCATTCATCGTGGTGGACGATAAGGGAAATGACTTCTTCGCCGAAACCTCAAAACCGATGTCGATTGGCAAACGTCCCGACTAGTACCCGACCGACTAGTACCCGACCGACTAGTAGTAGCCAGACCACCGAAATTTTGAGAGCGCTTTGCACGGTGAGTGATACCTGGAATTAATATAGGCGAGTCCCCAACGAATCTGGGTGACCGGATTGGTTCGCCAATCCAAGGCAATGGTTTCCATTTTGATTGCCGGCAGAGCCTGAGCAATTCCGTGAGCACCAGAATTGTAATTGTGCGATTTGTAATTCCAATGGCTCTCGCGATCCCACAAAGTCTTGAGGCATCCAAATTGCGAAGTACCCCATTTATAGTCGGTGGCCATGATTGCCTTGGCAACACCTTGAGCACCGACAGAAGTTCGGGCTGCCTCGGTCTGCGCACTTGCGAAGGAGACAAGGGCTAACTCGTTCGAGGAAGAAATCGCGCCACCGGTTTGAAGCTGGCTATAGAGAGCCACCGTTAATGAGGGCGCCGTAGTTAAGGATTGTGAATCCGGGAGAGCAATGTGAGTAGCCATCGGAAAGTCCAAGGCATAGGCGCTGGGTTGAACGGTGGCTAGGAAGATCAATGAGACAACACTGACCCAGGCGGTGACGGTCAACGTCAGGATTCGCTTGGAGTTGCTAAAGAGACGACCAGGAAGACGTCGCATGAGTTCGTGCTCCTTCTTGAGAGAGCGTTTACTTGTCCTACTAATCGCTTTCCTCATGCCGCCTCCTTCCTTGAGTTCAACTTATTTCGACCCGACTCACCCTGACTCGGCCCACCGCTCAAGCCATTACTGGCCCGAAGAAGGTTTAAGGGTGGCAAGGGCAACTGGTAAGGGCAAATCAGAACACGCGTGTGTCGGAAATTCTCAGAAAAATCATCCGCTGTGGAAAAGTTAAACCCCAGGTCGTACAGGGGAAAGTCCGAAATGCCCGATTTGTGAGTGTGATCTATCCCTTGAGCCTTTTCGGGCTCCTGTGGGCCACTTCCGGGCCTTGAGCCAGGGCGAGAAACTGAAAACCAACGGGAGGCATACACAGGAAAAACCAGCGATGAACCCGTTCAGGCAGAGATGAACCCGTTCAGCCCAGACCTAAATGGTGACGGGGCCCTCGAGAAGTTCGGTAACGAGCGCGGCGATCGGCGAGCGCTCGCTTCGCGTCAGGGTGACGTGAGCAAAAAGAGGATGACCCTTCAAGGTTTCCACCACTGCAACGACTCCGTCATGGCGACCCACCCGAAGGTTGTCGCGCTGGGCAACATCGTGGGTCATGATCACTCGCGAGCCCTGGCCGATGCGTGAAAGGACGGTGAGCAAAACGCCTCGTTCAAGTGATTGGGCTTCATCCACGATCACAAAGGAATCATGTAAAGAGCGACCGCGAATATGTGTCAGCGGCAAGACTTCAATAAGTCCGCGGTCCAATATTTCATCGATGACCGGCTGGCTGACCAATGCACCTAAGGTGTCAAAAACTGCTTGCGCCCATGGTGACATTTTTTCGTTTTCACTTCCCGGCAAGTATCCGAGCTCTTGACCGCCCACGGGATAGAGAGGACGGAAGATGACCACCTTCTTATGTTGGCGTCGCTCCATCACCGCTTCGAGTCCGGCACATAAGGCAAGTGCGCTCTTGCCCGTTCCGGCGCGACCTCCAAGTGAGACGATTCCGATTTCAGAATCCATCAGGAGATCCAGGGCAACTCGTTGTTCAGCGCTTCGACCATGCAAGCCAAATGCCGATCTATCGCCTCGGACCAAGAGCAGTTTCTTATCGGGGGTGACTCGGGCTAAGGCGCTTCCTTTATCCGAGTGCAATACGACGCCGGTATGGCAGGGCAATTCATGGGCGCATTCGTGTTCGGCAAAGTCGTGGGCATAGAGGGCGTCAATCACATCAGAACCGACGGTGATTTCGATGATCCCTGTCCAGCCGCTGTTAGAGACCAACTCGGCCCGATATTCCTCGGCCTCGATCCCCATTGAGGATGCTTTTACACGTAAAGGGAGGTCTTTACTGACCAGAACAACGTCTCGGCCATCGGCCATCAAGTTTCTGGCAACAGCCAGGATGCGCGAATCATTGGTGCCATCGCGCAAGAAACCTTGAGGCAAGGAGCTCAGATCTGAGTGGTTGAGTTCCACCGAAAGGGTCCCGCCCTCGGGGGTAATCGTGAGGGCTTGGTCTAAGCGGCCATGAGTGACACGAAGATCATCCAGGGCTCGAAGGGCGGCTCGAGCAAAAAAGCCAAGTTCGGGGTGATCGCGTTTGGTCTCTAGTTCGCTAATAACAACGACAGGCAGGACCACTTCATGTTCGGCAAATCGCAGGAGCGCGCCAGGGTCCGCCAGCAAAACACTGGTGTCGAGAACATATGTCTTCTTACCGGTCTGAACCGTCAAGCGCAGCGCCCTCATTCTTTGTAATTATTCTCGAAGGTAACTAGAGGGGACTAGTTCGGAAGTTCCTGTAGGAAAAATGTAGAACTTCATCCTTGGAGTTATTCAACGACACGCGCTATCGGTTCTTACAATTCACATGAAATTAATATTTAGCTTCCAAAGCGTCGGTGGCGCAAGGCGTAGGCACGCAGGGCGCGAAGGAAATCAACACGGCGAAAATCTGGCCAATATGCCTCACAAAAATAGAACTCTGAATGAGCACTTTGCCATAAGAGGAATCCTGATAGCCGCTGCTCCCCCGAAGTCCTAATCACCAAATCTGGGTCGGGTTGACCGGCCGTGTACAAGAAGTTTCCGATTTCATCGACGGAAAGATTCTCCGCGGCATTGTCAATGCTGTGCCCTGCAGCAGATTCGTGAGATAAGTACTGCTTTACGGCATCAACAATTTCTCGCCTACCTCCGTAGCCAATAGCGACATTTACTTCGACGCCCTCATATGCAGCGCTGTCGGTAGCAGCCATTGCTAGGGACTTTTGCAGAGTCGGTGGTAATAATTCCAAAGCTCCAACGGGTTTAATCCGCCAACGCTTCGTGGCCGCTAACGCATCAACCGTTTCGCCGATGATTCCTAGAAGTGGAAGGAGTTCTGATTCTGGACGATTGAGATTTTCCGTGGAGAGCAACCACAACGTAACCACGTGAACTTGCGCCTCTTCACACCATCCTAGAAATTCAACAATCTTGCTGGCACCTGCGCGGTGACCTCTTGCCGAGGATGTTATGCCCACTTCATCAGGATTGGCTTTTGCCCACCGTCGATTGCCATCCAAAATTACCCCTACATGGTGAGGGGTTTGAGTGAAATCCAAAGAATGAACCAGGCGGCGCTCATAGAGCGGATAAAGGGAGGCCTTTATTGCTCTCTTAAAATTTTGGAGAATGAAACCGCGCTTGTGCATTTATTTATTTATGACCATAACGTGAAACGACATGGCGCTCTGCAACCAGAGATGCAAGGGGCAAGGTGCCGGCCAAAATGTATGCAAACATTTTCGGCAAGGACACTCTTGCCTTAAAACAGAATTGAATCGCGGCCAAAACATAAATTGGATAGGTGAATCCGTGGACAACTGGGATCCACACCAAATGACTTGCCAGTGATGGATTATGCATAAAGTGCTTCACCGGAATCTCAACAAAACAGAGCAAGAGCATCATGGTTCCAGAGAAGATGGCCATAATTCGATAACGCTTAAGAATGGGATCGAGTGAATTATCCTGCGATGTCATTGAACGCTCTCTTTCTCGGAGTCCTTGCGCCTAATCCTACGTTGGTAAAAGGGAAGGTAAAGCACCACGCATCCCATAAACCACCAGATAAATACATAGGAAATATGTTGCCAGTAGAAGCCCGGAATTACCGACTGTGGAGTTGGGGAAGAAATCCTGGTGCGGGAAACTTCGCTCTTTTGTGCGCCCTGCACCAAGAATTCTCGTGAAATCACAAGGTAACCGTCGTAGAGATCCAGCGCTGTTTGATTGGCAACGAGGGCGCTATCAATGCGGGGTAACACTCCTACCAAATCTTGCGCATGTGCATCATTTTGATGGGGCATCACACTGGCGATGATCGCGAATTCCTTGGCTGAATCCACAACATCTCGATCGGCCCAAAGTCCGCGCACAACAAGAATTGCTGCCGTTGATGAGACTTGCATCAAATCCACTTCCCATGTGCCCGAACGTCCCGAGGCATCTGCTTGATTCGGTGCTTCAAAGCGAGAAATGTATTTTCCTGTAACAGTGACTTTTCGCAATACATCAGAACCATTCAGAGAAACTCTTGGAGGTGTCAGTGCACTCAGCGCGACAACCTTTTGATTAACGATGACAGGACGATTGCTTGCTTGGGCACGATGCAATTGCCAAAGGCCTAGAAAAGCACATGCTACAACGAGGGCGACAAGTCCTAGGTAGGCAAAGGCGCTCTGAAAGTTACTGCGTCTCATCATCCTTGCGTTTTTCCATGCGCGTGAAGCGGCGATAGAAACTACGCAACAAGAAAACAACGGCAAGCGTCAATAGTGCAACGGTGGCCGAACCAGCCGCGCCCATCTCAACATTCTTTGACATTTCCACTCCAGTCCGTACCTCTGTCACAATCATCCCATGCCTGAACTCTCTATGGATGACCGTTATGGTCGCCGCCCTCCCCGATACAAAGGGTTGGCCATTACTCTCCTGATCATCGGAGGAAGTTGGCTGGCATGGGCTGGATTGCACCATTCCAACCCTGAGATTCGAACCAATTTGATCTCCTTCTCCGTCGTCTCTGACCGCTCCATTTCATTGCGCTACTCCATTGATCGCCGGACCCCCAGCGATCCGATCACCTGCACGCTGGTTGCCCACGATTTTGATAAAAACGTCATCGGGGAAATCAACGATGTCTTCACTCCGGGTGCGACCCATGCTGAAAAGACCACCCTCATCGCTACCCGAAATACGCCTGTAAACGCAGCTATCTCGCGCTGTTGGGTCTCTACCCAGTAGCCTTCGCAGTCCTATGACAACTCAGACCTGGCTCACCCAAGAGGCTGCCGATCGCCTTCGCGGCGAACTTGAGACCCTTGAAACAACGGGGCGCACTGAGATCATCAAGAAAATTGAAACTGCTCGTGCCGAAGGTGACCTCAAAGAAAACGGCGGATATCACGCAGCTCGCGAAGAGCAAGGAAAGATGGAGGCTCGCATTCGCCAGCTCAAGCACATGCTCGAGCATTCACATATTGGCGCGCCACCGGCTGGCGAATCAGGATTTGTTGGCGCAGGAATGGTCATTACCGCTGACATCGGTGGGGATGAAATGAAGTTTCTTCTTGGTTCACGTGAAATCGCATCGGGAGACCTTGATGTCTACAGCGAAAAATCACCATTGGGTGCAGCGGTACTGGGTGCAAAGATCGGTGACACTGTTACATACAAATCACCCAAGGGGCTAGAAATTAAAGTCGCAATTCTCGAGGCAGAGTTTTACGCGTAATCTTTTTCTCAGATAATAATCTTTTATTTCTTATTGGCATGTGAGTATTTGCGAACACTCAATGGAACAAAGATTGCCAAAATAACAACCATGTACACCAAAGACATCGTCAATGGATGTTGGCTGGGAAATGAATGCGCCGTCGCACCAAAGTGGTTTTGCAATCCAAAGAGTTCGCGGCAAGCAGCAACCATCGTTGAGACAGGGTTCCATTCGGCAACATACTGAAGCGGTCGGGGCATTCCCGTTGTTGGGGCGAATGCATTCGATAAGAAGGTCAATGGGAAAGTGATGAGAAAACTTAGGTTTTGTACAACACGAGCATCTCGAGCCGATAGTCCTGCAAAAATTCCGACCCAAGAGAGTGAATACCCAAATGCCAACAAGAAAATAAATGCCAAGCCGATTTTTAGTATTCCTGAAGAAGGACGCCATCCGACAATAAATCCTGCAAGCCCCATTACGGACAAGACAACGATGTTGAGCAAGCCATCTCCCAATGTGCGACCAAATACAAGGGCGGAACGGGAAATGGGCAAAGACCTAAAACGATCAATCAAGCCTTTAGTCATATCCTCAGCAAGCCCGGAGGCGGTAGCAGCGAGGGTAAAAGCAGTTGTTTGCACGAAAATTCCAGGCATGAGCAATTGGACATACCCGCCTGGGTCGCCGGTTGCTATAGAGCCACCAAAGACATACCTAAAGAGCAAAACAAACATGACAGGTTGAATCGTCGAGAAAATAAGAACTTCAGGAACTCGTGCTAATTGCAATAGTTGGCGCTTGGTAATAATCAGCGCATCGGTTATAGCGTTCATGACTTTGCCTCCGACTTCTTATCTAGTTTTTCCTTCTTCTTGCCACGGCCAGTTTCGGAAACTACAACTTGATCCTCGGCTACATGTCCAGTCAATGACATGAAGACGTCATCTAGCGAAGGACGTTTCAATGCAACATCCAAAGGATGAATCCCTCCAGCATCGAGCAAGCGCAATACTTCTATCAGCGCCGTTGCGCCTGTAGTTACTGGAGCAGAAACTTTTCGCAAACCTTCATCAAGGGATGCAGTATGCCCACTGACTTTGGCAACCGCATCCATCGTTGCAGAAATATGTGCCTGATCGACAACTACTTCAAGCCGCTCTCCACCTACTTGCTTTTTAAGCGCATCCGATGTTCCGCGTGCAATTACTTTTCCATGATCAACAACGATGATGTCGTCGGCTAATTGATCGGCTTCATCCAAATACTGCGTGGTTAGCAACAAGGTCACCCCGCCTTTAACGAGTTCTTCGATAACTCCCCACATTTCTTGGCGACCGCGTGGGTCCAGCCCGGTGGTTGGTTCATCTAGAAAGAGAACTTTAGGTTGAACGATCAGCGATGCAGCCAAATCAAGTCGACGTCTCATTCCTCCCGAATACGTCTTGATCGGACGGCGAGCGCTTTCAGTGAGTGAGAATCGCTCAAGTAATTCTTCAGCACGTGCCACTGATTCTTTTTTGCCTAAGTGATAGAGGCGGCCGAACATGACCAAGTTATCCCAGCCCGTTAACGTCTCATCAACAGCTGCATATTGTCCCGAGAGTCCAATAATTTCGCGGACCTTCTCGGGGTGTTTCAGCACATCTATCCCGCCCACCGTGGCGCTTCCTGAGTCGGGAGTGAGAAGAGTCGTGAGAACCCGCACAACGGTGGTTTTCCCCGCTCCGTTAGGTCCGAGCACGCTGAGAACGGTGCCCTCTTCAACATCCAGACTGAGATCGTCCAGGGCTTTAACTTCGCCATTGCGGTAGGTACGGACAAGATGTTCTGCAACGATTGATTTCACAAGGTAAAGTTACTCTTATAGTTGAACCTTCAAGTACCTGGCGTGCCAGGGTGAATCCCCTTGATAGGGTCGAAGAATAAAGCCGATTAATAATCTGAAAGGCAGTTAATGTCCAAACACGTCGCCGCAACAGGAGCACCAGCCAAAGCCCATACCCACCGCGAAATCATGATCATCTTGAGCGGTCTTATGACAGGGCTGCTCCTTGCAGCCTTGGATCAGACCATCGTCTCCACTGCTCTCAAGACAATCGTCATCGACCTCGGTGGCCTCAAGGAATACACATGGGTTGTAACGGCCTACCTACTTACTTCCACTGCCTCGACACCGCTCTATGGAAAGATCTCCGACCTTTACGGCCGTCGAGTTGTCTTCCAATTTGCAATCGTTACCTTTCTTATCGGTTCAGCCTTTGCAGGTGCTGCAACAAATATGACTCAACTCATTGCTACGCGCGCATTGCAAGGTCTTGGCGCTGGTGGGTTGATGGCGCTGACATTCGTCATCATCGGTGACATCGTTCCCCCTCGCGAGCGCGGTCGTTATCAAGGTTACTTCGGCGCAGTATGGGGACTCTCTTCAGTGGCTGGTCCGCTACTTGGCGGATTCTTCTCAGATCACCACCACATTCTTGGAATCACTGGATGGCGTTGGATCTTCTACATCAACTTGCCATTTGGAATTCTTGCACTCGTAATCACTTCAGCCGTTTTGCATATTCCAAAAGTGAAGCGCGAACACTCCATCGATTATCTTGGCGCACTCCTTCTTATTCTCGGTGTTACATCAATCCTCATGGGTATCGCGGTTTATGGACCTGAATACGGTTGGTTGGACTCACGCACCATTGGATACATCGTTGCTGGTCTTGCCCTGTCAGGAGCATTTGTTTACTGGGAAGGCAAAGCAAAAGAGCCAATTTTGCCTCTTCGTCTTTTCAAGAATCACACCTTTACTTTGACTTCAGTTCTCGGAGCAGTAATCGGCGCAGGAATGTTCGGCGCCATTGTTATGTTGCCTCTTTACCTTCAAATCGTAAAGGGCAATACTGCAACCGCCGCTGGACTTAAATTGATTCCGTTGATGTTGGGTATCGTCTCCATGTCAATTTTCAGCGGTAAGCGAATCAGCAGTAAGGGTCACTATAAGATTTTCCCTGTAGTTGGAACAGCAATTATGACTATCGGAATCCTCTCGATGGTCACATTGACTCGGACAACTCCTTACTGGCAGCTCTCGATTTACGCGATCATCGTAGGCGCGGGCCTAGGTCTATCCATGCAGACCATCGTTATTGCCCTCCAAAACTCAGTTGATTTCGCTGATATGGGCGTTGCTACTAGTTCAAATACCTTCTTCCGCTCCCTCGGTAGCGTTTTTGGTACTGCGCTCTTTGGCGCAGTCCTCAACAACCGATTGACCCATTACATGGCGAGCGGATTCTCTGGTCTTGCCAAGAGCAATCCATCAGCAGTTGCTGGGGTAGATCTTTCATCCAAGGGAATCACGGGGATTATCTCCGCACCTGGAAAAGTTTCTGTCCTAGTTCACAACACTGCACTCGATGCATACGTCAACGCTTTCCATATCGTTTTCCTTGCCGCAGCACCGATCACGGCTCTTGGATTCCTCCTGGCGCTAATGCTTCGCGAAGTTCCACTTCGTACAAGTCATGATTACGCGGCTGCTCGAGAAGAAGCTGCTGGCGAGGCGCTTGGTTGATCCAACAAAAACTTCTCGCGGGTCTTCCGCGAGAAGTTAAGGTCCTCGTCGGTGCAGCGTTCTTTGTTGCCGTCGGGTTCGGAATTGTTGTTCCAGCGATTCCACTCTTTACCAAGTCATTCGGCGTAAACAACGCTGCCGTTGGATTTATCGTCTCCTCCTTTGCGATCGCGCGTTTTTGCTCTGGTCTCATTTCCGGACGACTGGTAGATAAATTTGGAGAACGTCCGGTGTTTGCTTTTGGCATACTCATGGTTTCTTTCTTCACGCTTCTGTGCGCAATCGCTCACAGTTATTCGCAGCTTGTGATCTTCCGCACCGCTGGTGGACTCGGTTCATCCATGTTCTCTGTTGCCGCAGGTTCCATCATTATGCGTTCTGTATCTGATGACATGCGTGGTCGGGCGCAATCTATTTATAACGGAGCGTTTCTTGTCGGGGGAATTGCAGGCCCGGCAATCGGTGGGATTCTTATTGGTATCTCACTGAGGGCGCCATTCTTTGTTTATTCAGGATTCTTATTATGTGCAGGTACGGTGGGATTCCTCTTTCTCTCGCCAGGTAAACGTCGTTCTGTAATTGAGGATTCAAACGATGAGACCATGCATATCGCTGAAGCAATTCGGATTGCGCCTTATCGAACAGCGCTCATGCTTTCCTTCGTCACAAGTTGGGTTCTCTTTGGATTGCGCTCATCGATCTTGCCTCTCTTTGTTACCGAAGAACTACATTCGACCGCATCCATTGTTGGTCTTGGTTTTACTTTGACCGCACTTTTCCAGGGGATTTTGCTATTGCCTGCAGGCGCCCTCTCTGATCGACGAGGTCGACGTATTGCATTGCTGATCGGTACAAGCGTGGTTATGGGTGGCGTTTTGATATTGGTCTTTGCGCTCCACCCCTGGATGTACTTAGCAGGCATGTCCATCATGGGCCTTGGCGGAGCCTTTTTGTCCACCACTCCGGCAAATATTGTCGGAGATGTCATTCGAGGAAAGAGTGGGCAAGTTATTGCTCTCTTTCAGATGTCCGGTGATGCAGGAATGATTGTTGGCCCGGTCACCGTTGGATTCTTGTCCGATGTCTTCTCATTCCGCACGGCATTTATGACATCAGCGGCGGTCTTCTCTTTGGCCATTCTTCTAGCGTTTCGCCTTCCAGAAACGAGAAGATCCCATCTTCCCGGCGGAAGCTCATTCCCAACTTCTGAAAGTTCAGGCATATAAAAAAAATTGGCCCCCACCATTAAGGCGAGGGCCAATTTCTAAACTGTATTAGTTGCTATTTCGCAATATTGAAAGCAAGCGAAGAACTTCCATATACAACCAAACCAACGTGACCATGAGGCCAAAACCCGCGCGCCATGATTCAACTTCTGGTAAACCTGCATTGACGCCTTTTTGAATTTGATCGAAATCCAAAATCAAGAAAACGCTAGCAAGACCAACACCTGCAAGAGCAAGGAGTAGTCCAAGGCCATGCACGCCATAAAGGCCCATTCCGCCACCCACGTGAGCGAATGCAGCGAACATGCTGATGAGACCTAATACCAAGTACCCAATTGCTGCGCCCATCACCATGCGATTAAAACGTGGTGTTACGCGAACGCGTCCACTGCGATAAGCGAAGAGAACGCCAACGAATGCGGCGAGTGTTCCAAGGATTGCTTGGCTTACGATCCCTGGGTAAATAGTGTTGTACACATGACTGAGTGCGCCCAGTGCTAATCCTTCGAGTGCTGCATAAGCAATGATCAACGCAGGACGAACGGTCTTACTAAATGTATTGACCATCGCAAGAACGAATCCGCCAAGGAAACCAACCATCAAGAATCCACCGCCAAGGTTGAGTGTCCAAGCAGCAGCGCCAGTGATGACCAAGATTCCAAAGAGGATTCCGGTACGAGTAACAACATCATCAATGGTCATGCGACCGGTACGAAGTGATGAAGCCGCTGGTGCGTTGTAAAGATTCTCTAGCGTTTGTGGTGAATCAACGGGTGCCACCTGCTGGATAGTTGCTCCAGGATTCATAGATGCGAAGCCGCGTTGATTAAAGGCTCTTCCCAAGACAGGGTTTGAGCTTTGCATAGTCTCTTGTCTCCTTCTGTAGCCGATGGAAGATCCATCAGTAGTAGAACAATCCTAGGTTGCAGATTCTTCCCAGCAAGCGTGGAAGACGCTCACAGGCTGGGAATGAGCATAGAAAGAAGCCCTCTCAGGCCAAAAAGGAAGACTTAGGCGCCAGGTAGCCCTGCGATAACCAACTCGGAAAGTGGCAATCGAACGCGTGGAGCCTTTTCGCGCTCTTGCAATGCTGGGTCAGACAATTGATCTGGCGATGCCTGGGTACCTAATACCAAGATTGCCGTCTGTAGGTAGTTATCAGGAAGTGAATATTCGGCCTTCACTTTTTCCCGGTCATACCCGGCAATCGGGTGAACAGCAATGCCACGATGATTCGCTTCCATAGTCATGAAAGCACTCGCAAGACCTGCATCATAAAGTGCAAAGGGGCGAGCCGAGCCATCGTCATTTGTCGTCACCGCAGCAACGAGAACTAAAGCAGAAGCGGTTGGTGCCCACGCCGCATTAAATCCTGCGAAATGTTTACTCAGATTTTCAAAATGCGTATCCCCGCGCTTTGCAACAATGAATCGCCAAGGTTGTTGATTGTTTGTCGAAGGTGACCAACGACCGGCTTCCAGAATCGCAGCAATATCACCATCTGATATTTCAGCAACCGCGTCGAAGGAACGCGGGCTCCATCGGTTGGCAATCAATGGGCTAAGGGTTACTGAGGAATCTGCGGGCTTGAACATGTGTGCGAGTCAACCTTCTGCTGGATCACTTCTGCTCAACGCATGTGTTGAGTACTCAATCAAGAACTCGCCCGTCTGAAAGTTTATTCCCAGAATCCATGTGATGTTGGACTAATGTGAAAACAGCGCCTTTTTGATTGCCAAGATGCGGTTTTTCCAAATGAGTTGAGACAGGGCAGCCTCGGGAGCAAATAACTCTGCTGCGTGAAAGGCGCCCGGGTAGAGGTGGAATTCAATGGGCACACCAGAACTTGCGATGCGTCCAACCAACTCAATTACTTCGTCGCGGAATAGATCCACAGTTCCGACATCAATAAAAGTTGGAGGCAAGTTTGAGAAATCAACCGCACGTGCCGGAGCTGCATAAGCAGGAACATCACTAATTTCAGTGGTGGATCCGAGATACCACCGCCATGCTTCAAGTTGTTCGTGTCGATCCCAGACACCAACATCAACAACTTCGAAGGATGAAACCGTGGTACTTCGATCATCAACCATGGGATAAATGGGCGCAAGAAAAGCAATCTCAGGACCACCACGATCACGAGCCATCAACCCCAAGGCCAAAGCCAAGTTACCGCCGGCGCTCTCGCCATACACCGCAATCTTTTTAGGATCAATCGCCAAATCTTGCGCGTTTGCAACTATCCATTCCAACGCGGCATAGCAATCTTCCAAACCTGCAGGATATGGGAATTCAGGAGCCAATCGATAATCGATAGCGATTGTCACTGTTCCGGAATCCTCACATAGCGTGCTCGCATGTGCATCATCGGCGGCAATGCTTCCCATGAACATTCCACCACCATGAATAGCCAATATCGCGGGTAGCACTCCCGAACCATTCTTCGGACGGTATATGCGAATCGGAGTTGTGCCTGCACCAGATAATTGAGGGATTACGAGATCTTCTTTAGTGACATTCACATTCTCTGGAGTATCAGCGCTTGCGGCTTGCAAGGATTCCAAATGCGCCGTTCGTCTTTCAACGGGATCCTTTAGCACTCCAAGACCGCCTGGAAATCTTTCCAGATGAGCGGCTAACGCAACCTTGAGTTCGGGATCGATCTGATTCTTTATCGTCATGTGCTCGCTTACTTGTAGAGGGCTATGCCGGTAGAAGAAGTACTCTTTACAACTTTTCCGTATGAAACCAACACTTCAAGAGCGCCAAGAACGGGGTAAACCAAATACTTGTAGGCGGGATCTGGCCAGACTCCAAGTCGATCGTGAGAGATTTCAATGATCTCTAATAGCGAAATGGGTTTGGCGCTCTTTGTAAGAGTCTCCAAAGTTACGCTCTCAACCAGGTCTGTATAGCTCAAGGATATGTCAAGAAAATCTATGCCATCTTGTCCGACGTAGCGTGGATAGTGCGAGGTAAGGATCTCGGCAGGATGCAAACCTTTAATCATCCGAATCGTGGATCGATACGCTTCAACAAATCGGTAGGTCGGCGGGAAGGCATGTTCACCTGTTGCCAGCAAAACGGATTGTCCGAGCACGGCATCACCAATCATCATGGCGCCAGTAGTTTCATCGAGTATCGATAGGTGACCCCAGGAATGCCCAGGCGTATGCAATATCTGCACACAACGATTGCCAAGGTCAATGCGCTCGTTTCCGGCGAAACCAATATCAACGGAAGTCTCAAAAGCCACTGTCCCAATGAAATCAACAGCTTCTTGAGATTCAGCAAAACCATGCTCCTTGGAGAATTCGTTATAGCGATCATCTACCATCTTTGACAAATCAACGATCATGTCGCGATCGCGCTCTCCACAGCAAATCAAAGCGTTCGGCATCAATTCCTTCACTGCTTTATTTCCGCCGGTGTGGTCATAATCTGAGTGAGTATTTATTGCATAACGAACCTTCTCGAGAGAAAGCGAGTGAGCATTCATATAAGGAATAAGGGTTTCTCGAATGGATTGATCAAATCCTGTGTCCAGCAATAGCGTGTAGTCATCTCCGACAACCAAGTACAGGGCAACGTAACGCGGCCCGATTGGGCATTCCACTCTATGTATCCCCGGCAATATTTCCATTGCTACCTCCCCTTGAATTGCGGTTGACGTTTTTCTATAAATGCCGCGCGCCCTTCATCGCTATCCTCCGTTGTGAAGCAATAGGCGAAGGTGTCATTCTCATATTGAAGTCCAATATCCACTGCAGTAGACATGGAAATTCGCACCAAGTGCTTAGCTAATTCAGTTGCAATCGGCGCGTTCATCGCAATTCGTGAGGCCAAATTGGCGACCGCTTCGTCGATTTCGCTTTCTTCCAAAAGCCGATCTACCAGACCCTTTCGTTCTGCATCAGCGGCAGAAACTAAATCACCTGTTAACAACATTTCTAGAGCTTTTCCTGTGCTCATAATTCTTGGCAACAGTTGAGTATTTCCGGCACCACCATGCCAGCCCAATTTGATTTCACCCGCACCGAATTTCGATTCGACGGTGGCGTATCGAATATCAGACATAAGCGCCATCTCTAAACCGCCACCAATGCAGTACCCGCGAATCTTCGCAATAACCGGCTTGCGAATTTGCCATATTCCGCGGGCATAATCCACACGATTTCGCAGCTCCCAATTTGAACCGTAGTCATCCAAAACTTTTACATCACTACCTGCAGAGAATGCTTTCGATCCCGTCCCAGTTAAAATGATTACCCGAATTTCGGGATCATTATTTATATAGTTCACGAGTTCGATCAGCGCTTGTCCCATTGCAGGCGTCATAGTGTTGAGTTTTTCAGGGCGATTTAATGTGATCGTTCCGATTCGATCAACAACTTCAAAGACGAGTTCGTCGGGCAACTTCGGGATTGTGAACTTCATTTACGCGCTTTCTTGCGAAAAGTATTTGACGAGCGCGTGGCTTCCTCAAGTAAGGCGCGCATCGCAATCTCAGCTGCATCTGCATCCTCATCAATGATTGCATCTAAAGTGGCTTGATGGGTAGTCAAAAAATCACCATTGGAAATCACGTGGCGAACCATCTCATCTCGTATCTTGAGCAAAGGAATAAAGAGAAGCCCCATCTGCTTCATCAATTCATTCTGGGTTGCATCTAACAAGGCCTGATGAAATTCTGAATCCGCCTCTCCTATGATCGGAGAATCTGGTCCATCTTCATGAAAAGCATCGGTCATGCGCTTCATAGCCGCCGTCAAAGCATTTATATCTTTGGTGCCTCGACGTTTAGCCGCTATCCGAGCCACCCAAGGTTCATAGCTCGACCGGACTTCTTCTAAATCTTTCACTAACTCAGGAACGAGCCCTGAATCGTTGAGCCAGTGGATGACATCTGGATCTAAGAGATTCCATTCATTACGACCCAAAACGATCGTGCCAATTTTCGTACGAGCACGAGTAAGACGTTTGTCATGTAAAACCTTGAGTGCTTCACGAACGACGGTTCGGCTCACGCTAAATTGCAATTCTAAGGAATCAGCTGTCAAGATTGATCCGGCGGGAATTTTCCCAGAGACAATCTGACTTCCTAAGGTAGAAATTATTTGAGCAGGAAGGTTTCTGGCAACGGCAGTTCTCATAAAAGGGAGTCTGCCTCACATATAGCAAGAGCCAAAGGCCCCTGGCCCCATGGAACAAGAAATCCACGTGGGGTGAATTCATAGTGGGACTTTCGAGTCGAAGCCATAACCGCAGCCGTAACATTAAGTAGGTGGCCGTTTTCATCTGTGTCTGCGATAGCACCGGCTAATGCCGCAATAAGAGCGGGCTTAACGAGCGCTTCATCAACAATTCCCATCTTGATTGCTCGTGCGAATCCTGTAGCCATAAAGGCTGCAGTAGAACCCTCTTCGCCAGATCGCTCGCTATCAACTACGCAAAACCAACGACCATCTTCTCTTTGCAGCTCGATCATTCTATAAATTTGTTTCGTGAGAGCTTCAACTAAACGAGAGCGGTGTTCGTGATCTTGTGGAATGTTATGTAAAACATCGAGTAACCCAAGCATTGACCACCCTTGGCCTCGCCCCCATGCTGGGCCAAACGTTCCTGGAACTCCATTGAGGAAGAAGTGATCGAATATTCCCTCGGGGGTTTGCAACGCATCAACATATGCAAGTGCCTGTGTGACGCCTACTTCAGTGAACTCTTGATTTTCCAGAGCCTTACCCAACGCAGTGAAGAAGGGTGGATCAAAGTGCAGACAATCAACGCACGTGCCCCCCGGTGGTTCGGCAAGTAGCGCGGCTTCATAAGGAGGTAGCGCTTCTCCCCCGTACGGTGGAATTAAGCAGAGCGATTCCCACGTGTCATAAATGCCACGATCAACGGTGCGACTCATGAGATATCGCGCAAGTGGAATCAGGGCTTCCAATAAAACGGTGTCGCCAGTTAACGTGGCAACTTCCACCATCGCCATTCCTGGCGCAGTGGCGTCCATTCTTTTGAATGGTGTCTGTCGAGTCGCCCAGGAGCGCATCCAGCCATGTGCGAAAGCTAGATAAGTGGGGTCTCCCAATAGTTTCCCTGTTTCAATAATTCCTTCAAAGCCCGTGGAGTCACCAAAATTCCAGGTGCTGTAGCGCATATCAGTGAGGGACTTGCCGATCTGTGACAACAAAACTAGACGATCTTCACGATTTGGAAGCGAAGGTGCTCTACTCATATTTAGCGCCCCTTGAATTCTGGTTTACGTTTTTCGGCGAAGGCTCGTTGACCTTCTGCCGCATCTTCTGTTGTCATGCAATAAGAAAAAGAATCATTTTCGTAAAGTAAACCAATATCCAGTGGCGTATTTTGCGCCATGCGGATCATATGTTTTGTCATCTGAGCTGCGATTGGGGCTTTCTCGGCAATAGAGTCGGCAATTTCAATTGCTCTACTAAGAACTTGGTCCCCGCTCACCAATTCCTGTACCAATCCCATACGCAATGCAACATCTGCAGTAACTGCCTCGCCATGTAATAAGAAAAGTGAGGCATTGCCCGGTCCAACCGTATGAGTAAGCAATTGTGTCTGCCCAGACCCGCCGTGCCAGCCCCAACGAATTTCTCCAGCCATATATTTTGCCTCAGGGGTAGAAATGCGAACATCCGACGCGCATGCCATCTCTAATCCGCCACCTATGACCCAACCGTGAAGCGCGGCAACAACAGGCTTCTTGATCAACCAAATGGCACGGGCATAATCAAGATTTCGAGAGAATCTGTTGCGGTACTCCCAGTTGCTTCCATACTCATCGAGCTCTGTGAGGTCACTCCCGGCGCAAAAGCCTTTCTCGCCCTTTCCGTAGAGAACAACGGATCTGATTGCCAAGTTGTTATTGATCTGCCCGATGTATGAATTCATCTGCTCATCCATGACTACGGTCATGGCATTGATCTTTTCGGGCCGATTGAGAATCAGATGCGCTGTCGCTCCGTGAATTTCAAGGTCAACACTGCCAGAGAGTTTTGCGCTCATGTACTACTCCTTCACCGATGCAACTGCGTTTGATTGGATTAACTGATCAATTTTCGTATCTGAATATCCCAAAATTTGAGCCAAGATCTCTCGTGTGTGTTCACCCAGGGCAGGCGCACCTCGAGTGATCGCGGGCGGAGTTTCGGAAAGACGAAGTGGTGGGCGAATAGTTTTTGCCGAGCCCCCACGAAATTGCGGTTGTTCCCAGATGTAGTTGTCTTCAATAATGTGGCGGTCTTTCACTAGGTCTTCATAATTGTAGACAGGCCCACACCAGGCACCAGCCTTGTCGCAGATTTCAATCCACTCATCCGTTGTCTTGTCTTCGAAGCTGTGACGAATTAATTTATAAACATCATCACGGTGCTCATGCCCTGCGTTGTAATGCGTGAGTGAACGCAACCATTCGTTATCTAGAATCTCTCCCAGGATATTGAGAGGCACCATCGCCAAGGTCAGCCATGCATCTTTTGTCTTGTAAACGCCATACGGAGCCGGAATTGAACCGTGGGCACTCCGCTCATTAAGACGGCGTGGCATTCGTCCTGCATTTAAGAAGGTTACAAACTCTTGAAGCTGGCAATCCATTACAACAGATAACATATCGATTTCAACGTGTTGTCCGACTCCGGTGGTATGACGCGATTCAACGGCGGCCAGAATCCCAATCACTGCTTGATAACCCGTCATGACATCAGCGCCCCACAGCGCGCTAGGTGTTGGGTCATCACCTAGTGCACCCACGCTAAACATCGAGCCGCTGTAGCCTTGAACGATCAGATCTTGACCTGGACGATTCTTATATGGTCCGGTAGATCCGTATCCAGAGATAGAGCAATAGATAATCCGAGGATTTATTTTTTTCAAATCCTCATAACCAATGCCAAGTCGTGCCGCAGTTCCATGTCGAAAATTTTGTAGAAAGACATCTGAATTCTTGATCAATTCATACATTATTTCTTTGGCTTCCGGATTCTTTAAATCGATTGCTAAAGAACGTTTGTTTCGGTTAACAGCCAAGTAGGTTGTCATTTCACCATTGCTCTGTTGATCTTCAAAGCCTCGGGTTCGATTAAACTCACCAATCGTTGGCGGTTCGATCTTGATGACATCGGCACCAAGGTCGCCAAGTCTTGTGCCAGCCAAAGGACCCGCCAACATCTGGGTGGCATCGATAACGCGAAGTGAGGCCAAGGCCCCGGCTTTTGATGGATGTGCTTGGGATGTCATCGTTAAATACTTTAGTATGAAGAATCTAATGTCAATGGATTTTGGGCGCGATTATTCGTCATGGGGGCGCCTTCTAGGCGAATCTCGCGTGAAGTCCGCCATCAACAATCCAATCGGCTCCATTCACGAATGAGGCCGCGTCCGAAAGCAAGAATGTGACGACTTTTGCAATCTCGGATGGTTCACCCATTCGAGCCATGGGTTGAACGGCCATCGATTCGGCAGCTTTTTCAGGTAGGCGATCAAACCACTCCTGCAAGAGTGGAGTCAGTGTGTATCCAGGGGAAACAGCATTCGTTCGGATGTTGTTTGCGCCTTCATCAAGAGCCAAGTTATGCGTTAGCCCAATAACACCTGATTTTGCAGCGGCGTACGGAAAGTATTTTGGATAAGTCATACGCGCATGGATCGATGCGATGTTAACGATCGAACCTTTCTTAGCAGCGCGCATGGCAGGTAAAACTAATTTTGCTGTGTGCCAAACACTTTTCAGATCGACATTCATAAACTTATTCCACTCGTCATCGGTCATTTCAACCGGATCGGCGTTGGAATTAACGCCGGCATTATTTACTGCGCCGTTAACTGGACCAAATTCGCTCACAAGTATGTCGTGGGCAATCTTGAGCGATTCAAACTGACCTACATCTGCCTTCGCAAAACGAACATCAAACCCTTGTGATGTCAAAGCGGCCACGTAGGCCTGGCCCTTGGCTTCATTGATGTCGCAAAAAGAAGTACGCGCTCCGGCTTGTAAAGTATCCAAAACTATCGCAGCGCCAATTCCATCGGCTCCGCCCGTTACGAAAATGTGTTGACCATTTAGATTCATATTTTTCTCCTTTTACCAGTCCGCTACAGAGCCGTCATTGTGAAACCATTGTGTTGCTGAAACTGCATTGAAGGGATGCTCCGCTGCAAGAATTTCATCCATCTCTACGCCGATACCTGCAGCCGTAGGTGGATAGATAAAGCCATCTTCAATTTCTGGGACACCAGTAAAAACTTCATTGCGCCAGGGAACATCCGCACGCATAACCTCTTGAATAAGAAAGTTAGGAATCGTCAGACCAAGGTGCACGTTGACCATTGTTGCGATGGGGCCAAGCGGATTATGTGGCGCCATTGTTACGCCGTACGTCTCGCACAAGGAGGCGATCCGACGAATTTCGGTAACGCCGCCAGCATGACAAACATCAGGTTGTGCCACATCAATGAGTCCAGCTTCCAATATCGGCAAGAAGTCCGCCCGTGTAAGGAGCCGCTCACCAGCAGCTAGCGGAACCCGTATCCCAGCACGGGCCACTTTCATAGCTTCTACTTGATCAGGTTGAACCACTTCCTCTAAAAAGAGCGGATTAAATGGTTCTAACACTCTGGAGTATGCAATTGCTTGTGCGGCCGTAGTGCGGCCGTGGAAATCGATCATGATGTCGACATCTGGCCCCGCAGCGCTGCGCGCAGCTTCCATGAGTTCCCCGGCGTGACGAAGATTCTCAGCTTCGCCTAACGGACCTGACTTGGGAACAGCGAGGATCTTTACCGCCGTGAAACCATCGGAAATACTCTTCTTCATCTTTTCCGCAAAGGAAGATCCGGAATCGGAGTTGTAAACAGCATCTGAATTACCTCCGCCAAGATGGTCATACATCCGAACTCGGTCTCTGGCCAAACCACCCAAGATTCGGTACAGGGGAACGTTGAGGTCTTTTGCCGAAATATCCCACAGTGCCTGATCGATGCCACTGATGGCCGACATTGTTACAACGCCACCTTTAAAAAAGGGATGTCTATAAAGGATCTGCCAATTTCTTTCGATCTCACGAGGATCGCGCCCAACGATAAGTGGTGCCAAATCATCGATCGCACCGACAACGGCTTGGGCCTGGAATTCCACGGTAGCTTCACCGATTCCAATGAGCCCGGCAACATCGGTGTAGACACGAACTATTACCCAGTTTCGCATTTTCGCATTAACAACTGTGGAAGTTATCTTCGTGATCTTCATTCCTGTGCACCTCGTACTTTTCCGATGACGTTATGGATTTTTGAAAACTGATGATCACACATTCGTTGCCACCGATTCCACCAATGCTAGAACTTCGGCAATTTCTCTTTCGTTCTGCGCGGTTATCTTCGAGGTGGGATTTCGACAATAGTCCGTAGCAATAATTCCTCTGCGTTGCAGAATTCGTTTTTCTACCGCAATTAGCAGTTCTAGGTCTTGAAGCCAGGTAGCAATATAAGGAATAAATTTATCGAGGCGGGCTGCAAATTCAACGTCATCGCCATCAGATAAGGCCACTTGCGCCCAGTGATAAAGATCAGTTAAGCCACAACCTGGTTGTATGCCCTGAGCACCTGCTTTGACGCCATCCTTCCAATAAATTCCGCCCCAGCCAATCAATGTTTTTACTCTGTCGTTCGTCACCTCGCGCACTTTTACTATTGATTCCATCGGAGGGTTCGCTTCACATTTAATTATGCGCATATTAGGAAATTGATCCGCCAACTTGAGAAGCTCTCCCACATCTTGCATACCACCAGCCTGAGGCAGATGCTGAATTACGGTAGGTATGCTCACAGCGCCAAGAATCATTGAAATATGTTTCCTGACTTGGTCGCTAGTTGGCGCGAAGAATGTAGGGGGCAAGATATTTATGTAATCAACACCCATCGACTGATAATCGTGAGCGCGTTTCACCGCTAATTCCGCCGAATGGTCAGCGACGGAGGCGATAACTTGCAACTGCGAACCTTGCCGTAAATCCAGCAGCATCTCTAAAAGTGAATATCGTTCGGGATCCGAGAGTTTGATGTTCTCACTTGCCACGCCAAAGAAGAGCGTGGACTTAGTGCCAATGGAGATAATCCATTCAACCAACGAAGCAAAACTTTCATAATCAACTTCGCCTTCGTTGGTGAAAGGCACTGCCAATACTGGACAAACCCCTTCGATCGTGGATGTCATGGGGAATGGCGTTCGATCGTTACTTCTTGACTCTTCTGCTAATGATTGCTTGCAGGATTACCGACGCAATGATTACTAATCCAAAGAAGACTTGGGTGTAGAAGGCGTTAATTCCTGCAGCAACAATTCCTGCGTTGATTGCCCCAATGATGAAGGCGCCCACAAAGGTGCCGGTAACAGTTCCGGTTCCACCAAATACGCTAGTACCCCCCAAGAAAACAGCAGCAATAGAGTTAAGAAGTAAACCTCCACCCATTGTTGGCCAGAAGTATGAAACCTCGAAAGAACCGATCATTCCTGCAAGAGCCGAGAAAACTCCCACCAAGGCAAAACTCCAACGCTTCACGCGATTGACGTTGACACCCATAAGCTGCGCTGAAATTTTGTTATCACCCGTAAGGAATACATGCGAGCCAAATTTTGATCTATTGAGAACTAACCAGAGAACACCGGTTGCAAATATTGTCCACCAGAACTGGTTTGCAATTCCAAAGAATGTACGGCCAACCAACAACTTATCGATGAGGTTGAACTTAGGATCGGTGAGATCTGCGCCAGAACCATTGGTCCAAGCTAGCTCTAAGCCAAGAAAGAGGAATTGAGTGCCGATGGTAATAACGAGCGAAGGAATATTGAAAGCAGTAACGAGATAACCATTAATGAATCCACAAGCTAGTCCCATGGCAACAGCCGCGAGTACACCAACAAAAATCGGTGCCCCTCCTGAGACGGTCTTCGCAAAAGCGCAGGTTGAGAGCGCCATGATTGACGGGAAGGAAAGGTCGATCTCCCCTGTTATGACCACCAAAGTAAGCGGAATAGCCATCAACGCGAAAATCGGAGTTGTGGCAGCAAATGCTAAGTAAATCTCTGGGTGAGTAAAGGAGCTTGGCGCGGAGATAACGAAGGCCAACCACATAACGATTCCAACGGACCAGATACCAAATTGCATACCAAAACGTCGCCAAAATGACGGCGGGCGAGCTGCATTGGCTTTTGGCTTAACTTCTTGGCTATCTTGCGACATTAGTTTTGCTCCTTCAAATTTCCGGTGCGAGCAACGCGATACATGCTCTCAATTAACTCGTCCATTGTTATTTCACTCTTCTTGTACATACCTGCAACTTTGCCTCGATCCAGAACAATCATGCGATCAACGGCAGGATAGATATGGAAAATATTGTGATCAATAAAAATTGCCGAACGACCTGATTTTTTAATATTCTGAACAAAATCGAGCGTCTTCTTGGTTTCAGAAAGTGAGAGCCCAACTGTTGGCTCATCCAAGATCACTAGTTCGGCTTCAAAGTGCAAGGCGCGGGTAATCGCAACACCTTGTTTTTCTCCACCTGACATAGTTTGGACCGGATTATCTGGGTGTACTGCGACCGACGTGAAGCCCATGTGTTCACTCATGAGCCTGGTGGCTTCCGCCTTCATCGCTTTGACATTGAGCATTCCGAAACGATTGACGATTTCGCGTCCCATATACATGTTGCGCCAAATGGGTTGCTGCTCACAAAGTGCGCGTTCCTGATAAATGGTTTCAATTCCAAGTGATCGTGCTTTTGCAACGCTCCAATCGGTGATCTTCTCACCTTTAAACCAAATCTCACCGCCATCATCAGGCTTATGAAAGCCCATGATCGTCTTTACCAAAGTGGATTTACCTGCGCCGTTATCTCCAAGCAATCCAACGATCTCACCTGGAAAAATTTCCAAGTTCACGTCAGAGAGTGAACGCACCTCACCAAATGTCTTAGAGACATTCTTCAATTGGATAACTGGTTGCTGGCTGTTCATTAATGTGGCCTCTCGCTATTACTCAATGAGAACAATGTTAATTCGGAGGGGACCGACTGGAGTTTTTACACCCCAGCCGGTCCTTACCTTACTTTCGATATTTATTTCTCGTTAACGAATTAACGAATGAGCTTTGCTGCAAGTGGAGCAATGATTGCAACGTTTGAGCTGTCAATGAATCCGCCTGCAGTATTGATATCCAATCCTGCGAATGCGTACTTCTTTGTCAAGCAGACCTGAAGAATTGGCAAGTATCCTTGTAGCCATTCTTGCTGATCAATTACCAAGCTGAGGTATCCGGACTTAATTGCGGTACCAACAGCTGGTGACATGTCGAAGCCTGCTACATAAACTCCGCCTGGCTTAATGCTTGCTGCCTTTAGGTAAGTCTCTGCAGTTGCTGTCAAACCACCGTGATCAAGGAATACTGACTTGATATCTGGGTGTGCTTGCATAACTCCAACGAATGTTGGTGCACCAGAGGCAGGAGTTGTATTAGTTGCTTGATCAATCTCTTGATAAACAACCTTGATTCCGGCCTTTGTTAATGCATCAATGATTCCAATTGTGCGTTGTGCACGATCTCCTGCAGCGCCCTTAAGGCCCCACACGAATGCACTTCCGCCGCTAGCAAGTTTGCCGCGCTTGATTGCTTCGTTAGCTAGATCGAAGCCTGCTTTGTAGTTTGTAGCTCCAACGAAGCCCATACCTGAAGCAGCATATGATGGTGTCAACACTGGAAGTTGTGAGTTTGCGTTAGCAACAACAATTCCCTTGCTAAATGCATCTTTGATGATTGGACCAGCAGATGCATCACCGATCAAACCGACGATGCCGGCAATTCCATCTGGCTTAGAAGCAATAGCTTCTTTGAGCTGTGATGTCATAAGGCTTGGGTCCCAGTTTGACCAATAATATTTAACTGTTGCGCCGAGATCTCTGGCTGCTTGAACTTGACCGTTATAAACGTTCACGGCAAAAGTTCCGCCTTGCGGTCCACCTGGGAATGCGGCGATCTTTACGCCTGCACACCAACGGGTTGTTGCTGCAGCTGTGGCGGGAGTAGTACTAACTACAGCAACAGAAGCAGATGCAAGTAATGCGATGGCAGAGATGCCAACCTTTAAGCGAAGTGCTTTCATATATCCTCCTGACAGTGGGTCGAAAATCGAACCCTGGATATTTATACTTCATACTTAATGTTAAATACATAGTTTTGCCAAAGTTATTTAATTGTTACAAACGCAACTTTCCAATTAAAAGAACTAATGGCTTCGAAAGTGAATATCAATTGTTCGGGAAAAGACCTCCAAGTACCGTAATCCCGACCGGGGGTGAGGCCATACCTTGGTATTTCGTTCCTCTTGCGAGAATGCAAGCACAGGTGTAGTGAAATAGAAAAACACCCACACGAATCCAACAGCAATGCTGCATAACGTGTGGGTGCCGAACTTGATGCTCGTCTTCTATAGAAGCGTGTTTGTTGACTTAATGAATGCTAATAGAGATTGTGAAGGTGTGGCTGATGCCGGTGCAGAGAAAGTCAAAATGATGAACTTTCCGCCAGCAACCCATGCATCTAGGCGAATGCTTCCGGCAGTAAGTGTGGATCCAACGCCATCTTCTTTGCCGTTACCCAAATCTAAATAGTCAGCGACTCCGCCAACGGGAGTGTTTTTCATGGCCCCGGCAGATTGCTTTGCCATGTAAGACAGGTATTGAGTAGCGGTCATCGCCGGCTTGCTTTTACCTTGAGCTGTAACAGAAAGTTTTGCAATATCGGCCGGGCTTACGCAACCAACGACGAGCGCCTTTGCACCGAAATCGATCGTAGTGCCAAGAGCATTGGCCTGATTAGCTGAAACGGTTTTGTAGTTATACGCAGTAATTTTTGGGCCCGTTGCCAGTGTGTATCCATCTGCCACGACGACGGCCTTTGTGATTGAAGCGCATGTTGGAGAAGAAGCGCCAGCTGCCTCAACGCTAAGAATCCCCATGCCACCGGTGAGAATGACAGTGAGTGCGGTTGCAATGCTTTTTTGTAGTTTCATGACTAATCCTTGTCGTAGGTCCTCGAGTTTTGTGAAGAGTAGAAGAAGGAACCTCGATTAGGACGAGAATATCCTGAGCCTTGGCTGAGAGAAATCGGAGTCCGAATAATTGCGTGCCCCGAGTGGGGGTCGGTAAGTCTCAAGCCAGCACGCCACAGATCGAATAGTCCAGAATTTACGGTGCAGGCCAATCACCAACGTTTCGGCTTGTCTACTTTTTCTTGTAGCCAGTTGGGCACACAGGTTTAACTGCACTTACTTTCTTGGTGGCATCGCCTTTTATACAGATAATGGTCGACATTTTCGATGCAACTTTTTTTACCTCAGGGATGGTTACCAGAGCCGAAAGCGATAGGTCATTTGACGCTTTTAAGATAATCGTGGGCGAACTGTAGTGAAAACCAAACGCTTTAACTCTTAATATTCCCCTTTCAATATTCACAGAAGTTGTCGCAATTTGTACCGTTCCATCTGTGTTAACAACAGAAATTTCTACACGAGGTGATTTTGTTAAAACGTTTTGTGGCCATCTGCAATCCAGATACGCGATGGGAATGTCAGCGGTGAAGAACCCTTGATTAACCTCTCCCGTAGACAATTTATGTGGAGCACCTATATTAAACTTTAACGTTTCATTGTCTGACATATATGGCTGTCCAGCACCAATTGCATTGGTAGATGTGACCGGATATCCAAATCCCCCGCAGGTAGGATCCCAAAAAGACCCTCCGCTAATTGAACTTAAGTGATCGATAACAAAATAGAGAACTGGGCGCTCTCCATCAGAAATTGTTGTGTCCTGTACGGGAGTATTTAAGAGTGCGTACTTCTCAGCCGAATTCAGGGATGTGGAAAGGAATGGGCTTGCAATAAAAGTGTAGCGACTACCGACAGCAAGCTTCTCCTCAGAATAAGATGCATTTGCGCCATATAATCCAACTTCTTCCGGTTTCAACCAGGAAGTTCGTAGCACCAATTTAAATTTTTCACCAGACTTTATTTCGGAAGGATCAATATCTAGAAATGTGAACCACATTGCTGGATAGCTCTTTTTATAAACTGGACTTATATAATTCTCACCATTTAATGAAGCTGTAACTACTAATTTACGCGTAACGGCATTCAAATCCTTGTAAGTCCAAACCGAGCCACTGTTGTCGATGGTTTGACCATACTCGTCGAGAAAATTCCCTGAAGCCGGTTGAAGTAGTTGCAGACTAGAAGATTTTCCATTTGGGTACAAAACAAGCAGGGACTCTATACAGTCTAACTCTGAAGTATTCATGCATGGGCGCAATGCCTTTTGCATACTTGATGATCGATCTATGTCACCAATCGCAGTTGGAATAAGCGCAAGAGTTAGAACGGAAACTAAAGGGATTAAGAGAATCCGAATCAATTTCATAGATGAATTCTAACTTCTTTAGGTAATACCGCTTAGTGCTTGGTACGCAACCTAAACCCTGAGTGTAAGAATCTAACAATGGGCGATCTACATTGATCCGCCAGCCCAATGACAGAGGCAGTAGGAGCGAGAGCGCTGCCCGAGTGCAGATGAATTAGAATTTCTGCGAACTGGTGCCCCGAGTGGGGGTCGAACCCACACTGGGAGGATTTTAAGTCCTCTGTCTCTGCCATTGGATTACGGGGCCAGAAAGGCGCTGCCGCACTGGCCTACGCCTTTCTTAACTAAATCTGATTATCCAGCTAGAAGTGTGATGGTGTCTGAATCTAAGTGAGCATTTGATG